>CP031585.1:2723269-3024230 GCA_003217735.2 Marinibacterium anthonyi | reverse complement strand
TTGACGGCAACGGCGGCGCGGCGGTCCGAGTTGCCTTCGCGCAGGACCGGGTTCACGGCCGAGCCCTTGATCGTGTCATAGCGCGCGCGGACGTCTTTTTCTTCGTCGGTCGCGGGCGTTTCCGGATAGTCGGGCAGGGCGTAGCCCTGGGATTGCAGTTCCTTCACGGCCGCGACCAGCTGCGGCACCGAAGCCGAGATGTTCGGCAGCTTGATGACGTTGGCTTGCGGTGTCTTGACCCATTCGCCAAGCGCGGCCAGGTCGTCGGACTGCTGTTGCGCGTCGGTCAGGTAGTCGGGGAAGGTTGCGATGATCCGCCCGGCAAGCGAGATGTCGCGGGTGCCCACGGTCACATCGGCAGCGCTGGCAAAGGCCTGGATGATCGGAAGAAGCGAGGCGCTGGCAAGTTCCGGGGCTTCGTCTACCGTGGTATACACAATATCCGGGAAGGTGTCGTCGGCCATTCTGAGGTCCCTTTTGTCAAACTCGGGTGGCTTGATCCGCGCACCGTCTGGATGCCCCTGCGGGGTCTGGACGGGCTGGCGGATCGGTTTCCGTTTGGACGTATCTCCGAGACGTCCTTATAGGCGCGATGCGGCTTTATCAATGTGACGCGGGCGGTTGTTGGCGCTCTCACGCCGGGGTTGGGGCAAGTTCCTGGTCTTTGTGATCACAAAAGCGGGGCGGCGAAGCGGGTGATCGAGCGGGTGATGCGTTCGGCGTCGATATTGCGCCCGATCAGCACGATGGTGCCGTCGCGGGCCAGGTCGCTGTCGGGCAGGATCTCGGGCGGCTGGACATGGGTGCGGATGCCCTGCAGCAGCAGGCGGCCCGCCGGCGTCTGCACGGTTCCCTTCACCCGGACGATGTCGTTGCCATGGGCCGTCAGCAGGGCCGACAGCCAGACGGCGAAGGCGGCCCAGTCCAGACCTTCGGGCAGGGTGATCTGAACGGGCTGGATCGGGGCCCTGTCGTCTTTGGCCAGCGGCAGGGGGGCGGCGTCGATGGCATCGGGCAGGGCGGTGGCTTCGCCCCGGATGTCGGCGGTGATTGCGGCGCCGGGGGCGAGGCGCCTCAGCGTGGCGATCAGGCGGGCGGTGTCATCGGGCGCGGCAAGGTCGGTTTTGGTCAGCACCAGCCGGTCGGCGGCTTCGATCTGGGCGCGGCCCAGCGGTTCGCTGGCCAGTTGCGCGGCGCCGTTCTGGGCATCGACCAGGACGATGGTTTCCGACAACGCCAGGTGAAAGGCCAGCATCGGGTCGGCGCGCAGGGCTTGGGCGATTGCGCCCGGATCGGCGAGCCCGCTGGTTTCCAGCACGGCGAGGCTTGTCCGCCCTTGCGGGCCGGCCGCGCGGCTGCGCTGGTCGCACAACTGACGCAGGGCTGTCAGCAAGGCCTCGCGCCCGTCGCAACAGGCGCAGCCGCCTGACAGGAGCGTGACAGGATAGCGGTCGGCGAAGATCGCATCGTCGACCGCCAGTTCCGCGGCTTCGTTGATGATCAGGTGAGGGGCCTGGAAGGTGCCGGCGTAAAGCTGATGGCGCAGCCAGGTGGATTTGCCGGCGCCCAGGTAGCCGCCGACAAGGACCAGTTTCAGGCGATCGGCACCGAAATCAGGCGTCGTCAAGGAACCGGTCGCTCAGCGGGTCGATGGGCTGGCCGGCCATGCGCGCGGCCTCGGTCCAGACGGCATCGAAATCCGGCACGATCTGCGTGGCCCCGGTGCGCGACGACAGTTGCACCCCCGGCACCGCGCCATCGTCCCGCGCCGTCAGCCCATAGGCCTGCAACAGGACCGACGCCGCCTGCGCCCGCCGGAAGCGGGCGCGCATGCGGTCGCCGGGCGTGGGCGCCCCGGCCTCGGTCCAGTGACCGGGCGCCGAAGGGAACCCGCAGGAGGAACACATCAGATGACCTCGGGGCGCTTGTCGCTGTCGAAGGGATACCGCGCGCGGAAATCGGCGGCGATGTCTTCGAACGTCATCCATTCCACGCCATCAAAGCCGTTCATGTATTCGATCAGCCGTTCCAGCATCAGCAGAACCTGCGGCCGGCCCGATACGTCGGGGTGGATGGTGAAGGCGAAGACGGCATAATCCATCTCGCGGTAGACCCAGTCGAACTGGTCCTTCCACATCTGTTCGATCACGCGGGGATCGACGAAGCCGTGCGAATTCGGCGACTTCTTGATGAACATCATCGGCGGCAGGTCGTCGGTGTACCAGTTGGCCGCGATGTCGACCAGGTCGACCTCTTTGCCGTGCTTCAGGGGCGTCATCCAGTGCGACGCCTGCTTGGTGTAGTCGATCACCGTCCATTCGTCGCCGACACGGGCGTAGAACGGTTGAAAGTCGCGGTACATCTGGCTGTGATCATAGGAAAAACCGTGCTTGGCCAGAAGCGCCGCGGTGGAATTCGACATCTCCCACCAGGGGGCGACGTAGCCGCGCGGGGCCTTGCCGGTCAGCCCTTCGATAAGCTCGATCGACTTGACCAGCACGTCCTCTTCCTGGGTCGGCGTCATCGCCACGGGGTTTTCGTGGGAATAGCCGTGGGCGCCGACCTCGTGACCGCCATCGACGATCATCTTCATCTGGTCGGGGAAGGTTTCCAGGCTGTGTCCGGGGATGAAGAAGGTGGTCTGCAGGTCGTACTTCTTGAACATCTTCAGCAGGCGCGGAATGCCGACTTCGGTGGCGAAGATGCCGCGCTGGATGTCGGAGGGGCTGTCGCCGCCGCCGTAGGATCCGATCCAGCCGGCGACCGAGTCGATGTCGGTGCCGAAGGCGCACATGATTTTCTTGGGCATTGGGTGTCTCCCGGTTCTGTCAGTCAGCAGATCATTCCGCGGGCGGGATGGCGCCCGTGCGTTCCACGATCAGCCCGTAATGTTCGGGCCGCCGGTGGACGGCGAAATTGAACACCGTCTCGCGGTAGAGGTTGCCGGCATCCAGGTCGCATTTCGCGGTGATGACCTCGTCCTCCATGGTGAAGGCCTGCGCGACGATCTCGCCCGAGGGCGCGACGATCACCGACTGGCCGCCCATGACGGACCCTTCCTCGTTCCCGCACTTGGCGGTGCCCACGACCCAGGTCGCGTTCTGGTAGGCGCCGGCCTGCATCGACAGGTGGTTGTGAAACAGCGTCAGCGCGTCGGCCGCCGGGTCCAGCGCATGGCCGAAGGGGGTGTTGTAGCCCAGCATGACCATTTCCACGCCCTGCAGGCCCATGACGCGGTAGGTTTCCGGCCAGCGACGGTCGTTGCAGATCGCCATGCCCATGATGCCGCCAAACCCGCGATAGACCGGGAAGCCCAGGTCGCCGGGTTCGAAATAGGCCTTTTCCAGGTGCTGGAAATCACGCCCCGGCTGCGGTTCGGAATGGCCGGGCAGGTGGACCTTGCGGTACTTGCCGATGATCGTACCGGTCCGATCCACCAGGATCGCGGTGTTGTAGCGCCGCTTGACCCCGTTCTCGATCACCAGCTCCGCGTAGCCCAGGTAGAACCCGATGCCCAGCCTGGCGGATTCCTCGAACAGGGGCAGCGTCGCGGGCCCCGGCATCTCGGTCTCGTAATAGCTGTCCAGCTCGTCCTCGTCCTCGATCACCCAGCGGGGGAAGAAGGTGGTGAGCGCAAGTTCGGTGAAGACGACAAGGTCGCAGCCTCGGCCCTTGGCCTCGCGCATCATCTCGACCAGGCGTTTGACCGTATCCTTGCGGGTTTCGGATTTCGAGATCGGGCCCATCTGGGCAGACGCGGTCATGACGTAACGTGGCATTCGGTGGTTCCTTTCAGGCGCGCAGGCCTATCAGTGTCCGGGCAAGCCCGGTGGCGGCGGCGACCCCGTCGATGACCGGGACGCCGTGGTCCCGGGACAGGTCTGCGGCCAGATCTGCCATGCCGGCACAGCCAAGAACAATGGCGCCGGCGCCCTCTTCGGCGATGGCGCGGGCGATTTCGGCTGAGATTTTCTCACGCGCGTCGGAACCGGGTTTTTCAAGGTCCAGCACCGGCACCTCGGAGGCGCGCACCTTCAGGCAATGGGACGCGAGCCCGTAATCGACCAGGTTCTGTTCCAGCACCGGGACCGAGACCGAAAGCGTTGTCACCACGGTGAATTTCTTGCCCATCAGGATCGCCGCGTGATAGCCGGCCTCGCCGATGCCGATCACCGGCATGTCGGTGATCCGGCGGGCCTGCGCCAGCGCGGTGTCGTCGAAACAGGCGATGACCACGGCCTGCGCGCCGTCGGCCTCGGCCTGTTTCAGTTCCGCCAGAAGATGCGGCGCGGCGGCCTCGCCATCGGCCGCCCCCTGGATCGAGGCCGGGCTGCCGGCGCAGGTCCGTCCTTGGATCTCGACGTCCGGGCCGGCGACGGCGCGGGCGGCGTCGGCGATCTTGTCGGTCATCGACACCGTCGAGTTCGGATTGATGACGGCGATCTTCATCGGCGTCACACCAGGCCCTGGCCCGCGTCGCTGGCGCGTTTGGCCCGGCGTTTCTGCGCGATCAGGGCGATCACGATGAAGGTGCCGATCACCAGGAACGAGAAGAACGTGGTCAGCGTCCCCAGCGCGTAAAGCACCGGAGACGTGACGTTCGTCGTCATCCCGAAGATTTCCAGCGGCAGCGTGTTCTTGCTGCCCGACGTCATCAGGGTCCGGGCGAATTCGTCGTAGCTGAGCGTGAAGCCGAACAGCGCGACGCCGATCAGCGAGGGCGCGATCAGCGGCAGGACCACGTGGCGGAAGACCTGCCAGGGGTTGGCGCCCTGGTCGCGGGCCGCTTCCTCGTACGACGGATCGAACCGGTTGAAGACCGCGAACATGATCAGCAGTCCGAAGGGCAGGGTCCATGTCAGCTGGGCGCCGAAGCCGGAGGTCGTCCAGCGCACCTGCCATCCCAGCACCTGGCTGAACAGCAGGCCGATCCCCAGCGACACCAGGATCGACGGGATCACCAGCGAGGCGATGATGACGTAGAACAGCACCGTCGAGCCCTTGAAGCGGCGGCGGAAGGCCAGGCCGCCCATGACGGACAGAACGACGGTTGTCGCCATCACCATCATGCCCAGAATGAAGCTGCGCCCGAACGATCCCCAGATGTCGCCGACCGCTTGCTGGGCGAACAATTCATGGAACCAGTGCAGCGAGACACCGCGCATCGGGAAGGTCAGGCCGCCGTCCGGGCCCTGGAAGGACAGGATCCCGATGGTGATCGTCGGCCCGTACAGGAATATCACGAAGAGGATGAAGACCGCGGTCAGCACGTAGAAGGACCCGGGGCGTTTGCCGTCGGACATGTCAGAGCTCCTTCCGGATATCGACGAAGCGCAGCATGATCGCGACCATGATCAGCACGGTGATCAGCAGAACCACGGCGGTGGCGGCGGCGCTGGGATAGGCCAGCAGCGCGATGTCGTTGGAGATCAGGCGCCCGACGTTGGCGATTTGCGATCCGGACATGAAGCGCACGGTGATGAAGTCGCCCATCACCAGCGTGATCACGAAGATCGACCCGATCATCATCCCCGGCTTGCACAGCGGAATGATCACGTTGGTCAGGATCTGGATGCCGTTTGCGCCGGCGTCATAGGCCGCTTCGATCAGGGATTTGTCGATGCGCATCATGGTGTTGAAGATCGGCACCACCATGAACAGCGTGTAAAGATGCACAAAGGCCAGCGTCACCGAGAACTGCGAATACAGCAGCCATTCCAGCGGTTCGCTGGTGATGCCAAGGTTCATCAGCGTCTGGTTGGCGATGCCGTGACGGCCCAGGAACGGGATCCACGAGATCATGCGGATGATGTTCGACGTCCAGAACGGGATCGTGCACAGCAGGAACAGGGCGATCTGCCAGGTCAGGGTGCGGATGTGGAAGGTCAGGTAATAGGCGACGGTGAACCCGATCACCAGGCTGATGATCCAGGTCAGGAAGGCGAATTTCAGCGTTGTGAAGAACACCTTGTAAGTGACTGGAGAGCCAAGAAGATATTCGTAATTGTCCCAGATGAAATCCGGGTAGATCGAAAAGCTGGTCGATCCCCAGAAGCTGACCGCCACGATCATGCCGATCGGGGCCAGCAGGAAGAACGCCAGGACAAGCGTCACCGGCGTGGCAAGTGCCCAGCTGGTGAAGCCGTCGCTGAGAAGACGGCGGAAAAGGCTCGGCCTGGCGGAGGCCGCTTCCTCTTGCGAGGAAGCGGACCCATTCGCGACCGTATGGTCAGGTGCGGTCATGTGCGGATCACGATGCGATGAATTCGTTCCATTTGCGGACCATGTACTGGTTTTCGTCCATGACGGAGTTCCAGCACGCGACCGAGCCCATGCGGTCGTAGAACGACCCGCCATCGCGCACGGCGCCGGCGTCTTCCATCTTGACGCCCTGCGGGTTCATGATTTCGGATTCCGCCGGCTTGCCTTCGAACCAGTAGCCCCATTCGTCGGCCGTCATGAATTCCTTCGACGTTTCCGGCACGGCCGAATAATAGCCCTGGCGCATCAGGAAGCCGCCGACCCAGCCCGACAGGTACCAGTTGAGGTATTCGTAGGCCGCGTCCAGTTGCAGGCCCGACAGCGCGGCCGACAGGCCGATGCCGCCACCCCAGGACCGATAGCCTTCTTCCAGCGGCTGGTAGACGCAGGGAATGCCCTGCGAGCGCACGGCGGTGATGGCGGGCGACCACATCGACTGGATCACGACTTCGCCCGAGGCCATCAGGTTCACGGATTCGTCGAAGGTCTTCCAGAAGGCGCGGAACTGGCCGTTCTTCTTGGCCTCGGTGAAGATCGCGATGGTCTTGTCGATCTCCTCCTTGGTCATGTTGCCCTTGTCGCCATAGGTGATCTCGCCCATGGATTCACAGACCATGGCCATGTCCATGATGCCGATCGACGACACGTCGAGGATGGATGCCTTGCCGGCGAATTCGGGGTTCAGCAGTTCCGACCAGTTGTTGATCGGCCGGCCGATCAGGTCGGGGCGGATGCCCAGCGTATCGGCGTTGTAGATCGTCGGGATCAGCGTCATCCAGTCGGTTTGGCTGTCGGCGAAGGTCTTGCCGTCGACGGCTTCGACAAAGCCCACGGTGTGGGGCGCGGTGCCTTGGGCGATGACCGATTCCGGGGTCAGCTTGCCGTCCTTGAAGATGCCGACGATCTTGTCGTAATTGGCGATCTTGCTGACATCCATGCCCTGCAGGTTGCCGACCGGCCAGACCTTCTTGCACATCCAGTATTCGATGTCGGCAATGTCGAACGATCCGGGCTGGGTGGCGACGCGCTGTGCCACGGCGTCGGAATCAAGCGCGGTCATTTCCAGCGTGAAGCCAAGGTCTTCCTTCACCTTCTGGGCGATCTCGTTGAATGCCGAAACGCCGGTGCCGGACTGGCGCAGGACCACGTCCTTGATGTTCTGGGCCCAGATCATCGGTGCGCCGAGCGTCGAGGCGCCGGCGGCAGTGGCGGTCGCGGCGGCACCCTTCAGGACCGCGCGGCGGCTGATGCCGGTCTTCTTGGTGGTATCAGACATGGGAAACTCCTCTGTTGGGTATTTTTGTGGCTGTCGGTTGGCGGTTTGTGTTGGCGGTCAGGCCGACAGCGGATGCAGGTCACCGCGGGCCCAGCCGGCGCGGAACGCGCCGCCGGGTTCGAGCGGCGCGGCATAGAAGGTTTCTTCCGGGACCATGGCGGTGATCGAATTGTCATCCGCCGTGGCCAGCGACACGGCCACATGGGTGCCCAGGAATTCGACCGAGATCACGTTGGTGTCGATGCCGTCCACATCCGGAGCCACCATGCGCACCCGGTCGGACCGGATCGCATAGGCCTTGCCGTCCAGCCTGATCACGTTGTGCCCGCCCAGGAACCTGGCGACGAATTCCGTCGTCGGCGCGTTGAACACGTCGCGCGCGGAACCGGCCTGTTCGATGACCGCATTGTTCATCACCACGACCTCGTCCGCCAGGGCCAGCGCCTCGTCCTGGCCGTGGGTCACGTGGATGAAGGTGATGCCCAGCTCGCGCTGCAGCTTCTTCAGTTCCGACCGCATGCGGATGCGCAGGAACGGATCCAGCGCGGACAGGGGTTCATCCAGCAACAGCACCTGGGGATCGGTGATCAGCGCGCGCGCCAGCGCCGCGCGCTGCTGCTGGCCGCCCGACAATTGCGCGGGCAGGCGGTCGGCCAGGGCATCCAGGCTGACCAGTTCCAGCATCTTGTGCGCCTTGGCGTGGCGTTCGGCCTTGTCGACGTGTTTCATCTTCAGGCTGAAGGCGACGTTGTCCAGAACGGTCATGTGCGGGAACAGCGCATAGCTCTGGAACATCATCGCGGTGCCGCGCCTGGCGGGGGGCAGGTGGGCGATGTCCTTGCCGTTCAGCACGATTGCGCCGTCGCTGGTGCTTTCGTGGCCGGCGATCATCCGCAGGGTCGACGATTTCCCGCAGCCCGAGGGACCAAGAAGGCAGGCGTAGGTGCCCTGGTGAAACAGATGCGACACGGCATCGACTGCTACCACGTCTCCATAGCGTTTGGTGACCGACACCAGTTCAAGGTCGAGCGGATTGCGCACGTGTTTTCCCCATTTGGTCTTTGTTCTTCGCGAAGACGCTTTTGCCCGGATCTTGGGTTTGGCGCCCGATCTGTCCAAGACTTCACCAGATCCTTGTGTCATGACCAGAGGAAATGCCTGAAAAATGACCTCGCTTGCGTGAATATCCCAGATCTTGGGCACTTCGTTTTTGTCCAGAGGGTCAAGAATGTTCCGCAAAGGCCGCTCGCGGACCGCTGAACCGGCAGAATCGCGCCGGTTTTCGCCTGATACAGCTGCCAGATCCCCTCCATTCGCCGAACCATCGGGCGCCTTGCCTTAGAAATGGGCGCCGAGGGGACTGATGGCCGGGGTGCGCGCACAAATCATCTACGAGGCGTTCGAGATTGTCGACAATCTGGCTAAGGTCCGCGCGTGACAACAAGGGCAAGACTTTCATGAAGACCATTGGCGTCGACGTGGGCGGCACATTCACCGACCTCGTCTATTGTAACCTCGAAACCGGAGACCTTGCGATTCACAAGGTCTCAACCACGCCGGACGATCCGTCGCGCGCCGTCATGCAGGGGGTGCGCGAGATCTGCGAACAGAACGGCGTTGCGCCGTCCGAGATTTCCAACGTGTTTCACGGCACCACCACGGCGACCAACGCCGCGCTGGAAGGCAAGGGCGCGGTGGCCGGCATGATCACCAACGACGGGTTTCGCGACATCATCCACATCGGCCGCCACCAGCGGCCGCAGCATTATTCGATCCAGCAGGACATCCCCTGGCAGGCGCGCCCCCTGGTGAAACGCCGGTTCCGCAAGACGGTCGGCGGCCGCCTGGTTCCCCCCAGCGGGCAGGAACTGGTGCCCCTGGACGAGGCGGGCGTGCGTCAGGCCGCCGAGGAGCTGAAGGCGGCGGGCGTTGAATCGGTGGCGATCTGCTTCCTGTTTTCCTACCTCAACCCGGCGCATGAACTGCGCGCCAAGGAGATCGTCGAGGAGGTCATGCCCGATGCCTTCGTGACCACCTCGGCTTTGGTGTCTCCGCAGTTCCGGGAATTCGAACGGTTCACCACGGCGTCGCTGGCGGCCTTCGTGGGGCCCAAGGTCAAGAAATACATCGCCGACCTGGGCGCTGCGCTGCAGTCACTGGGCGTGAAGGGCGAACTCAGGATCATGGCATCGAACGGCGGTGCTTCGACGCCGGCGATGGTGTCCGAGAAACCGGCGCTGACGCTGCTGTCGGGTTTGGCAGCCGGGGTGCTGGGCGGCGGCTGGATCGGCGCGCAATGCGGGCGGGACCGGCTGATCACCTTCGATATCGGCGGCACCTCGGCCGACATCGGCATCGTGGTCGATGGCCAATGCGCCGAGGCCGACGCCCGGTCCACCCAGATCGCCGGTTTCCCGCTGCTGCAACCGATGCTCGACATTCACACGATCGGCGCCGGGGGTGGGTCGATTGCCCATGTCGACCGCGGCGGCGCCTTCCGCGTCGGCCCGCAATCCGCCGGCGCCGTGCCGGGCCCGGCCGCCTATGGGCGCGGCGGGACCGAGCCCACCGTGACCGACGCCAACCTGGTGCTGGGCCGGTTGGACCCCGACGACTTTCTGGGCGGCGCGATGAAGCTGGACCCGGAAGCGGCCGAAAGGGCGGTGGCCGCTTTTGCCGAAACCGTCGGCATGTCGCTGCACGAGGCGGCCGAAGGCATCCTGACCATCGTCAACGCCAACATGGCCAACGCGATCCGGTCGCGCACGGTGCAAAAAGGCATCGACCCGCGCGGTTTCGCGCTGGTGGCGATGGGCGGGGCCGGGCCGTTGTCCGGGGCCGAGGTGGCCAGGATGCTGTCGATCCCCGAGGTCCTGGTGCCGCCCTTTCCGGGCATCACCTCGGCCATGGGGCTTTTGACCACCGACCTGAAATACGACGCGATCCGGACCCAGTTCCAGGTGTCATCCGGCATCGACAAGGCGCGTCTGACCCGCGATCTGGACGCCATGCTGACCGACCTGACCGCCCGCTTCGACGCCGACGCGGTGCCGGCGGATAGCCGCGGGTATCAGCGGCTGGGCGATCTGCGCTATGTGGGGCAGGGCTACGAGCTGCGCGTGCCCATCGCCGACGGTCCGGTGGATGACGCGATGCTGGCGAAACTGTGGGAGGATTTCCACGCCGCCCACGCCCGCGAATACGGTCACGCCTTCACCGACAGCCCGATCGAGCTGGTGAACATCCGTCTTGTCGGCACCGCGTCGCTGCCCAAGCTCGAAAGCCTCTCGGCCCCCGAAGGCGGATCGCTGCAAGAGGCGCTGGTGCGCACCAAGCCGTCGATCTTCCGCACCGAAGAGGGGCTCAAGACGTTCGACACGCCGGTCTATCGCCGCGTGAAGCTGCCGGTGTCCACGCCCTTTGACGGCCCGGCGATCCTGCTTCAGACCGACAGCACCACAATCGTGCCGCCCGGTGCGGTGGCCGAGATCCATCCTTCGGGTAGTGTCTTGATTCGACTGGGAGAAACAAAATGACAAAATCTGTAGATCCTGTCACAGCCGCCGTCATCCAGGGCGCGCTGGAAAACATAGCGGTCGAGATGGGGCACAAGCTGATGCGCATGTCCTATTCCTCGATCATTCGGGAATCCGAAGATTTCGGTGCCGCGCTGACCGATGCCGAAGGCCGGCAGATGTGCGAATGCAAGATGTCGACGCCGCTGCAATCGGGGCCGATCCCGGGGTACATCGCGAACATTCTCAAGGTCATGAAGGCCCGCGGGGAGGTGGTGCGCCCCGGCGACGTGATCATGCACAACGATCCCTATGGCGGGGCATCCCACGGGCCCGACGTGGCCTTCTGCATCCCGGTCTTTCACGAAGGCGACCTGATCGGCTGGTCGGCGACCACGGCACACCACTTGGATATCGGCGCGCTGACGCCCGGGTCCTGCGGGATCGTCGATGCGGTGGATACCTATGCCGAGGGGCTGCAGTTCAAGGCGATCAAGGTCTTTGACGAAGGCAAGCGGGTGGATGCCGTCTGGCACATCCTGCGCGCCAACATCCGCGCCGCCGACATGGTCGTGGGCGATATGGAGGCGCAGATCGAGGCCGGCCGCATCGGTGCCGCGCGGTTCGTCGCGCTGGTGGACAGCTATGGGCACGACACCGTTGTCGCCGCGTTCGAGGACCTGATGGATTACTCCGAACGCCTCATGCGGGCGGCGATCTTGGACATTCCGGATGGCGATTACACGGCCGAGACCAAGATCGATGGCTACCTGGACCATCCCGATCCGACCAAGCGCGAGCTGCCCATCGTGGCGACGGTGAAGGTGCGTGGCGATCGGCTGATCGTGGACCTGACCGGCACCGCCCCGCAGGTGGACGACAAGCCGATCAACATGCCGCTGGTGGGCACCGTCGATTGCGCGATCTGGCTGACGATCCGGTCGATCCTTCTGGACAGCGACGTGTACGGAGAGATCCCGCAGAACGCGGGCCTGACCCGACCGATCGAGATCGTGGCGCCGAAGGGCACGCTGGCCAACCCGACCTTCCCGGCGCCGGTCATCGCGCGGTTCTGCCCGGGCAACCAGCTGGCCGACACGGTCATGCGGGCCCTGGCCCAGGTGGTGCCCGACAAGGTCAGCGCCGGTATCGGCAACCTGCGCGTCGTGGCGATTTCGGGCATGAAGGAAGGCCAGCACTGGGTCCACATGGAGATCATGGAAGGCGCCTATGGCGGCCGACATGACAAGGACGGGATGGACGCGGTCGACACGCTGTACGCCAACACGCGCAACAACCCGATCGAGGATATCGAAAGCCATATCCCGATCCGGGTCGAGGCCTACGAACTGCGCGAGGATCGGATGGCCGCCGGTGAAAACCGCGGCGGGCTGGGGGCGACGCGGGTGTTCCGGTTCCTGGAAGATGCCGGCATTTCCATCGAGGGCGAAGGGCACCGGTTCAAGCCCTGGGGCTTCGATGGCGGGGCCGATGGTCACGTGGCCGTTCTGACGCTGGATCCGGTGGAAGGCGAGGACAAGGCGCTGCCGTCGAAGCTGCCTTATCACCGGGTGAAGGCGGGCGATGCGCTGGTGGCGCAGGGGCCGTGCGGCGGAGGCTATGGCGATCCGTTGAAACGTGATCCCAAGGCGGTGCTGGAGGATGTGCTGGACGATCTGCTGTCGCTCGATACCGCGCGCGCGGATTTCGGTGTGATCATCGCGGGTGGCGCGGTGGATGCCGGAGCGACGCATTCCGAACGCGCGGCGCGCGGGGGCTGAGCATTTTCTGCCAAGGCAGAAAATCGCACCGGCCCGGCGAAGGCCCAGATCTTCGCCGGGTCCAGACGGTGGGGCGGGGGGCATTTTCTGAGACTCGGAAAATGCGCCGCTCACCCGATCTTCATCAACAGCTTGCCAGCGGTCTGGCGCGAGGCAAGGGCCGCGAACATCGCGTCGACCTCCTCCATCGGGTAGATCCCCTCGACCGGGACCTTCACGGCGCCCGACCGGATCGCGCCGACCACCTCGTCGACGCTTTTCCTCCAGGCTTCCGTGCTGCGGTCGAAATGGCCCAGGTGCATCCGCGTAAAGGTCAGCGACTTGCGCACCAGCCGTTCCCACAGGTTGTCCCAGGGCTTGCCCTCGGCCTCGCCGTAGCTCACCACGTGGCCCAGGGGGCGGATCGCGTCAAAGCTGCGGTCCAGGATCGACGCGCCGGTGCTGTCGATCACCTTGTCCACGCCGCGCCCGTCCGTCGCCTCCATCGCGACCCGCACGAAGTCGGTCTCGTCCCGGTTCACCACGATGTCGGCGCCATATTCCAGCGCGCGGACCTCCTTGCCCCTGGTGCCGACGGTCCCGATCACCGTCGCTCCGGCCAGCTTGGCGAATTGGGTCAGGTACAGCCCCACGCCGCCGCCGATGGCATGGATCAGCACGGTCTCGCCCGCTTTCGTGTCGGCCACGCCGTGCAGAAGGTTCCAGGCGGTCAGGGCCTGGATCGGATAGGCCGCGCCGACCTCGAGCGTCAGGTCGTCGGGCAGGGGCATCAGCCAGTCCTCGGGCACCACGCAGACCTCGGCAAAGGCGCCTGCCTCGGAGACGAAGGCGGCCACGCGGTCGCCCGGGGCATACCGCGTCACGCCGGCGCCCACCGCCCGGACAGTGCCAGACGCCTCGATCCCCGGAACCATCGGATACCCCTTGGGATGGGGGTAGATGCCGGTGCGCATCATCAGGTCGGCAAAGTTCAGACCGGCGTAGATGACGTCGATCGCCACCTCGCCGGGGCCCGGGTCGGGGGTCGGGCGGTCTTCGATGATGGTCGAGCCCGGCGTGCCGTCCGAAGTGAGGAAAAGAACCGCTTTCATCCGCGCATACTCCTGTCGTCTTGTCGTCCCCGGCGGTGCGCCGGATCGCGACAGGCTAACGCCGCGCGCGGCAGTGACGAGGGCGCGCAGGCGCGCGGCCTCTGGAAAGCGGTGGATCGCCGGGATTTGCCCGTTTGACAGGCGGTGTCAGAGCGTGCCCTGGCGCAGCGTGTCGACCAGCGCCACCAGCCGGGGGCCGAAGTCGTCCTGCAACTGCGCGGGCGTGACGTGGCTGGCCGGTCCGCCAAGGGCAAAGGCCAGCTGTTGCGCGCCGCCCCGGGTCGACCGGAACGGCACACCCACGGCATTCACGCCGGGCTGCCAGTCGCCGTAGCTGGTGCAGAACCCTTGGGTGGCGATCTGTTCCATGGCGCGGCGCAGGTCCATTTCCCGGCGCAGCGCCGCGTCGGGGGCAAAGTGGGCGCGGATGTCGTTCAGCAGCGCGTCGCGTTCGGCGATCTCGCACCCCGCGACATAGGCCCGGCCAAGCGCGCTGCGGGCCAGGGAAATGCGCGACCCGACGTCGAGCTGCAGCGAGATCACGCTGCGCGACCGGGCGCTGGCGAGGTAGATCATCGTGTACCCGACCCGCCCGCCAAGCGCGACCTGGACGCCTTCGCCGCAGGCATCGGCCAGTTGCTGCATGAAGCCCTGGGCCATGGCGTGGATCGGCTGGCCGCTCAGGCAGGCATAGCCAAGGCTCAGAACCGGCACGCCCATGCGGTAGCGCCCGGTGGCGCGGTCATAGATCAGGTAGCCCGATTGCAGCAGCGTGTAGGTCAGCCGCGACAGGGTGGAATTGGGCATGCCGGTCCGTTCAGCCAGTTCCCGGTTGCCCAGGCCCGAATGGTCGTCAGGCCGGAAGGCCCGCAGGATATCCAGCCCGCGATCCAGCGCGGTGACGAACTGCCTGTCCTGACATTGCGGATCCCCATCGCCTGCGACATCCGCCGACAGCTTGCGTTTTCTCATTCCAGTCGTCCCGAGGCCGGCGCGCCGGAGTGACGGAGGCCGAATATGAAGGACGTTCTATGTGCGCCGAGCCCCCGATGTCATCGGGGAAAATGTGACATCATCGTGATCTTTCGGGCGCGGTCAGCTATCCATAAGGACAGGGGCATCCGGCCAGCCGCGCACGCCGGGGTCGACTTCGTACAGAAGACCCTGCGCCGCATCGGGCGACGCGATGCCCTGGCAGGCGGTGGTGACGAACATCCGGTCCAGGTCCGGCCCGCCGAAGACCGGGCAGCTGCTGTGCCGGCCACCGACCGAAAGCGCACGGTCGAACGTGCCGTCGGGCAGGTAGCGCGCCACCCGGGCCGAACCCCATTGCGCCGACCACAGCGCGCCCTCGGAATCGGTCACCGACCCGTCGGGGCGGAAATCGTCGGCGCGCAGATCGACAAAGACCTCCGGCTCCGTCACCGGCCAGCCGTCGCCGTCCAGGTGCTGTTTCAGGATGATCTGGGTCGGCGTGTCGGTCCAGTAGACCGTGGTGCCATCCGGCGAGAAGCAGATCGAATTCGGGATCGAGATCTTGTCCTGCAGCAGCCGCAATTCGCCCCGGTAGTAGCGATAGATCGCCCCGGCCTGCGGTTCGGCCTTCTTGCCCATGGTCCCGATCCAGAATCCGCCCTGCGGATCCGTCCGTCCGTCGTTGGACCGGGTGACCGGGTTGTCGGCCTCAAGCGGTTGCACCAGCGCGCGTTCGCCGGTGGTCAGGTCGAAGCGGTACAGCCCCGTTTCTGTCGCGATCAGCAGCGTGTCGCGGTCGATCCAGCCCGCGGCCGAGGCGCATTCGCCCATCGGCCAGTCACGGGGCTGGCCGTCTTCGACGGACCGCAGCAGGTGGCCGGTGATGTCGAACCAGAAGAGCTGCTGGCGCAAGGGGTGCCAGAACGGGCCTTCGCCCAGGTCGCAGACGCGGGGATCGCAGACGCGGGCCGTGGTCATGACAGGCCCCCACCTATGGCGTGCGATGCCGCCGGTTTGCGGCCCGGCAGATTGGTGACGATGATGCGCATGGTATCCCCCCGTTTTTGTCCTTGCGACAAGGCTTAGCGCGTGGGGCCGGGCGGCTCAAATCGGAAATCGGGCGGGGGACATGCCAAAGCGGGCATGCCCCCCGCCTTAGGCCCCGTCTCAGGCCGGGTCGAAACCCGCGATCATTGTGCGCAGGCCGGCCGCTGCGCCCAGGAAGATGCAGACCATGGTGATCGGGGCCCCGTAGGACAGGACCGAGATCGCCGACAGTCCCTGGCCGATGGTGCAGCCCATGGCCAGCACGGCACCGGCCCCCATCAGCATCGCGCCAAAGATCTGGCGGCGCAGTTCGCGCGGGTCCTCGCAGGCTTCCCAGCGGAAGTGGCCCAGGCTCAGCGATCCCAGGAACGCGCCGGCCCAGACGCCCACGACGGCCCCGATGGCGAAGGTGATCGGTATGCCCGACGATGTCATGGCGTAAAGGATGCTTTCCCCCAGTGGCGCGGCGAAGGTGTAGCTTTGCACCGGCACCGCGTCGAAACTGATATCGGCCAGCCAGGTGCTGCCGGCCCAGCCGAAGGTGACAGCCAGGCCCACGGCCCCGCCCCATGCGATCAGCTTGCGTTCGGCGCGAAAGTCGGGCGCGCGCAGCGTCAGGACCAGCAGTCCGATGCCGGCCAGCAGGCCCCAGACCGCGACCGGAAGACCGGTGAGGCTGGCGAAGAAATGCGCGATGCCTGCCGGGTCGGGCCCCGCGAACAGGTCTTGCGGGAAGATGCGGACGCGCAGGAAGGCCAGCGGCCCGGACATCACGACATAGGCCGATATGCCCATGACCAGCACGATGACGAACGACCGCAGATCGCCGCCGCCCAGCCGCGCCAGCGCGCCAAAGCCGCAATTGCCGGCCATCGCCATGCCCACGCCGAACATCAGCCCGCCCAGGATATGACCCGCCGGGTTCCAGCCGCGCGCCAGGTAGGGCGCGGCCTCCAGGTCCACCAGACCCAGTCCCGCCAGGGCGAAGGTGGTGACCATCGCCACGCCGATGGCCACGCCCCACATGCGCAGGCGGTGATCGTTGTCGCCATACAGGTAGTCTTCGATCGCACCCAGGGTGCAGAACCGCCCCAACCGGGCCGCCAGCCCAAGCACGACCCCGCCCAGACCGCCCACAAGGGCCGCAAGGTGCGCATCACTCAGCGCAAAGTCCATGTTTTCCCTCCTCCCACCGGAGCGAGGGCCTATGGATCAGCTCTTGTGATCGCTCCGGTCGTCCCGCCTGCAGAACAGGTCGTAGACAACTTCCAGTATTTGCTTCGGCCGGTCATCGGTCAAGCTGTAGTAGATCGCCTTGCCATCGCGGCGGGGGGTCACCAGCCCTTCGAGCCGCAGGCGCGACAGCTGCTGGGACACTGCCGCCTGGCGGGCCGACAGCAGGTTTTCCAGCTCGGTCACGGATTTTTCGCCCGAAACCAGATGGCACAGGATCAGCAGCCGGCTTTCATGGCTGATCGCCTTCAGGAACTCCGACGCCTTCTTGGCGCTCGAGATCATCTGATCCATTTCGTCGTCCGAGATATCCTCGGTAAAAACCGGCAGTCCCATGTTCTTCTTGTCCGCATCCTAAAAGGCGATCTGATCCTCCACGGCGTCGATCCCGGCTTGCGCACAGGCGTCGTCCAGCTCGGGGCCCGGGGCCCCTGACACGCCGATACCACCAAGTATGGTGCCGCCCCCCTCTATGACAAGGCCGCCCCCCAAGGGAAGCGCCTCTGACAAATGGCGGATCCCAAAGGAGGATTTTCCCGGTTGTGTGGCCAAATCCAGATCACTTGTGCCGGTTCGGAAGCTGACGGCGGTCCAGGCCTTGCGGCGCGACGTCTCGTAGACATGCGCGCCGGCATACCGGTCGCGCAGGAACACCTGGGGCAGGCCGAATCGGTCCACCACGGTCACGCCGACCTGGTAGCCCTGCGCCTGGCAGTGCAGCATCGCCGCCTCGGCCAGCTGCAGCGCCACCTCGGGTTTGAGTACCTTGAAGGTGACGAAGGCATCGTCGTCCTGGGCCGTCGCGGCCCCCGACGACAGCAGGATCGCCATGGCGGCGAGTGTCCCTGGATAGTTCACGGCTGATCCTCCCTCAGGTATCCGTGGTCCTTCAGCATGGCGGTCAGCCGCCACCAGAAAAGCTCCTCGCCCGGATATCCTTCGATCCGGTCGACTTCGCGGCCTTCGTCGACCAGCACGAAGGTCGGGGTAAAGGACACGCGGCGGGCAAGCGTGAAATCCTGCGGATTGCGCACCGAGATATCCATGTGCCGCAGGTGCACCGCCCGGCCTTCGGCCGTCTTGGGATAGATCGGCCCGATCTCGGCCTGCCAGCGCGCGCACCACGGGCAGCCGGGTGCCTCGACCATGACAAGGTCGGCCGCCGGGGACAGCCCCGGCAGGATCCAGAGAAGGCTTGCCAGGGCCAGGGTGGGAATTGACGGCTTCATAATAAATAAACTAATATGAATATGATTGAGTATCAAGGGGAGGAAGATGCTGGACGTCACTTTCGCGGGCGCGTTCGTCGCCGGCCTGCTGTCCTTCCTGTCTCCGTGCATCCTGCCGATCGTGCCCTTCTACCTCAGTTACATGGCCGGGGTGGGCATGACCCAGATCACCGAGACGCCCGTGATCACACCGGCGGTGCGCCGCCGGGCCGTGGTGTCGGCCATCTGCTTTTCGCTGGGGGTGATCACGATCTTCATGGCGCTGGGGGCAGGGGCGTCGGCCTTCGGGCAGGTGATCGCGCGCTATTTCGACATCCTGCGCTATGTCGCGGCGGCGCTGATCATCCTGATGGGGCTGCATTTCCTGGGGATCATCCGCATCGGGTTCCTCTATCGCCAGTTCCGGGCCGAGGCCGGGGATACGTCGAACATGTCGCTGGTGGGCGCCTACGTGATCGGCCTGGCCTTTGCCTTCGGCTGGACGCCCTGCGTGGGCCCCGTGCTGGCCGCCATTCTGATGACCGCCACGATGGACGCGGCGGGCGGCGGCGGCGTGGGGCGCGGGGTGTTCCTGCTGTTCGTCTACGGTGTGGGGATGACATTGCCCTTCGTGCTGGCGGCGGCCTTCATCGGCCCCTTCATGCGCTGGATGAAACGCTTCCGCCGCCACCTGCCCAAGATCGAAAAGATCATGGGCGCGCTTCTGGTCCTGTTCGGCGTCCTCATCGCCACCAACACCGTCAACTACATCGCCAACTGGCTCGTGGCCTTCTGGCCCGAGATCGGATGACGCGATCGGATGAGCCCCAGGGAGACACCCCATGTCACGATTAATTATGTCACGATTGTTCACGCTGGCCGCCGCCTTGATATTCGCCCTGCCGCTGCACGCGGCCGAGATGGGCGACGATGGTCTGCACAAGGCAAACTGGATGCGCGACACGTTCAAGGATCTGCCCGAAGACCTGGCCGAAGCCAATGCCGAGGGCAGGCGTCTGCTGGTCATGGTCGAACAGCGCGGCTGCATCTACTGCAAGAAGATGCACGAGGAGGTCTATCCCGTCCCCGAGATCGACGCGATGCTGCGCGACGACTACTTTGTCATCCAGATCAACATGTTCGGCGACACCGAGGTGACCGATTTCGACGGTGAAACCCTGTCGGAAAAGGATCTGGTCCGAAAGTGGGGGCTGCTTTTCACGCCCACGCTGCTTTTCTTCCCCGAAGAGGCCGAGGCGAAGCCCGGCAACCAGATCGCCGTGGCCATCGTACCCGGCGCCTTCGGCCGCTGGACCACGCAGAACATGCTGACCTGGGTGCTGGAAAAAGGTTATGACACCGACGAGCCATTCCAGAAATACCACGCGCGCAAGATCGCCGACCAGGTCGGCGACGGTACCGGCAGCGATTGATCGCGCTTTGCCAGGGGGGCTTTTCCCGGTCGGACAACAAATAATTCAAAAATGCGAATTTGATGTTGCCAAGCGAAAGCCCTGCATATTACGGTATGCTGAAAGAGGAGCTCGAGGGAGGAACGATGCGACCTTTTGTTATCGCGGCAGCAATGTTCGCGCTTGGAGGGACGGCAGCATCGGCTGATGCCAAGTACCCCACCGACATCACCTTCGAGGACGGCGCCATCGCCGCATCCCTGACCGGAACGCCGGGCGATCCGGAAAACGGCAAGGTGCTGATGAACAAGGGATCGGGGAATTGCATCGCCTGCCACCAGGCGACTGCCCTGGCCGATCTGCCGTTTCCGGGCACCATCGGCCCGCTGCTGGACGGCGCCGCCGACCGATGGAGCGAGGCCGAACTGCGCGGCATCGTGTCGGACGCCAAGGTGATGTTCCCGGACTCGATGATGCCCTCGTTCTACAAGGTCTCGGGCTTCATCCGGCCCGGTGACGAATACACCGGCAAGGCCATCGATCCGGCCGCCATCACCCCGCTTCTCAGCGCGCAGGAGATCGAGGACGTCGTGTCCTTCCTGATGACGCTGAGAGACGACTGAACCCACGCCGCGGCCACCCGGCCGCCCCGAGGAGGAGCCACCACATGCACTTTACACGACGTCAGACGCTGATGACGGGGGCCGCCGCGGGCCTTGTCGCGGCACTGCCGCTGCGCGCCCGCGCGGCCGCCGACGATCTGATCGCCGAATTCACCGGCGGCGCCGAGATCGGGACCGGCGGGCTGACCCTGACCGCGCCCGAAATCGCCGAGAACGGCAACACCGTGCCGATTTCCGTCGACGCACCGGGGGCCGAAGCCATCCTGGTGCTGGCCACCGGCAACCCGACGCCCGCAGTCTGCACGTTCAGGTTCGGGCCGCTGGCCGGCGCGCAATCGGCGTCGACCCGGATCCGCCTGGCCGGCACGCAGGACGTGGTCGCCATCGCCAGGATGGCCGACGGGTCCTTCGTGAAGACCGCTTCGACCGTGAAGGTCACCATCGGCGGCTGCGGCGGCTGAGTTAAGGGAGAACGAGACATGGCATCAGGTGTCAAACCCCGCGTGAAGGTCCCGAAGTCGGCATCGGCCGGCGACACGATCACCATCAAGACGCTTATCAGCCACACGATGGAATCCGGCCAGCGCAAGGACAAGGACGGCTACGTCATTCCCCGTTCGATCATCAATCGCTTCGTGGTCGACTTCAACGGCCAGAACGTGATCGAGGTAAAGATGGAACCGGCGATTTCCACCAACCCCTATTTCGAATTCGAGGCGCAAGTGCCCGAAGCCGGTGACTTTACCTTCACCTGGTACGACGACGACGGCGACGTCTACACCGAGACAAAGGCGATCGCGATCGGCTGAGGTCGCGCACGCCACGCCAGGGAGCGGCCCTTGCGGGAGGCAGGGGCCCGACCCCGCAGAGGGAGGAACACTGAATGAACTGCATAACACCCCTGGCGCTCGCCTCGGTCCTGGCGCTTGGCGCCGGCACGGGCTTTGCCCAGGATGTCGACAGCAAGCTGGTGATCAACGGTGATATCGACATCACCACCGTTGCCCCGGCCCCCGACCATGTCGAGGCCTTCGACGAGATCTATTCCGGCTGGACCTTCCGGTCGGTCGAGACCCAGGAACTCGAGATGGACGATTTCGACAACCCGGGCATGATCTTCGTCGACCAGGCCCTGGATGTCTGGAGCACCGAGGACGGGAGCGAAGGCAAATCCTGCCAGTCCTGCCATGGTGACGGGGCCGAAGGTCTGGTGGGCGCCCGCGCGGTCTATCCCAAGTGGAACGAGGCGGCGGGCAAGGTCTACACGATCGAGATGGCGGTGAACGATTGCCGCGAGAACCGCATGGGCGCCGAGCCCTGGGATTATGACAGCAAGGACATGATCAACATGTCGGCGCTCATCGCCTCGGTTTCGCGCGGGATGCCGGTGAATGTCGCCTTCGACGGGCCCGCCCACGACACGTGGGAACAGGGCAAGGAGATGTATTATACCCGCTACGGCCAGTTGGAACTGAGCTGCGCGAATTGTCATGAAAACAACTATGACAACATGATCCGCGCCGATCACCTGAGCCAGGGCCAGGTCAATGCCTTCCCGGCCTACCGCCTGAAGAACGCGCAGCTGAATTCGGTCCACAACCGTTTCAAGGGCTGTATCCGCGACACCCGTGCCGAAACCTTCAAGCCGGGATCGCCGGAATTCGTGGCCCTGGAATTCTACGTCGCGACCCGGGGCAATGGCCTGTCGGTCGAAGGACCGTCGGTGCGCAACTGATCCATCGCCCGCGCGAGGCTGCGCCCGCGCGGGTTTTTTCTCTCTTAACCCATTCATGAAATTGAATAGGTTAACACCGTGCGTATGAACCGGGGGAACGGCATGATTTCGCGTCGTGATTTTCTGCAGGCGGCCATGGCGGCTTCGGCGATCTGGGGGGCAGGCGGGCTGGGCCAATGGTCCCGGCTGGCGGCGCAACAGGCGCTTGGCCAGGATGACCTGCTGGGGTTCGACACCTTCGGCAACGTGTCGCTGATCCACATCACCGATATCCACGCCCAGCTGAAACCGATCTGGTTCCGCGAGCCCGAGATCAACATCGGCGTCGGCGCCGCCGCCGGCCAGCCGCCGCATGTGACCGGGAACGATTTCCTCAAGCTCTACGGGATCGCGCCCGGCTCGCCCGCCCAATACGCGCTGACCTATCCGGATTTCACCGCGCTGGCGCGGACTTATGGCAGGATGGGCGGCATGGATCGGATCGCCACGGTGGTCAAGGCGATCCGGGCCGACCGCCCGGATGCGCTGCTGCTGGATGGCGGCGACACCTGGCAGGGGTCTTACTGCGCGCTGAAGACCAATGGCCAGGACATGGTCAACGTCATGAACGCGCTTGGGGTCGACGCGATGACCTCGCACTGGGAATTCACCCTGGGCATCGACCGCGTGACCGAGATCGTTGAAAACGAACTGAAATTTCCGTTCCTGGGCGCCAACATCTTTGACAGGGAATGGGACGAACCGGCCTATGAACCCTACAGGATGTTCGAACGCGGCGGCGTGCAGATCGCGGTGATCGGCCAGGCCTTTCCCTACATGCCCATCGCCAACCCCGGCTGGATGTTCCCCGACCTGTCCTTTGGCGTGCGCCAGGACCGTATGGCCGAGGTCGTCGCCGAAGTCCGCGACGCCGGTGCCGAATGCGTCGTGCTGCTGTCGCACAACGGGTTCGACGTTGACCGCAAGCTGGCGGCGGACGTGGACGGCATCGACGTGATCCTGACGGGCCACACCCATGATGCGCTGCCCGAACCGCTGCAGGTGAACAACACCTTCCTGATCGCCTCCGGCTCCCACGGCAAATTCGTCTCGCGCGTGGATCTGGACATCCGGGATGGCGCGATGAAGGGGATCAGGCACAAGCTGATCCCGATCTTCTCGGATGTGATCACACCCGATCCCGATATGACGGCGCTGGTCAACGACCAGCGCGCCCCGTTCGAGGCCGACATGGCCGAGATCATCGGAAAGACCGACAGCCTGCTGTACCGGCGGGGCAATTTCAACGGCACCTGGGACGACCTGATCTGCGACGCGCTGCTGACCCAGCGCGAGGCCGATATTGCCCTGTCCCCGGGCTTCCGCTGGGGCGCGTCGCTGCTGCCCGGTGCGGACATCCGGCGCGAGGATATCTTCAACGCCACCGCGATGTCCTATCCGAACGCCTATCGCTCCGGAATGACGGGCGAGATGCTGCACGTGATCCTCGAGGACGTGGCCGACAACCTGTTCAACCCGGATCCCTACTACCAGCAGGGCGGCGACATGGTGCGGGTCGGGGGCATGGGCTACCGGATCGACGTGACCCGGCCGCAGGGCGAACGGATTACCGACATGACCCTGCTGAAGACCGGCGAAAAGATCGACTCGGCAAAGACTTACATCATCGCGGGCTGGGCTTCGGTCAACGAGGGCACCGAAGGTCCGCCGATCTGGGACGTGGTCGAAACCCATGTCCGCGATCTGGGCACCGTCCAGCTGCATCCCAACGACAGCGTCACCGTCACCGGCGCGTGACCCGAACCCGCACCTCAGCGAAGGAGACCGAGATGTCAGACACCTTCCCCAAACCCTCGCGCCGCGCCTTCCTTCGGGGCGCCGCCGCAACGGGTTCCGGGCTTGCCATGGCCGGCGCCGCCCGGGCCGAGGGCGATCCGCTGATCACCGACGTCCAGCCCTGGGCCCAGGGCTTTGGCGACGGCGTCGATGCCGCGCCCTATGGTCTGCCGATCCGTTTCGAGGACGACGTGATCCGGCGCAACGTCGACTGGCTGACCGCCGACACGATCAGTTCGATCAACTTCACGCCGATCCACGCGCTGGATGGGACGATCACGCCGCAGGGCTGCGCCTTTGAACGGCACCATTCGGGCGCCATCGAACTTTCCAAGCCGGATTACCGTTTGATGATCAACGGGTTGGTCGAAACGCCGCTGGTCTTCACCTATGCCGACCTGGAACGGTTTCCGCGTGAAAACCACGTCTATTTCCTGGAATGCGCCGCCAATACCGGCATGGAATGGGCTGGCGCGCAGCTGAACGGCGCACAGTTCACCCATGGCATGATCCACAACATGGAATATTCCGGCGTGCCGCTGCGCACGCTGCTGAACGAGGCCGGGTATGACACCTCGGCCAAGTGGGTCTATGTCGAAGGCGCCGATGCCTCGTCCAACGGCCGGTCGATCCCGATGGACAAGGCGCTGGATGACGTGCTGGTGGTCTTCAAGGCCAATGGCGAGGCGTTGCGCAAGGAGCATGGCTATCCCGTGCGCCTGGTGGTGCCGGGCTGGGAAGGCAACATGTGGATCAAGTGGCTGCGCCGGATCGAGGTCATGGACCAGCCCGTGCAAAGCCGCGAGGAGACGTCGAAATACACCGACACCCTGGCGGACGGGACGTCGCGCAAGTGGACCTGGGTGATGGATGCGAAATCCGTGATCACATCGCCCAGCCCGCAATCGCCGATCACGCATGGACCTGGCCCGCTTGTGATCACAGGCCTTGCCTGGTCGGGACGGGGGGCGATTTCCCGGGTCGATGTGTCCAGGGACGGCGGCAGGACGTGGCAGACCGCGCGGCTGGCGAAACCGGGTGAGGACAAGGCCCTGACGCGGTTCTACCTCGATACGATCTGGGACGGGGAAGAGATGCTGCTGCAGGCCCGCGCGATGGATGACACCGGCTATGTCCAGCCCACCAAGACGCAGCTGCGCGCGGTCCGGGGCGAGAATTCCATCTACCACAACAACTGCATCCAGACCTGGTGGGTCCAGAAGGATGGAAGGGCGGAAAATGTCGAAGTTTCTTAACATCCTGGCCCCCGCACTGGGCGGCACGGCCGTGGTTCTGGGCGGGGCCTGGTATGCGGCCTTTCACCTGTTTGCCCCGCAACCGCCGGGTCCGCCGACCGCCACGATCCTGTCCGAAGTCGCAGCGCCGGAAACCGCGCCGCCCGTGGTCCTTGCCTCGTCCATGCAGGCCGCGAAATCCCCGACCACCGCCGCCGACGGCGCGCGTTTCGGCCTGGGTCGCCCGGCGACCGAGGACGAGGTCGCGGCCTGGAACCTGGACGTCAGCCCCGATGGCACCGGCCTGCCCGAAGGGTCGGGCGACGTTCTGACGGGCGAGGCGCTTTTTTCCGACAATTGTGCCGCCTGCCACGGTGAATTCGCCGAAGGCGTCGACAACTGGCCCAAGCTGGCGGGCGGCGAGGGCACGCTGGACCGCAAGGATCCGGTCAAGACGGTGGGGTCCTACTGGCCGTACCTGTCGACCACCTGGGATTACGTGCACCGGTCGATGCCCTTCGGCAATGCCCAGTCGCTGGAGCCGGACGAGGTCTATGCCATCGTGGCCTATATCCTGTATTCCAACGACCTGGTGGACGAGGATTTCGTGCTGTCCCGGGACAATTTCCTGGACGTCGCGATGCCCAATGCCGACGGTTTCATCGTCGATGACCGCGAGACCGCGGAAGCCGGTTTCTGGACCGGTGAACCCTGCATGGAGAACTGCAAGGACAGCGTCGAGATCACCATGCGCGCCCGGGTTCTTGACGTGACCCCACAGGCGGAAGGGGCCGCCGAGGAGATGCCCGCCGCCACCGTCGAGACCGCGGTGACCGAGACGGCCACGCCAGAGGCCGGCGAGGCGGCTGCCGGGACGGCGACGGACGCAAGCGCCGTCGATCCGGCGCTGGTGGCCGAGGGCGAGACGGTCTTCAAGAAGTGCAAGGCCTGCCACCAGGTGGGCGAGGGGGCCGAGAACAAGACCGGCCCGATGCTGACCGGCATCGTCGGGCGCCCGGCCGGATCGGTGGAAGGGTTCAAGTATTCCAAGCCCTTGCAAAGCGCCGGCGAAGACGGGCTGGTCTGGGACGAGGACACGCTGGCCGAATTTCTCGCCAATCCCAAGGCCTACGTTAAGGGCACCAAGATGTCGTTTGCCGGGCTCAAGAAAGACAGCGACCTGGCCGCGATCATCGCCTATCTGCGCGCCTTCCCGGGCAACTGACGGCCCGGGCCGGGGCTGGCCAGACCGGCCCCGGCGGGCCATGCTGGGGCAGGAAAGGACGCCTGAGAACATCGGCCGGCGCGGCTGTGACCGCGCGGGCGCACAAGGGGGGAGAGAGAATGAAACGGACCAACACGGCGGCGCTGATCTGCGCTGCCATGACGGTCGTCACAGGGGGCGCCAAACCGGCCGCCGCCGAAGAGGCGATCACCTATCCGGCAGACGGCAGCTTTGCCGACACCGCCTTCGCGGTCGAGAACGGCATCGTGAACCGGGGCTTCGTGGTCGATCACGTCAGCCACGTGGGCGATATGCTGAACCGCACGGCGGGCGATGTGGGCGCCACGGAACAGATCTTTTCGGCGGCGGATGTCTACCTTTTCTGTTCCGCCACCGTCTCGCGCGATGTGATGGAGGTCGATCCGATGAACATCGTCCATTGCCCCTATTCGATCTTCGTGACCGAGATCGACGGCAAGGTCACCGTGGGCCATCGCGACTACCCCGACGGCGAGATGCAGCAGGTCGAGGACCTGCTGTCGGAAATCGCCCGGGACGCCGCCAGCGGCTGGTAGCCTAGCGGTCTGTCAGCCCCTTGCCGTCGAAGATCTTCGGCATGGCCTTTTCGATCCGCGACACCCGGGTCTTCGCCTGCCTGGCTTGCGACACATGCAGCACCCAGCTGCGGCGGCGGCCGGGGGTCAGCGATTCGAAGGCGGCGCGGAACGCGTCGTCGGCGTCCAGATGCGCGGTCAGTTCCTCGGGGTATTCCAGGTCATCCTTGGGAAACGCCACCGTCCTGCCGGCCTTCTGGTTCTCGATCGCCTCCAGCACATAGGCCTTCAGAACGTCCTCCGCCGCGCGGATCTGGTCGCAATCGGTGAACCTGGCGACCCGCGCCGATCTGGAATGCTCGCCGGGTGGATCCAGCAGCGCTTGGGGATCGTCCAGCAGAACGCCCTTGAGAAAGGACAGCACGCAGGCGTCCTTGTACTGGCCGATGATGGCAATGTTGCCGCCGTGGGCGGTGTAACAGGGTTGGCGCCACTTCAGCTCTTCTTTCACCGGGCAGGCCAGCAGGATGCGCCGCAGTTCGGCCATTTCGGCGCCCCAGGTGGGGGCCTTGGCGAAGATGGCATCGACGGCGGGGTCGGTGATGATGTCGGACATGAAAGCACTCCGGCCGGGATGGCCGGAGTGTGATGACATGATGGCGTTCTGTCGAGAGGATCAGCCGCGCGAGATCACGATGAGCATGATCAGGCACACCGGCGTCAGGCAGACCATCGGCAGGTACAGTGCCACCACCCCGACGTGCATGATGGCGATGATCCACAGGGCGGCGGCGCCGATCAGGGCGTACCAGAAGTTCTCGGGGTGGCCAAAGGCCACGTCCCGGGCGATCCAGCCCAGCAGGGGGATCGAGAAAAGGACCCTGGCGAACCAGGGCATGTCGCGGGGGATGGGGGTCAGGATGCTCATGCCGGTTACTTACGCGGCGGCGCGGCCAATGCGCTGCGGCGGGGTGTCGCTTTCACACATCGGTGAGGTCGGGGTGGTCGCGACCCGGGCCGTCGGGCAGGGTGTTTGCGTCAGCAAGGAGGGATATCATGACACTGACGGGACGATGTTTCTGCGGCGCGATCACCTTTGCGGCCGACGGCAAGGTCAACTGGGTGGCCAACTGCCATTGCGAGAGCTGCCGGCGGGCGACATCTTCGCCCATGACCACCTGGGTCTCGGTTCCGGTGGAGGGATTCCGGTTGGCCGGCGACACGCCGGCGCGCCACACTTCCTCGCCCGGCGTGACGCGGATGTTCTGCCCGACCTGCGGATCGCCGCTGAGCTACGAGAACACGATCTATCCCGGCGAGATCCACCTTTACGTCGCAAGCCTCACCAACCCCGAGGCCTTTGCCCCCGGTGCGCATGTCTATGATGGCGAGCGGATCCCGTGGTTCGACACGGTGGACAACCTGCCGCGGTATCACGGCACCGGCAGCAGTGGCGCGGGGCCTGTGCGGTTCGGGCCGTCAAGGGACCTGTAGCGCAGGAAAAAGAACGGGGCCCGGCATGCGCGGGCCCCGCCAGTAACCTCAACAGGCTTTAGGGAGGGATGAAAGGCTCAAAAGAAGCCAAGCTTGTTGGGGTTGTAGCTGACCAGCATGTTCTTGGTCTGCTGGTAATGGTCCAGCATCATCTTGTGGTTCTCGCGTCCGACGCCGGATTGCTTGTAGCCGCCGAAGGCCGCGTGCGCGGGGTAGGCATGGTAATTGTTGACCCAGACCCGGCCCGCCTCGATCGCGCGCCCGAACCGGTAGCAGGTGTTGGCGTCGCGCGACCAGACGCCGGCGCCCAGCCCGTACATCGTGTCATTGGCGATCTGCAGGGCTTCGTCCTCGTCCTTGAACGTGGTGACGGACACCACCGGGCCAAAGATCTCTTCCTGGAAGACCCGCATCTTGTTGTGGCCCTTCAGGATGGTCGGCTGGATGTAGAACCCCTTGGACAGATCGCCATCCATCTGCGCCGCGGCCCCGCCGGTCAGCACCTCGGCGCCTTCCTCGACGCCGATGGTCAGGTAGGACAGGATCTTTTCCTGCTGCTCGGCGCTGGCCTGGGCGCCGACCATGGTGTCGGGCAGGCGCGGGTCGCCCTGCTTGATCGCCTTCACCCGGGCGATGGCCCTTTCGATGAACGCCTCGTAGATGTCTTCCTGGATCAGCGCGCGGCTGGGGCAGGTACAGACCTCGCCCTGGTTGAAGGCGAACAGCACGAACCCTTCGACCGCCTTGTCGAGAAACGCGTCATCCTTGGCCATCACGTCGCTGAAGAAGATGTTGGGGGATTTGCCGCCCAGTTCCAGCGTCACCGGGATCAGGTTCTCGGTGGCGTATTGCATGATCATCCGGCCGGTCTGCGTCGATCCGGTAAAGGCGATCTTGGCAATGCGGGGCGATTTCGCCAGCGGCGCGCCGACCTCGGCGCCGTAGCCGTTGACGATGTTCAGAACACCCGCCGGCAGCAGGTCGGCGATGCATTCCATCAGCACCATGATCGCGGCAGGCGTCTGTTCCGCCGGCTTCAGCACCACGCAATTGCCTGCCGCCAGCGCCGGCGCAAGCTTCCACGCCGCCATCAGGACCGAGAAGTTCCAGGGGATGATCTGGCCCACGACGCCCAGCGGTTCGTGAAAATGGTAGGCCACGGTGTCGGCGTCGATTTCCGACATGGTGCCTTCCTGGCCGCGCAGGACGCCGGCGAAATAGCGGAAGTGATCGACCGACAGGGGTATGTCGGCGGCCATGGTTTCGCGGATCGGCTTGCCGTTGTCCCAGGTTTCCGCCGTGGCGATAAGCTCGAGGTTCTCCTCGATCCGGTCGGCGATCTTCAGCAGGATGTTGGACCGTTCCGTGGCCGAGGTCTTGCCCCAGGCCACCTTGGCGGCATGGGCGGCGTCCAGCGCCAGATCCACGTCCGCCGCCCCGGAACGGGCGACTTCGCAGACCACGGCGCCGGTGATCGGCGTGATGTTTTCGAAATAGGTGCCGTTCACCGGGGCGACGAACCGGCCGCCGATGAAGTTGTCGTAGCGTGTCTTGAACGGCGAGGCGAATTGGCCTTGCGTCTGGGTCATGACATTCATGGTGGTCCTCCTCATGGCCCCCGGGTCCTCCGCCCGGGGATCTGAAGGGAGTTAGCCATGCAGCAGGCGCCGCGTCAGCCCGGGGGGAACAGGACCCGGGCCGCGATTGTCTCAGCTCTGAGACACTTCCGATCCGCTTTTGTCGATTCCCAGCCGCGCCATGCGCCGGTAAAGCGTCGCGCGCCCGATCCCCAGCGCCTTGGCCGCCGCCGAGGCATTGCCGCCGGCCCGGGTCAGCGCGCGGATCACCGCAGCGCGTTCGGCCTTTTCGAACCCGGTCGGACCTTCGCGGCCGAACAGATCCGAGGCCGGGCGCGGGCTCATCGGCCCCTGGCGCTCCAGTCCGAAGGCCTTGCGGGCCGCGCGCGTCGCACCCACCACGATATCGTGCGCATCGACGGCCAGCAGCAGGGCCGCCTCGCTGTCGTCGGTATCGGCAAAGACGATGCGGGCCTTGGGAAAGGAGGCGCGGAACGTGTCCATCTCGATCTGGCGGGCGGTCTGGGCGACCATGGCCGCGATCAGCCGGTTGAAACCTTCGGTCTGATCCGCCCGGGCCGAGGACACGTCCAACGCGGCCACCACGGTGCCGTCGGGCCCGTAGATCGGCGCATCCATGCACGACATCGCCGTGTTGCGGGCCAGGAAGTGTTCGTCGCGGTGGATCGTCACCTGGCGCTTCTCGGCCAGGCAGGTGCCGATCCCGTTGGTGCCTTCGGCCGCCTCGGACCAGTCGGCCCCGGTCCAAAGCCCCCAGGCGCGAAAGATATCCTCGTCCGCCGATGAACAGCGCTGGTCGATCACCACGCCCTGCGCATCGGTCAGCAGCACCCCGCAGCCGGAATTGCCGATCAGCCCGAACAGCTGGTCAAGCTTGGGGGCAGCCACGCGCAGCACGTTGTCCAGCGCGTCGCGCCGTTCGCGCACGGTGCCCGCGTCATGCAGGTTGGGGCTGCGCCGCTCGCCCGGGTCCAGCTTGTGCTGGACCAGCGACCGGTGCCACGACGCCGCCAGCCGCGACCGCGCGGCGGCCGAGGCGGACCGGGCCGTTTCGACGACACGCTCCGCATGTTGCTTGGCGGTACTGATGGCCCTGTCCTCCCGTGGCATGACACCCAGTTGGGACCGAAGCGTAGCCAAGGTCCGGGATCCGATCAAGTCGTGCCTGCGATGCGGGCAGGGCGCCGCCATATCGTTCGATTCCGCGGTCTGAGTGCAATTTGACCGGTAAGCGGGCGGGGCGTTGACCTGTTGTTCATGGGTCCTGCCCAAACTTTGGGCGATCGGAAGGAATGTGCTTCGGGAGTCAATCCGGAAATGCTGCACCGCAGCAAAAATCCGGGCGCACGGACCCGGTGACGGCTATCTTTCGGTGCAGCCGGAGCGTGGGAGGCGGGCTCCGGGACCAGGCATGACCTTAGGAGCTTGACCATGTGCCTCACGACCGAAGCCCTTGTGCTTTTCCTCAACATCCTCGGCGCGGGGATCGTCACCACCGAACCGGGCCGCATCATCGTCCATGCCGAGACGGCGGATGTGCATTGGGTCGCGCGTGAAGATACCGCCGATCGCTGGTGCACCATGGCACCGCAGATCGACCGTATCGCCCGGTTCGACGCGCTGAAGTGATCGACTGCCGACCCGCGCCAGGCGCTCTCAGCGGGCGCGTTCGAACAGTTCCTTGCGGGTATAGGACTTGCGGATGCGCTCCAGCTCGCCTTGCGTGAACCGGGGATCCCAGGGCAGGCATTTCGGCCCGCACAAAAGCTGCACGCGCGACTGCTTGCCATCGACCAGCCAGAACCGCCCGCCGGGGGTGGCCACGTAGCCGCGCAGCCCCTGGGACCGTTCGCTTTCCAGGTCGATGATCGACGGCACCTCGTTGTCGTATCCCGCCAGATAGCCGCCATGGGTGTGGAAGCTGGCCACGATGTAATTGGCCCTGCGCGGTCGGCGGAACGTGCAGCGATCCGCCGTCCCGCGCGAGATCGGGCCGACCACGTAGCGCCCTTCCACGTCCACTCCGATCATGCCGCAGAATTCGCGGCTTTCGCGGATCGATTGTTCCTGCATGTCGTACAGCAGCTTGCGGGCCAGTTCGACTTCGGCCTCGGGCTGGGCATGGCCCGGGGTCGGCACCAGCGCCGGGGTCAGAGTCGGCAGGATCAGAAGCACGAAGAGAAGGGCGCGCAGTGTCACGGATTTGGAACCTAGGGGGAGGATTGATGTCAGATGTGCCCAACCTACAGGTTTTCAAGGGATGTCAAAGGGCGCGCGCGATATCGCGGGTCGATGGTCAATTCCTTGCCGGTTCCCCGTAGCCCGTCATCTCGAGATAGCCGCGCCCGTCATGGGTCCCGGTGACCCGGACCGGCCCTTCCCAATAGGCCATCGACGTGCCCATCCAGGCCAGTGGGTTCACCGCTGCGATCGTCACGTCCATGCCGTGCGCGGGCACTTCGATCCGCCATTGGGTGGGCAGCGTCGCGCCGCCGACGCGCGTGGTGGTGCCGGGTGTCAGTGTCAGCGCGTCATCGGCCAGCGGGGTGGGCGTGCCGTCCGCAGCGATCCAGGTGCCGATGCGGTACCCGTCGCCGCCATCGCGCAATTGCGCCGCCATCAGCTTTTCGCCTGTCGTCAGCGTCAGCGCGATCCAGTCCCAGCCGCTCTGGTCATCGCCCAGCGGCTGCGAAGACCATTCCCGATCCAGCCAGGCCGTCCCCGTGACCTCCATCGCGCCATCGTCGGTCTTGATCTGGCCGGTGACACGATAGGCGGGCTGGGAATAATAATAGCTGGCCCGCCCGTCGGGGGATTTCACCGAATAGCCGTGGTCGCCCTGCAGGACCAGCGGGCCGTCGGCCGTCAGGTCCAGGTCATAGGCAAAATCCGCCCCCCGCGCCGTCAGCGCCAGGGCCGACAGCGCGTCGGTTCCGGGGGCGGCCCGGCCGGTCATCCGCCAATCGTCGATCCAGGCGGCAAAGGGCTGCGCGGCGACGCCGGCGGTGCCGATGCCGCCGCGCGCATAGCGTTCGGCGACGTGGTGGGCGCCAGGCGTTGTCAGGGCGGCATGGGCCATCCAGATCTGCGGGCTTTGCCATCCCCGGCCTTCCTCGGGTCGCAGGGCGGATCGGAAAAGCGTCCACTGGATCCCGTAATCCCGCCCGTCGGCGCCTGTCAGGTTGGCCGTCAGGTACCACCATTCGATGCGAAAATCCGGGTGGGGGCCGTGGTCCTTCGGGAAGGTGAAGGCGTATCCGGGTCCTGGCAGGGCAAAGCCGTCAGCGGCGGTGCCCAGGCCCGCGAAACTCTGCGCCCGGGCGGCGGCGGGCATCAGGACCAGGGCCATCAGCAGGGCACGGCGGTCAACGGACATTGGCAAAGACCTTTACCAGCTCTGCCGGCGGCAGGCGGCGCAGCCGCAGCGCGGGGATCAGCGCGGCCAGCGTCGCGGCGACCAGCGCCAGCGCCAGCAACCGCAGCCAGTCCAGCGGAAAGAGGAACATGGGCAGGCGCCAGCCGAAGGCTTCGACATTGATCACCGACAGCAGCGCCCAGGCCAGCAGCAGGCCCAGCGGCAGCGCCAGAACCGCCGTCAGCGCGGCCAGCGCCAGCGCGCGCAGCACCTCGAGCCGGGCCAGTTGCGCGCGGGTCAGCCCCAGCGCCCAGGCCGGGGCCAGGTGGGGCAGGCGGATCGTCCAGAGCGTCAGCAGGCTGGTCAGAATGGCGAACCCCGCGACCCCCAGGGTCAGCAGGTTCAGCGCCCCGGTGATCAGGAAGGTCCTGTCGAAGACCTGCATCGACGCGTCCTTGATCTGGGTCTGCAGCATCACCGCATCGGCGGGCAGATCGAAGGCGCCGCGCAGATCCGCCGCCAGGCCGGCGGGATCCGGCGTGCGCACCGCCAGTTCGCGGTCGGGCAGGTCGGGGACATGGGCCAGCAGCGCATCCAGCCCGACAATCGCCTGCGGATCGGGATTGCCGTAATCGGAATAGATCCCCACCACCGGCAGGGTCCATCCCGGCATCAGCTCCAGCAGGTTGCCCGGATCTATCCCCGCGCCGTAATGCAGCTGTTCGTTGATCAGGACGCCGTCGCCGCCATTGACCTTGTCCCAAAGCCCCGGCGTGCCTTTCACCACCGGCCAGGTCCGTCGATAGACCGGATCGTCCACCACGCCGTACACCCGCCCCGGCCGCCCCTTCAGGCGCAGTTCGGCGCGCCGGACCGGCAGGACGGCATCGGCGCGCGGGATCAGCCAGGCGCGCAGGTCGTCCGTCTGTTGGTCGGACGTCGTGTCGATGTACAGATCCCCGCTCAGCCGCTGGTCCAGCCAGCCGGTAAAGGTCAGCCGAAAGCTGGACACCATGGTGCCGACGCCGATGTTGGTGGCCAGTGCCAGCAGCAGCGCCATCAGCGCCAGCGACAGCCCCGGCAGTTGCGCCCGCATGTCGGCCCAGACCCAGTCGGCCACCGGCCGGCGCGACAGCCGGGCGCCCAACGCCAGGAGCGCCGACAGCAACGGCGCCAGCAACAGCGACGCCCCCAGCAGCAGACCGCCCAGGAATGCGAACCCGGCGGCCAGCCCGTCGAACAGCCGGATCGCGCCGATCCCGGCGAGGATCAGCGCCACGCCGGCCCCGGTCTGAATCTTCAGGCCGCGCGCCCCCGCGACGCGCCAGGCCTCGGCCCCGGTCAGCGCCAGAACGGGCAGGTCCTTGACCCGCCACAGCACCTGTGCCCCGGCCACCAGGACACCGCCCAACGCCATCGCCAGCCCCGCGGCCACCCATCCGGCGCGCAGGCTGAGGCTGCCGGCGACATTGGCCCCGTACAGCCCGTCGAGCGTGGCGGCCACACCCGGCAACAGCGCGGCGGCGATGACATATCCCAGCGCCACGCCCACCAACCCGGCGATCAGCCCGGCCAGCAGAAGTTCGCCCAGCATGGCGGCGGCCACGCCGAAGCCCGGCACGCCAAGCGCCCTGAGCGTGCGCACGATGTCGCGCCGCTGTTCGAAGGCCAGCCCGATCGTGCCGTGCACGATGAACAGCCCCACGGCAAAGGCCAGCAGCCCGAAGGCGGTCAGGTTCAGGTGGAAGCTGCGCGTAAGCCCCTGGGTGCCGGCCTGCGCCTGGGCCGGGGCAAAGACGAGGGACGGCGCGACCTCGGCCAGGGGCGCCAGCCCCATCGGTTGATCGCGCAGCACGAGGATGCGGGACAGCAGGCCCTGTTCGTCCAGCAGCCCCTCGGCGATGGCGATGTCGGCCAGCACGATGCCGGGCGGGACCCCCTGGGCGATGCTGACCGGGGGCAGATCCGGCCGCGTCAGCGCCTTCGCCGTCCGGGGATCGGCGAACAGACGGCCGGGGGGCAGCAGGACCGATGCCGGGTCTTCGGTCTCGGCGGGGCGGTCGGGCAGGGGCAGGCTGGGATAGCTCAGCAGATCGACGCCCATCAGCGTCACCTCGCTGTCGCCCCCGTCGATCCGCCCTTCAAGAACGGCACTGGCCTGCCATCCGGCACGGCGCAGGGCGACATAGGTTGCCAGCGGGATCCGCCCCGACGGCGCGGTCAGCGTGCCCGCGATCTGTGGCGTCAGCAGGCGGCTGGCGGCATCGTAGCTGGCCCGTGCCTCGGCATTGATCGCCTGAACGGCGGTCCAGAGCGCGGTGGCCAGCGCCAGCCCGGCGATCAGCGTGACCGCCTGGCCCGGATGGCGTTTCCAGTGCGACAGCAGCGCCAGGGCAATCGCCCGGATCACGCCAGCCGCCCCGCGCTAAGGTGCAGCCGCCGCGACAGGCGCCGCGCGACGGTTTCCGAATGGGTCACCAGGAACAGCCCCGCGCCGGTCTCGGCCACCAGGTCCAGCATCAGCGACAGCACCTCGGCCCCGGTTTGCTCGTCCAGGTTGCCGGTGGGTTCGTCCGCCAGCAGCAACCGGGGCCGCATCGCCAGCGCGCGCCCGATCGCCACCCGCTGCTGCTGCCCGCCCGACAGCGCTTCGGGAAAGCGCCCGCCCAGGCCATCGAGGCCAAGGCGGGCGCGGATCGTTGCGATCCAGCCCGGATCCGCGCGTCCGGCCAGCCGGGCATGGAACGCAAGGTTCTGATCGACGCTGAGCGCCGGCATCAGGTTGAATTGCTGGAAGACCAGCGCCACGACCCCGCGCCGCAGCCGGGCGCGCCCCCGGTCGTCCAATCCCGACAGCGCGGTGCCATCCACCGTGATCTCGCCCGCGTCGAACCCGTCCAGCGCGCCGGCCAGGTGCAGAAGCGTGCTTTTGCCGCTGCCGCTTTCGCCGGTCAGGGCCAGCGTCTCGCCCGCCTGCAGGGTCATGTCCACACCGTCCAGCACCGGGCGGGGGGCGCCGGGGTAGGTCTTGTTCAATCCCTGGATATCAAGCAGCACCGGCACCTCGGATCATTGTCGCGTTCCGGGCGCAGACTAGTGCAATGGGGGCCAGGCTCAAGGACCGGCCGCCGGATGGATGTACCCGCCGCCGGGAATCCCCAAGCGGCGGGCAGGGTCAGGTCACTGGGTGCCGCCCGGCGAGGACAGTTTTTCCATCACCTTGTCCAGGCTGAACGACGCCGCTTCCTGCCGGGGCGGGAAATCGACGAAGGTGGCCAGGAAATTGCCGACATATTGCTGCGCGGGCACCAGCATGTAGGCGTGATCCAGCAGCCAGTCGTAATAGGTGTTGGACGTGCGATATCCGCGTTCATAGGGATCGCGGCGCAGGTTGAAGATCATCGGCGTGCGCAGCGGGGTCAGCGGTTCCATCCAGGCGCGGAAGGTTGCCCAGGCCTTCTGTTCCAGGAAGGTGATCTTCCAGTCGTTCAGGCGCAGCGCGGCCAGGTCGCCATCGTCGGTGAAATAAAAGACCTCGTGGCGGGGGCTTTCATCGGTTTCGCCGGTCAGCATGGGCAGGATGTTGTAGCCGTCCAGGTGCACCTTGTAGTCGCGCCCGCCACCAACCTCGGCCACACTCACGCCCACCAGCAGTTGGTCCTTGATGTCGGGTTCGCCGGCAGCGGCCAGGAAGGTGGGCAGCCAGTCCATGTGGTGCACGATCTGGTTGGTCACGGCGCCTTCGGCGATATGCCCGGGCCAGCGCACCATGGCCGGCACCCGCCATGCGCCTTCCCACTGGGTGTTCTTTTCGCCCCAGAACGGGGTCATGCCGGCATCGGGCCAGGTGTTCATGTGCGGGCCGTTGTCGGTGGAATAGAAGACGATCGTGTCGTCGGCGATGCCCAGTTCATCCAGGGCGGCCAGGAATTCGCCGATATGCATGTCATGTTCGATCATGCCGGCGGTGTATTCGTCCACCTGCTTGCCGACGATCTCGTTGGCCATTTCCCATTTCTCGGGCGCGACATGGGTGCGGAAATGCATGCGCGTGCCCGACCACCACACGAACCAGGGTGTCCCGGCCTCTTCCTGGCGCTTGATGAAATCGATGGCGGCGGCGACCGTGTCGTCGTCGATCGTCTCCATCCGTTCGCGTGTCAGCGGGCCGGTGTCCTCGATCTCGCCGCCCGCGAAGGAATGGATCACCCCGCGCGGCCCGAACGCCTCCAGGAACGTGCGCCCGTCGGGCAGGACCATGTCGCGGGGATAGTCGATGTCCTCGGGTTCTTCCTCGGCGTTCAGGTGATAGAGGTTGCCGAAGAATTCGTCGAAGCCGTGGTTGGTGGGCAGGTGTTCGTCCTTGTCGCCCAGGTGGTTCTTGCCGAATTGGCCGGTGGCGTAGCCCTCGGCCTTCAGAAGCCCCGCGATGGTCGGATCCTCGATCTGCATGCCTTCGTCCGCGCCGGGCAGGCCGACCTTGGACAGCCCCGTCCGGAACACCGATTGCCCCATGATGAACGACGACCGGCCGGCGGTGCAGGATTGTTCACCATAGTAATCGGTGAAGATCATGCCTTCCTCGGCGATGCGGTCGATATTGGGCGTGCGATAGCCCATCAGCCCCATCGTATAGGCCGAAATGTTGGACTGGCCGACGTCATCCCCCCAGATGACCAGGATGTTGGGCTGTTCCACATCCTGCGCCAGCGCCATGCCCGCGGTCAGCACCCCGACGGCGGCGGCGGACAGAAACCGCCCGCCAATCTTCGAGAAACCAGACATTTACCCCTCCCGGAAAACACTACCAATGGCAGAACCCTAGAAGAGCATTGTAACACTTTGGCGCTAATTCCCGCATGCGTATTCGCGCTGCAGGCGCATTTCCGCTTTGCGGGATTGGGTCCCGTAGCGATGGGCTTTTTGCGATCGGTGTCTTGCGATCGGTCTGCCGGGGGAAAACGCGGCTCAGGCCGTGGGCGGGTTGGCCGGGTCCTCGGGGAAGGGCGCGTCGGGATCGTCCGTCTTGGGATAAGGCGGCGACGCCGGTTGCAACCCGCCGGTTCCGGCGTCGGCTGCGGGGCCGGTCTCTTCGGGCGCGCCATGGCCCGCCGACTTGCTGCCCAGGCCGCTCAGCAGGGCCAGCAGGGTGCTCAGGATCGGGCCCATGACACCGGGCAGGATCGCGCCGAACGGGTCGCGGGCAAAGACCCGCACGTCGTGCGCGGTGCCGCGGAATTCCTCGACCAACTGATCCACCTCGTGTTCCAGCTCTTCATAGGCCATGTCGCGCATCTCGATGGCCGAAGACAGCTCGTGTTCGCTGGACATCCGGCTTGCGACAAAGGCCATGACGCCCGCCAGCACCAGGTTGCCAAGCGCCACGAACAGCGCGGCCCAGGCGGTGGGCATCACCGTGGCAAGCCCCTGATATGCGGCGACATTCGTCATCACCAGGGCCACGGCCACGAAAAGGCCGGCAAAAACCATGAACCCGGTCTGCCGGCGGAAAACAGCGACGCGCCGGGCGGCGATAAGCCGCTCGGCGCGCAGAAGAAGTGTCAGCGTTCGGCTGATCTTTCCGGGGGTCTGCCTGAGCGTCACGAACGACGCCCGGCGACCGAACTGGCCTTGCACATCATCATCCCGGCGGCAAAGGCGATGCCCACCGACAGAAGCGGGCGTTCACGAATGACCGTGGAAATCGCGTTTTCCGCTTCCTGCGCACGCAGCGCCGTTTCATGGGCCGCGGTCCGGGCGCTTTGCACGCCGGTATCTATCGCGGCCTGGGCGCGGTGCGTGCCGGTTTCAACGGCATGACCCACGTACCCGTTCACCCGCTGGGCGAACGTATCGGCCACCTCGGCCGACTGGTCGCGCACTGCGGCCAGTTGTTGTTTCAGGTTTTCCACTTCGGCTTCAAGATCTGCTTTCGTCGGCATCATGATCTCCGCTTTCCTTCTGTGTGACAAGGGGCCGGTCCGGTGCAGGGCGCCGTGGGCCGACAAGTGTTCCTTTTCTGCAAATGAAACCATTTCCGGGCGCCGAAGTTCCATCCCCGGGGTGAAAATTCCGGTTCGGGGTGCAATGAACACGGCGCCCATGGTATCGCGCCTCCTATCACGTCCCGGTGACACCCCTGTCCCAACCTCTTGCCGCGGAAAGACCTTTCATGACCCGAATTCCGATAGAAGCCTTCCTGCGGTTCAACGCCAAGGGCGGCTGGATCATGAGCAGCCACGTGGCGATGTCGATGATGATGGCGCTGTTTCCCTTCATGTTGTTCATGGTCGCGGTCGCGGGTTTCGTCGCGCAGGGCATCGATGTCGATCGGCTGATCACGCTGACCATGGGCGGCTGGCCCGATGCGGTGTCCGAACCGCTGTCGCGCGAACTCAGGGCCGTGACCGAAGGCGACACCAGCGGGCTGATCTCGGTCGGCGGTGTCCTGGCGCTTTACTTTGCATCCAACGGGGTCGACGCGATCCGCCAGGCCATGACGACGGCCTACCGCGAAGAAGACAGCCGCCCGTTCTGGAAACAGCGCCTGTTGTGCCTGGCCTTCGTGCTGGCCGGTGCGTTGTTCGTCGTGGTCTTTGCCGTTCTCGCCGTGGCGATCCCGTTTTACCTGGGCTTCGTGCGGGGCGCGTTGCCGGGGATCTACGAATTGCTGTTCGAAAGCCGGCTGGCCCGGATGGCGATCGGCGGGGCGGTGGCCGTGCTGGCCGTCACCGCCTGCCATTACTGGCTGCCCGGCAAGGTCGGCCGCAAGGTCAAGATCTGGCCCGGCGTGGTACTGACCGTCGTGCTCTGGGCCGTGGTCGGGCGCGCCTTTTCGATCTACGTGTCGAATTTCGCCAGCTATTCCGCCACCTACGCCGGTCTGGCCGGGGCGATGTCGGCGCTGATCTTCCTGTACCTGATGTCCGCCATCCTGATCTACGGCGCGGCCTTCAACAACGCGCTCAGCGAAAAGCTGTACGGGCAAGTCCATGCCACCGACGTGGACCCGGACGACACGCCGGGACATGCGCCCGACGTCTGAGCGGTAAGTTGACCCGCGAATTGACCTGTGGGCGCAATCTGGTAGCTCTGGTGCGTCGGGGTGTGTGCAGGAGAACGGGTTGTCTATGGTGCGTCTCCTGGGAATTGTCCTGTTGCTCTGGTCCTCGGCCGCGCTGGCCGCGCCCGATTACGTGGGCAGCGAAACCTGCGTCGATTGCCATTCCGACATCGCGGCAGCCTGGGCCGGGTCGCATCACGCGCTGGCCTGGACCCCGGCGGACGCGGCCCATGTAAAGGCGGATTTCGATGGGACAAGTTTCCATTTAGGGGACATGTCCGCCGCCTTCCGCCTGTCCGACGGCGTCTATGCGGTGACGGTGACGGAAAGCAACGGCGCGGTCACCGACTACAAGGTGCACTCCGTCGTGGGCGTCGAGCCGCTGCAGCAATACCTGCTGGAAACCGAACCGGGCCGGCTGCAAAGCTTCGACGTGGTCTGGGACACCGAAAAGCGCGAATGGTTCCACATGTATCCCGACCAGGAACTGCCGCCCGATGACGGGTTGCACTGGACCGGGCCCTACAAGAACTGGAACGCCCGCTGCGCCGAATGCCACGCCACCGACTATTCCAAGAATTACGGCGTGAATACGGGCCGTTACCGGTCAACCCAATCCGAAATCGGGGTGGGGTGCGAAGCCTGCCACGGCCCCGGCTCGGCCCACCTGGCCTGGGCAGACGGGACGGCGGTCGACGATCCGGACCTGGATGCCTACGGCTTTTCGATGCCTTTCGACATGGCCGACCGCGACGGCTATGTCGATCAATGCGCCGGCTGCCATTCCCGGCGCGAACCCATGTCCGACAGCAGCCCTCTGCCCGGCACCGCCTATCACGACGCCTATACGCTGTCTCTCTTGCGGGAGGGTCTCTATCATCCGGACGGCCAGATCCTGGACGAGGTCTATGTCTACGGATCCTTCCTGCAATCGAAGATGTATGCGCGCGGCGTCGGCTGCGGCAACTGCCACGATCCCCATTCCGCCGAACTTCTGATCGAGGGCAACGGGCTGTGCACGCAATGCCATTCGCCCGCCGGCAACGATGCCTTCCCGACCCTGCGCAAGGCCGTCTACGACGATCCGTCGCACTATTTCCACGACGCCGGGACCGATGGCGCGCAATGCGTGAACTGCCACATGGGCCAACGCGTCTACATGGGCGTCGACGGGCGTCGCGACCATTCGTTCCGCGTGCCGCGCCCGGACATGGGGGCCCGCATCGGCGCGCCGGACACCTGTACCGACTGCCACACGGACCGGACGCAGGCCTGGGCCGCCGGCGAAATCGCCGCCCGCTTCCCCGACAGCACCCATCGTGGGCCCCATTACGGAGAGGTCCTGGCCGCCGGCCGCGCCAATCCGGCGGCGGCGGGGCAGGCGTTGCTGGACCTGGCGCTGGACACCGGTCAGCCCGGCATCGTGCGCGCCACGGCGGCCGAGTTGTTGTCCCGTGCCCCGTCGCCTTCGCTGCCCGAGCTTGCCGTGCCGTTGATCTCGGATCCCGATCCGCTGGTCCGCGCGGCGGCCGCCCGGCTGCAGGCCGGCGCGCCGACCCCGACGCGGGTGGCCCGGCTGATGCCCCTGCTGTCGGATCCGATGCGCGTGGTGCGCATTGAAACGGCGCGGTCGCTTCTGGATGTCACGACGGATGGCCTGAGCCGGTCGCAGGTGGCGCTGCTGCGCGCCGGGCTTGAGGACTGGCAACGGTCGCTTCTGACCCGGCTGGATTTCCCGGAAACCCACCTGGTGCTGGCGGGCCTGGCGCTGTCGCAACGCAACGCGGCAGCCGCCACCGCCGCCTTCCGCGAGGTGGTCGCCATGGATCCGCAGCGGGCCGAGGCCTGGGTGATGCTGATCCGGCTGGCCCATGCCACCGAAGGCCCCGCCGCCGCGCGCGGTGTCCTGGACGAGGCGTTAGGGGTGCTGCCCCAAGACCCGGGGCTTCAGGATCTGGACGGGCAGCTGCCGCGCTGAAAGTGTGTCTTAAAAATAAGACAATGTCCCATAAGTGGGACACTCATCCACGGAAGCCGGTCGCCACCACGAATTTCTCGGAACTGTCGGACCGCGACGAGGGCGGTTTGACGTTGGCGACCTTGTCGAACTTCTGCTTGAGCAGCTTCTGCAGTTCGCCTTCCGCGCCGCCGGCCAGAACCTTGGCGACAAAGGTGCCGCCCGGTTCCAGCACGTCGAAGGCGAAATAGGCGGCGGCCTCGCACAAGGCGATGATGCGCAGGTGGTCCGTCTGCTTGTGGCCCGATGACGAGGCGGCCATGTCGGACATGACCACGTCGGCCTTGCCGCCCAGCCACTCCTTCACCTGCAGGTCGGCATCGTCTTCCATGAAGTCCAGCTGGTGGATCTCGCATCCCGCGATCGGCTCGACCTCCTGCAGGTCGATGCCCAGGATGGTGCCGATCGCCTTGCCGGATTTCTCGCCCAGGGCGTTCACCCGTTTCACCGCCACCTGGCACCAGCCGCCGGGCGCGCAACCCAGGTCGACGACGCGGGCACCGGGCACGAGAAAGCGGTATTTTTCGTCCAGTTCCAGGATCTTGAAGGCCGCGCGGCCGCGATAGCCTTCGGTCTGGGCGCGTTTCACGTAAGGGTCGTTCAGCTGGCGTTGCAGCCAGCGGGTGGAGGAAAGCTTGCGGCCCCGCGCGGTCTTGACCTTGACGGTCAGGTCGCGCTGACCCCGGCCCGACGTGTTGCCGGTGGTCTTACCGGTGGACCGTCCTGTGGGTTTCTTGACCATGCCGTATCTCACTTTGCTTGCCGGGTTGGGGGCGCTGCCCCCGTCCTCCGCCGGAGGACTCCCCCGCGGTATTTTCACCAAGAAGAAGACGCAAGAGTCTTCTCAGAAGGGACCGTCTTCAAGGACCCCGTCCGCCGACATCTGGGCATAGAGCAGACCCTCGCGCAGGCCGCGGTCGGCGACCGACAGGCGGTCGGTGGGCCAGCAGCGCAGCAGCGCCTGCAGGATGGCGGAGCCCGACATGATCAGCGCATGGCGGTCTTCGCCGATGCGCGGGTCGCGGCGGCGGCCGGTCGGGCCGAGATCGAGGTAGGAGCGGATCACCTTGTCGATCTGGTCCGAGGTCATGCGCAAGCCGTCGACCTTGGTGCGGTCGTAGCGTTTTAGCCCGAGATGCGAGGCCGCGACCGTGGTGACCGTGCCGGAGGTGCCGACGATCTGGAAGCCTTCGCGCGCCTGTTCGTCCTTGTAGGGGGCGAATTCGGCCAGGTTTTCCTCGAAGAACCAGGACATCAGGGCAAAGCGGGCGGCGTCGTCCTCGACATCGGCGAACTGGTCGCGCAGCGTGGCCACGCCCAGGGGAACCGAGATCCAGTCGACCACCTTGGCGGCCGGAAACGGGCTTTCGGGCGGATGGAAGCCGGCGTGCAGCCGCATGATGGCGGCGGGGCGGTCGCGACGGGGCACCGAGGAGATGTCGATCCAGACCAGTTCCGTGGACCCGCCGCCGATATCGACCACCAGCAGCTGTTCGGTGCGGGTGGACACCAGCGGCGCGCAGGAGATCACGGCAAGCCGGGCTTCTTCCTCGGGGGCGATGATTTCCAGGTTCAGCCCGGTTTCGCGCCGGACCTGGGCGATGAAGTCGCGGGCGTTGCGGGCCCTGCGGCAGGCCTCGGTCGCGACCAGGCGCATGTGGCGCACCTTGTTGCGCTTGAGCTTCTGCTGGCAGATCCGGAGCGCCTGCATCGTGCGCGCCATCGAGGCGCGCGACAACCGTTCGGATCGTTCAAGCCCCGATCCGAGCTGGACAGACTTCGAGAAGCTGTCGACCACATGAAAACCCGAGCCCTTCGGCTGGGCAATCAGCATGCGGCAACTGTTGGTGCCCAGATCCAGCGCGGCATAAAGCTCGGACGGATCGGGCAGGTTCGGCGCAGGGCTTTCGACCGGTTTCGGGAACGCGCCCGCACCTTTGGAGCGCTTGGGCGCCATGATCACGCCCTCCGATTTCGTGTTAGGTTGAAGAATATGGAGCATCGGAGGGCAACGCAAGAACTTCGCGAGCGATTGATCTTTGGGGGTCTTTGGCGCCGTGCGCGACGGTTCGGAACAGGGTCGGGTCGCGGATGCGGCGCGGGATGTCGAAAACCGACCCCTGCGGGGGGGCGCGACGGATTATGCAGGTCTGGACTGGGCGGGAGAGTCGGACATGCCGGATGTGACCATAGTTTACTGGCGGGATATCCCGGCGCAGGTCATCGTGGGCAAGGGGCGGCGCGGATCGAAACGCCAGCTGGCGGAGCGGTTCGAGCAGGCCATCGACCGCGCGGCGATGAAATCCGGCATGGCCGGGACGGACGACTACCTTGCCGAATGGCGCAAGGGCGATCCGTACACGGTCGATGGCGATCCCGAGGCGGTGGCGGAGGCCGAGGCCGCGCGGATCGAGGCGGAATACGACAGCGACCGGATCCGGGCGCTGATCGAGACGGGCGGACGGGCCTGAGGGCCATTTACCGAAGCGAGATCAAGGGGAGGCGTGGATGGCGCTGCTGAACTTCCGCAAAGAGGCCGGCCGCGATGCGGTGCGGGTCAACCCGCAGGTCGAGGCCTTTGTGCAGGGTTATTCCATCGAGGTGATGCCGCGCACGGTCGCCAAGGTGGACGATGTCCGCGCGCTGCTGCCCGAACGCACCCGCGTCTACATCGCCCATATCGATGGCACGCCCATCGACGAGATGGTGGCGACCGCCCGGCGCCTGGCCGGGGACGGATTTCAGGTGATGCCGCATTTTCCGGCCCGTATCATCCGCGACAAGGCGATGCTGGCCGACTGGATCGCGCGGTATCAGGGCGAGGCCGGGGTGACCCAGGCGCTGCTGCTGGCCGGTGGCGTGGCCGTGCCGCGGGGGGACTTCGACAGTTCCATGCAATTGATGGAAACGGGGCTGTTCGACAAGGCGGGGTTCACGCGCCTGCACGTGGCGGGCCACCCCGAGGGCAATCGCGACATTGATCCCCGGGGCGGGATGGCGAATGTCGCGGCGGCGCTGCGCTGGAAACAGGGGTTTTCGGAACGCACCGATGCTGGGATGGCCATCGTCACCCAGTTCGCGTTCGACGCCGGGCCGATCATCGACTGGGCCAATGACGTGAAGGCCGCCGGTGTCGATCTGCCGATCCATATCGGCATCGCGGGGCCCGCCAAGCTGCAGACGCTGATCAGGTTCGCCATTGCCTGCGGGGTCGGCCCGTCGCTGAAGGTGCTGCAGAAGCGGGCGATGGATGTCACCAAACTTCTCTTGCCATACGAGCCCACGGATGTGATCACGGCCCTGGCCGCCCACCGGGCGCAGACCCCTGATTTCAACATCACCCAGGTGCATTTCTTCCCCCTGGGAGGCATAAGGACCAACGCGGAATGGGCAATGGCGAACGGCGGATCGGCAGCGGTGCCGGCGGCTCTGGCGCGGTGACGGGGGATGTGTCGGGGGATGTTTCGGGTGCGCTGCTGTTCGACCTGGACGGCACGCTGATCCATTCGGACGCCCTGCATTTCGAAGTCTTCGCCGATTTCTTCGCCGAACGCGGCCAGGTCATCGACCTGGACTTCTACAACGCCAATATCCATGGCCGGTCCAACCTGGACATGTTTCCGGCCTTCTTTCCCGACGCCGATGCCAAGGCGCTGTCGGACGAAAAGGAAGCGCGGTTCCGCGACCGCCTGTCGGGCCGGGTACCGCCGATGCCGGGGGCCGAGGCGCTGCTGGAGCGCGCCGGGAAAGCGGGCTGGCAGGTTGGCGTCGTCACCAATGCGCCGCGCGACAACGCCGAACACATGCTGCGGGCGATCGGACTGCGCGATGCCTTCGACGTGCTGGTGATCGGCGAGGAATGCGCGCGCGGCAAGCCGGATCCGGAACCCTACCTGGCCGCCATGCGCGCCCTGGGCGTCCCGCCCGAAGTCTGCATCGCCTTCGAGGACAGCCCGTCGGGCACCCGCGCCGCGCGCGCCTCGGGGGCTTACACGGTGGGCATAAGGTCCAGCGCCAGCCATGACACGCTGCGCGCCGCGGGCGCCCATACAAGCGTTCACGATTTCACCGACGCCGGGATGGAGGATATCCTCGCGCGTCTTGCGAGAAAGGCCATGTCATGACCCGCACCATCGTCGAATCGAAATCGAAGACCGCCATCATCGGCTTTGATCAGCCTTTTTGCGTGATCGGCGAACGGATCAACCCGACGGGGCGCAAGAAGCTGGCCGCGGAACTGGAAGCGGGCGATTTTTCCACCGTGGAACGGGATGCGCTGGCGCAGGTGGCGGCGGGGGCGAGCGTGCTCGATATCAACGCGGGCGTGGTCTACAATTCCAACCCCAACCCGAACGAAACCGAACCGCCGCTGATGGTCGCGGTGCTGAAGCTGGTTCAATCGCTGGTCGACATTCCGCTGTGCATCGACAGCTCGGTCCCGGGCGCGCTTGAGGCGGGGCTGGAGGTCTGCGAGGGCCGGCCCTTGCTGAACTCGGTGACCGGCGAAGAGGAGCGGATGGAGCTGATCCTGCCGCTGGTGAAGAAGTACAACGTGCCGGTGGTGGCGATTTCCAACGACGACACCGGCATTTCCGAGGATCCGGACGTGCGGTTCGCCGTGGCGAAGAAGATCGTGGAACGCGCGTCGGACCACGGCATCCCGGCCCATGACATCGTGGTCGACCCGCTGGTCATGCCGATCGGCGCCATGGCGACGGCGGGACACCAGGTCTTCACCCTGGTGCGTCGCCTGCGCGAGGAACTGGGTGTGAACACCACCTGCGGGGCCTCGAACATCTCCTTCGGGCTGCCGAACCGGCACGGGATCAACAACGCCTTCCTGCCCATGGCCATGGGGGCCGGGATGACGTCGGCCATCATGAACCCGGTGGCGCTGCCGGTGACCCGGGCGAAGATCGCCGAGAAGAAGGCAGAGGTGCTGGCCGCCGGCATCATCCTGCCCGAGGATATCGACGACGAGACCTTCGTGACGCTCTTCGGTCTTGGCTCCACCCTGCCGCGCCCGGGCAAGGAGATGGAGGCGATCCGCGCCGCCAACCTGCTGTTCGACCGCGACGCGCATGGCGCCGACTGGATTGCCTTCAACAAGCCGGCCGGCGCGGGCGGGGACGGCGGTGCCCGGCGCGGCCGGTCGGGCGGACGTCGACGTCGGGCCTGATCGGGGGCGCTGCCCCCGAACCCCCGGAGGTATTTGGGCCAAGAAGAAGATATTGGCCGTTTCGTACAAAACCCGCCCCACGACCTTTCCGTTTTGTGCCGGCCGTCAAGGGCGCTGACTGCTGCTTCTTTCTCTTTCCAAATACCCCGGACCGACCGGGTCACGGGCGGGACGGTCGGTATCCAGGATTTGCATCCGGATCGGCGGGTGGCTTTTCGGGGTCATGCGACGATGCGCACGCTCAGCATCTCGTGATCCGACAGGTACTGGCCCGAGGACGACAGCGCCGGCCAGATCCGGGGCTGGAACGGGGACACGCCGCGCACCAGCAGCCAGTCGAGTACCATCAGCGGGTATTTCGCCGGGCGGCCCGGGGCGCCGCGGGTGGTGAAACCCGGGGTGACCGCGCCGCGCCAGTCAAAGCCGGCCTTGGCAAAATGGGCGAAGGCGGGTTCGACGGCGCCCGGGTCGGCGGTGATCTGGGCCGCGGTGCGGGTGCCGTCGGCCAGCCAGTTGGTGTTCAGGTCGCCGCCGATCACCGCAGGGCCGTGGCCATAGGTGGATGACAGGCCGTGAAGCAGGATGCGCGTCTGTTCGGCGCGCAGCGCGGGGTCGCTTTCGCTTTCGTAATGGGCCGCCGCCAGCGTCAGGGGGCCGCGCGCTGTTTCGATCTGTGCCGCCATCGCCATGCGTCCGCCGACGCGGTGCTGGCCGTCGCCCTTGGGGTTGGTCACGTACCAGAGGCCGCCGTCGTCCAGCGGGATCAGGCAGGGGGCGATCAGCGGATAGCGCGACAGGATCGCGTTGCCGTGCAGCCCGTAGTCGTTGGGCACGCCGACGAATTCGGCGGTCTCGAAGGGATCGCCGGTGCCCAGTTCGACGAATTCGGTGCCGTAGATGTACCCCATTCCCAGCGCATCGGCGAGGTCGCGGGTGGTGTGGCGCTGGCCGGAACGGGCCATGCCCAGATCCATTTCGGTCGCCAGGACCACGTCGGCGCCGGCGGCGCGCAGGACGGCTGCCGTGTCGTCCACCCGCTTGCAGCGTTCGATGTTCCAGGCGCAGACCGTCAGCTCGGTCGGGGCCGGCAGGGGGGCGGCGGGTTGGGCCAGTTCAAAGGTGTTCAGGCAGGGCCATGCGGCCTGCATCGCGTCATGGGCGGCCCGGTCGCCACCGGTCGCGGCGGCGGCGGCGCGCTGGTCCCGGGTGGGAGATTCGATCAGGGCAACGGTCCGGGTCAGGATGGGGCGCATGGGGATCTCCGGTCTTGGATCTGCGGTCCTTGGGGCAAGGCCCGGCGGCGGGATGGCTCTTGTAAGGGCCCTAGGGATCGACGGATGATGACGTTTGCGTATCGCAAGCGTGAAGTTTTTCTGAAACGACGACAAGGACTTCATTGCCCTGTCATCGCAGCGATGCCTGCGTTGCCCAAGCTTCATACAGGTGACATGAATGCATGATCCGGTCCGGCCACGCATCCGCGCGGGTTTGCCCCCCGGGGCCCCGACCGGTCGGACGCGACGGACAGGAGACGTGTGAATGATTTTCAAGGGAGTCAGGCTGATCCTGGAAAACGGGATCGAGACCGGCGATCTGCGGGTCGAGGACGGGCGGATCGTCGAGATCGGGTCGGACCTGCAGGGCCCCGAGGTCGCGGGCGCCGCCGGGCATGTGCTGGCGCCGGCGCTGGTGGACATTCATGGCGATGCGTTCGAACGCCAGGTGATGCCGCGCCCGAACGTGTTCTTTCCGCTTGATGCCGCGCTGATCGATACCGACAGGCAACTGGCCGCCAACGGCATCGCCACGGCCTATCACGCGTTGACGCTGGGGTGGGAACCGGGGCTGCGCGACGTGAACCGCGGGCTGTCGATGATCCGCGCGCTGAGGGCGCTGACGCCGCATCTGCTGGTGGAAAACCGGGTGCAGCTGCGGTGGGAGACCTTTGCCTTCGAGGCGTTGCCGGTGATGGAAGAGGCGATGGCCGGGCCCTTCACGCCGGCGGTCGCCTTCAACGATCATACCTCGATGACCATGCGCGCCTATGATTTGCCGATCCAGGAAAGGGCGTTCGAACATTCCCCCGATTTCGCCATCGCCGCGCTGGACGATGACCGGATGAAGCTGCGCTGTGCCAAGAGCGCGCAGCGGTCGGGGTTGTCGGATGTCTCGTATATCGAATTGCTGTCCCGGATATGGGACAGGCGGATCGAGGTGCCGGGGATGATCGCGCGCGTGGCCGAGATGGCGCGCGACAAGGGCGCGCCGATGCTGAGCCATGACGATACGCGCGCCGAGACGCGGGATTTCTACCGCGGGATCGGGGCGCGGGTGTCGGAATTTCCGATGACCCGGCCGGTGACGGATGCGGCGCGGGCGGCGGGTGACCTGATCGCCTTTGGCGCGCCCAACGCGGTGCGGGGCGGCAGCCATATCGGCTCGCTCGGGGCGGGCGACATGGTGGAGGCGGGGCTGTGCGATGCGCTGGCGTCCGACTACTTCTATCCGGCCATGCTGGCCGGGGTCGCGCGGCTGGATGATGAAAAGCGCGCGGCAAGGCACGAGTTGTGGAAGCTGGTGTCGACCGGGCCGGCGCGGGCCATGGGGCTGGCGGATCGGGGGCGGCTGGCCGAGGGGCTGCGCGCGGACCTGGTTCTGCTGGACTGGCCCGAGGGCGGCATACCGCGGATCCGCGAAACCTGGGTCGGCGGGCGGCCCGCCTATCGCGCGCAGCCGAATGGAGGGTAACGCCAGCCGTTTCGACGGCCTGGCCGAGGCCTATGACGCCTATCGGCGGCCCTATCCGGCGGCGGTGTTCCGGGATCTGGCGGGCGAGGTGCCGCAGGGCGCGCATTTTGCCGTCGATGTCGGCGCGGGGACCGGGATTTCGACGCAAGGGCTGCTGGATCACCTGCCGGGCGCCTGGATGGTGATCGGGGTGGAGCCGGGCAATGACATGCGCCGGGTGCTGTCGCGGCGGCTGCAGGGGTATCCGAACTTTCAGGCCAACCCGTCGATGGCCGAGGCGATCCGGTTGCCCGATGCCTGCGCCGGGCTGGTGACGGCCTTCACGGCGGTGCACTGGTTCGATCGCGCGGCGTTCCTCGCCGAGGCGCGGCGGTTGCTGGTGCCGGGCGGCGTGCTGGGGCTGGCGCGCAACCGGCGCAAGGCCGAGGGCGCGGTGGCCGAGATCGACGGCTTTCTGTCCAGCCAGTCCGAGATGATGCGGGACATGGCGAAATGGGAACGGGCCAAGACGCCGGATCCGTCCGAACTGGGTCAGGAGCATGGGTTTCCGAATGCGGTGGAACGGGTCTATCCCTGGGCCGAGACGGTGCGGACGGGCGATCTGCTGGATCTGTACCTGACGCGGTCGGTGGTGGTGGACGTGGTGCGGGCCATCGGGCTGACCGCGTTCAGGACCCGGTTCGAGGAGATCTGCGCGGCGCATCACGGCCACGGGGCGTTCGAGCTGCGGTGGGAGACGGTTCTGCTGAGCGCAAGGGTGTGAGCCGGTGCGGGGGCGGGACCGCCTCCGCCACACGCTCCCGCCCGCCCACCCCGCGTGCGGCGGAGGCGGGTGCGTCGGGTCAACGGATCACGCCAGCAGCAGCGCGAGGCCGCCGGTGATCAGCGGGATCGGCCAGGAGAGCGCCACACGGAACCACATGACCCGGGCGCCCATGATCGGCAGTTCGTAGGTCAGGATCTTGGTCAGCGAGAACAGCCCCCATGAGGTCACGTAGGTCAGCACCGCCGGCACGCTGGCCCCGGCCTTCAGCGCCGCCGCGCCGATGGCAAAGCTGACGAAGGCGCCGCCGGGGGTGGCCGGGCCCAGAAGCGCGGCCAGCAGCAGGCCCTTGATCCCGCCCCCCGTGCCGAACAGCGTCTGGACATGGTCGGCGGGCAGGAGTTCGGCGAACAGCCCGGCGCCCAGCAGGGCCACGACGATGCGGGGCAGGGTGAAGGCCATCGTGGCGCGGGCATTGGCAAAGGCCTGCGGGCGCTGGTCGGGCGTGAGCTTGCGGTAGAAGACCACCGAGAGGACCAGAAGCAGGAGGGTGCCGATGACGATGTTCATGCGGTCATCTTCCGCGCGACCCATCCCACCAGTACCGGAAAGGGCAGGCAGATCAGCACCCTGAGCCCGACAAGGTCGGCGGGCAGGAACGACAGTTCCCAGATCAGGGTGCGGTTCAGGCCATAAAGGCTCCACGCCGTGACACAGGTGAGCGCGGCGGCGATGTCGGCGCCGGCGGCGAGCATGCCGGCGGCCAGCGGGAAGGTCATCATCGGACCGCCCGGGATCACCGCGCCGGCCAGCGCCGCACAGACAAGCCCGCGCGTGCCACTGTCGGGGCCGATCCATTTCGCCACCGTCTCGCGCGGCAGAACCAGGGGCAGGGCCGAGGCCACGAAGACCCCGCAGGCGATCTTGGGCAGCAGTTCGCCCACGAACCACAGGCCTTCGATCGAATGGACCAGCACCCGGTCCCAGCCCTTCAGAACGCCCACGGCGACGGCGGCCGACAGCGTCAGGGTGCACAGGATGATGAACCCGGTGTCGATGACCTTGCGCTTCGGCGCCGGTTTGGGCGTGTGCGCGGGCGGGGCGGCAACCCTGTCGTCTTCGGCTGCCTCGTCCCTCATGCGGGCTCGTATGCGGCGAGGAACTGGTCGACCGAAAGCGCGCGGATATCGGGCAGCGCGTCGATGAATTTCTCGCGCGGCCAGTCCCACCAGGCAAGCCGCATCAGGCGGTCGGCCTGGGCTTCGGTGAAGCGGCGCTTAAGCACCCGGGCGGGCACGCCGCCGACGACGGTGTAGGGGGCGACATCGCGGGTCACCACGGCGCCCGCGCCGATGACGGCACCGGTGCCCACCGTGACCCCGGCGGTGATCGTGACCCCATGGCCGATCCAGACGTCGTGACCGATCGTCACCCAGTGATCCTTTCGCCACTGAAAGAAATCCGCATCGTCCGGTCCCATGTCGTAGGCTTGCGAACGGTAGACGGAATGATGCTGGCAGATCCGCCACGTCGGGTGGTTGCCCGGGTTGATCCGCGTCGCGTTGGCGATCGAACAGTATTTTCCGATCGTCGTCCAGACCACGTGGCAATCCTGCGTGATGTACGAATAATCCCCCATCTCGGATTGCCGCATCTGTGTGCCCTTGCCGACTTCGGTCCAGGCGCCAAGCGTGCAATCGACCACCTGCGCGGTCTCGTGGATGGTGGGGGTTTCGGACAAGTGGGCCTTGGAACCGGCTCCGCTCATGTCAGGGTCTCCAGGTAGGTGTTGATTTCGGCAAGGCGTGTCAGGCGGTGCTTGGGGATGGTCGCCGCCTGGAAGCTGGCGCGCGCCTTGGCGCGGCTGCTTCGGTGCGTGGTCCAGATAAAGCGCAAGAACGCCGGCAGCATGGCGACCGTTTCCGGGCAATCCCGCTGCATGTCCGGGCGCACCCGGCCGCGGTCGCGGATCGTGCGCCGCGCGGCCCGCCAGAGCCGCAGCGTGACCGGCACGTCGAGCCAGATCAGCAGGTCGGCGCGGGCTAGGCGCAGGTGATTGCTGGCGGAATGGCCGCCCTCGAACACCCAGGACTCCTGCGCCACGACCTGTTTCACCAGCGCCATCTTATCGCCCGGGCTGCGTTCGATCCAGCCGGGGCGCCAGTGGATATGGTCCATGTGAAAGACCGGCAAGCCCAGCCGCGCGCCCATCGCGCGGGCGAGCGTGCTCTTGCCCGAGGCAGGGCCGCCGATGATCATGATCCGCCGCATGGGGCGGGATTTACCGCGCGCCGGTCCATTCGCCAATCAGCGCCTTGCGGATCTGTCCCGACAGCCAGTCGATCACGTAGACCATGGCGATGATCAGGAAGATGATCATCCAGGCCTCGTCCCAGCGATAGGCCGCGATCCGGTCCGACAGCAGGAAGCCGATGCCCCCGGCGCCGACGATGCCCAGGATCGTGCCGGACCGGACGTTGGATTCGAAATTGTAGAGCAGGATCGAGACATAGACGGGCAGCACCTGCGGCAGGATCGCGTAGCGGATGGTCTGCGGCCGCGATCCGCCCGACGCGACAACGCCTTCGGCCGGCTTGTCGGAGGTGTTTTCCAGCGCTTCCGAGAACAGCTTGGCCAGGGTGCCGATTTCGGACACCGCGATGGCGAGGATGCCGGCCAAGGGGCCAAGGCCGAAGGCGCGGATGAAGATCAGCGCGAGGATCAGGGTTTCGAACGCGCGGATCACGTCGAACCCCCGCCGGACGGCCATGCGGAACCAGAAGATGCGGTTGATCGTGCTGGCGCCCAGGAAGCTGAGCGGAAAGGCCACGATGGCGCCCAGCCCCGTGCCAAGGAAGGCCATCGACAGGGTTTCACCCAGCCCTTTCAGGATCTCGGACCATTCGGCCCAGGTTTGCCAGACATGGGGCGGGAACATGAAGGATAGCACGCGTCCGAAACGGCCCATGCCTTCGGCGATGCGGGCGGGCGTGATGTTGAAGTCGTAGATGCACCAGGCAAACAGCGCGATGAACGCCGCCCACAGCGCGATCTTGCGATTGCGTACCGGTGCGGGGTCGCGGAAGGCCAGCGGATGGGCTTGCATCATGGCGCTGATCTGGGCGTCGGTGGGGCGTGTCATGGGCGGGCGTCCAGTCCGATGATGCGGTGGCGCAGCTTTTCGGACCCGTAGTCGATGACGCTGACGGTCACCAGGATGATGAGGAACAGCGCGGACAGGTCGGTGTATTCCTGGAACGACATGGCGGTGCGGAACTCCTGGCCCAGCCCGCCGGCGCCGACATAGCCGATGATCGACGACGAGCGCACGTTGATCTCGAACCGGAGCAGCGTGTAGCTGACGATGTTGGGCAGGACCTGGGGCACGGCGCCATAGCGGATCTGGTCGAACCAGCTGCCGCCGGCGGCCTTGACGCCGTCCAATGGCCCCATCTCGATGTTCTCGTTGACCTCGGAATAGAGCTTGCCCAGGGCGCCGGTGGCGTGCAGCCCGATGGCCAGGACCCCGGCCATGGGCCCGACCGAGAAGCAGTAGACGAAGATCAGCGCCCAGACGATGTCGGGCACGGTGCGCGCGATTTCCAGGTAGCGGCGCGCGATCCAGAGGACCCACCGGTTGGGCGCGAGGTTGCGCGCGGCGGGGAAGGACAGGACAAAGCCGCCGATCACGCCCAGGGTGGTCGCCATGAAGGCGATGAGGATCGTTTCCATCAGCAGCCGGGCCCAAGTCTGCCAGCGCCAGAACCAGTTGGCGATATCGCCGCCAAGGCTGTTCCAGCGCAGCGTCGGGATGGTGCGTTCGACGAATTCGCCCAGGCGCGGGATGCCGGCGGGCAGGACCCAGCGCCAGTCGCGTGACCCGTCCGGCAGGGTCACTTGCGTGACGCGAAAGAAATCGCCCAGCCAGGCGGTGAGGGCGAAGAGCAGGATCAGCAGTGTCGTACCGATCAGCCAGGCGCGGCGCTGCTGGCGGCGCAGGCGGGCGTAGTCGGCTTCGAACCGGGCGATATCGGTGCTGAGCGGACTGGAAAGGGGGGCGGTGAGGGCGGTCATGATCCTGTCCGGTGGGAACGATGGGTCGGGACGACCCATCCTACGTGATGTCCTGCGTAGGATGGGTCATTGACCCATCTTACGAGCCGCGGCGCTGCTTCTTGATCCAGTCGCGCATGTCGACGATCCACTGGTAGCGGTCGTGATCGACGCGGGTAAAGCCGACCTCGGGGTTCGGGTCATCCGCGCTGAACGAGGAATAAAGCGCATAGCCGTCCGGGTCTTCGGTCGGGAAGGACTCGATCGCGGCGGTCACGTCCTCGATCATCTCCGGGGGCAGGTTGGTGCGGAAGGTCCAGGGGCCCGACGTGATCTCGGGGCTTTCCCAGATCTTGCAGATCACGCCCTTGTCGATCATCCCCTTGGCTTCCATGCGCTGGTAGATCCCGTCGGCATCGTTGTTCTGGTAGGTCGACGCGGTATCGAAGGTGCCCTGGTAGACGCCCTGCACGTCGGCCTCGTGGCTGCCGCCAAAGGTGACGGTGCCGAAATATTCCTCGGGCTTGAAGCCTTCCTTGGTGATCATGTTGTAATAGGGCACCGCGTAACCCGAGGTCGAATCCGGGTCGGCGAAGGCGTGGATCTTGCCCTTGGCGTCCGCCAGGCTTTGGATCCCGCTGTCGCAGCGGGTCACCACGATGGAATAATACCCCGTCGATCCGTCCTTCTGGATCGCCGTCAGCGTCGGTTCCACGCCGCCGTCGGTCGCGGTATAGACCGCCGCGTAAGAGGACGAGCCGAAGCGGGCGACCTCGATCTGGTCGGCGGCCATGGCCTGGATCACGCCGTCGTAATTGCCGGCGGTAAAGATCTCGACCTTCACGCCCAGCTTGTCTTCCAGGAAGACGCGCAGCGGTTCGTTGCGCATCAGGCGGTCCTTTTCGTTCTCTCCCGACAGGATGCCGAACTTGATGACCTGGTAGTCGTCCTTCCAGCCGTCGGCGAAAGCCGGAGCGGCGATCAGCGCGGCGAATGCCGTGGCAGTGATGAAACGCATGGTGTGTCCCCCTGAAAGCGTTTGGTGTCTGCTGTGTCGTTGGATCAGGCCGGCGCGTGCAGCCGGGCGGATGTGGACGTGACGGCCTCGTTGAACTCGGCCAGACCGTCGGTGCCGTAGATGTCGCGCACCACGCCGTCGGTCAGCTGCGCGGCGGTGCCGTCGAACATGACCCGCCCGGCGCGCATCGCGATGATCCGGTCGCAATAGGCGCGCGCGGTGTCCAATGTGTGCAGGTTGACCAGAACGGTGATCCCGTCGACGCGGTTGATCGCCTTCAGCCCGTCCATCACCCGGGTCGCGTTGGCCGGATCGAGCGAAGCAATGGGTTCATCCGCCAGCATGATTTTCGGCTGTTGCACCAGCGCCTTGGCGATCGCCACGCGCTGCTGTTGCCCGCCCGACAGCGTGCCGGCCCGCTGCAGCGCCTGCGGCACCAGGTCCAGCCGGTCCAGCGCCATCAGCGCCATGGTCCGTTCCGCGTCGGAAAACCGCATCGCCATGGACGACAGGAACCCATGGTCCGCCAGCCGCCCGATCAGCACGTTGGTCAGCACGTCCAGCCGGTCGACCAGGTTGAACTGCTGGAAGATCATCGCGCAATCGCGGCGCCAGTGGCGCAGGGATCTGCCCTTCAGGGTCGTGATCTCGGCCCCGTCAAACGAAATCGACCCCTCGGAGGGGTCGATAAGCCGGTTGATCAGGCGCAGAAGCGTGGATTTGCCGGCGCCCGAGCGGCCGATGACGCCCACGAACTGGCCCTGCCGGATCTGAAGCGTCACGCCATCCACGGCGCGGGTGTCGCCGAAATGCCGGGTGACGCCGGACAGGGACAGGGTGGTGGTCATGACACGGGCACTCCGGTGTTGGTCCGGAGGTGTCTAGGTGTCGAAGATGACAGCCCGTTGACGCCTGTGTGAAAGACAATTTCACAAAGGCGGGAACCTTGTCATCCGACCGTCATATGGCCAGTGACAAGGCCTATTACATCCTAAGCGTGCCATCCCAATGTATCAGCCGGCCCGCCGACCAGACCGCCAGGCAGCGCCCGGCGCTGGACGGATCGAACACGGCGAGGTCGGCGCGCAGGCCCGGTTCCAGCCGGCCGCGATCCGACAGGCCAAGCGCGCGCGCCGGCGTGTCGGTGGCCATGGCGACGGCGCCGGGCAGGCCGCGCGGATCGGTTTCGGCCAGGATCAGCAGGGCGGGCATGATGGCGGCGGGGTGATAATCGGCGGCCAGGATGTCCAGGTGGCCCAGGGCATGAGCCTGCCGCGCCGAGAGGTTGCCGGAATAGGACTGGCCGCGCAGCGCGTTCGGCGCGCCCATGGCGGTGACCAGACCGTGGGCGCGGCAGGCGGCGGCGGCGTCCTCGGTCACCGGGAATTCGCTGATCCGCACGCCAAGGCCGGCCATCAGTTCGACCTTTTCGGGGGTGTCGTCGTCGTGGGACGCCATCGGCACGCCGGAACGCGCGCACAGGTCGGCGATGTCGCGCAGCGTCGCGGCGATCACCTCGGCCGGGCGGGCGCGGTCGGCGATCTTGTCGGCGACCAGCTGTTCGGCCTGTCCCTGTTCGATGCCGCGCGCATAGGCCAGCTGCCGGGCAAAGCGTTCGATGTCGCGGTACTGCCCCTGGCCCGGCGTGTGATCCATCAGCGACACCAGGTCGACGGTGCCGTCCTCGATCAGCGCCTCGACCACGGCCAGCGCGTCCTGGAAGGTGATGTCAAAGCGCGCGTGGACCTTGTGATCGACCCTCAGCCGGGGCCGCGCGGCATCCAGCGCGCGGATCACGTCGGACGTGTGATCATAGGACCGCCGCTGCCCCTTGGAGGTGCCGGCCGCGAAGGAGACCGCCGCATAGGCCGTGGTCACGCCCGAGGCCGCCAGTCGCAGGTCCAGCGCGTTCAGCGCCACATCGGTGGGGAAATGCACCTGCGCGCGCGGTTCAAGTTCCTGTTCGATCATGTCGCCGTGCATGTCGATCAGCCCCGGCGTCAGCAGCATGCCCTGGCAATCGATCGCCTCGCCGTCGACCGGGTCCCGCGTGATCTCCTCGATCCGCCCGTCGGCGATCCTGATGGCTCCGGAATAGACCGCATCGGGTCCGACAAGGGTTGCATTCGAAAGCCACATTTACCGAGATCCTTTTCTGCCCGTAACCGCGCCTGTCAGCGCCCCGACCGCCTGGTGCGGGGGACGCGCGCGACGACCCGCCTTATACGTGTGGCGCGACAGCCGCATGACCACCATGTGACGGTCGATGACGCCATACACCGCCTTGCGCAAAGGTTAAACCGGACCGCCGCGGCAGGTTCGGGCCACTCTCTGCGTTGACCGGAAATTGTCCCTTTGCTACGCAGTTGGGCAACGCCGTGGACCGGCGGGTGCCTTGGGGGGACGATGGGTTTGGGACGCGTGTCAGGTCATAAGGGCCACAATTCCGCCTCGGTTTCCCTGACACAGGTGCAGCGGCCGCTGCTGCCGACCCATGCCGCCATCGCGCCTTACCTCGATCGGATCGACGCGTCGCGCTGGTATTCGAACCGTGGTCCGCTGGTGTGGGAGCTGGAAAAGCGTCTGGGCGCGCAGTTCGGGGCCGAGGAATTTTCGGTCGCGCTGCTGTCCAACGGCACCGCCGCGATCGAGGCGGCAATCCTGGCCCATGCGGGCGCCGCGCCGTCCGAACGTCCGCTGGCGCTGATGCCGGCCTACAGTTTCGTGGCCACCGCGCAGGCGGCGATGCGCTGCGGGTACACGCCCTTTTTCCTGGATGTCGATCCCGAGACCTGGATGCTGGACCCCGGCGCGCTGGCCTTCCATCCGGCGCTGGAACGGGCCGGGGTGGTGATCACCGTCGCCGCCTATGGCAAGCGGCCCGACATTGCCGCGTGGGAGGCGTTTCAGGACCAGACCGGTTGTCCGGTGGTGGTCGATGCCGCCGCGTCCTTCGAACAGTTCGAACGGGAACCCGGCCTGATCAGCGCCGATCTGCCCGTCACGCTGAGCCTGCATGCCACCAAGGCGTTTTCCACGGCTGAAGGGGGCGCGGTGCTGTGGCGCGCGCCCAAGGGGTGGCTGCGGTCGGTGCTGATATCGAACTTCGGGATGAGCGATGCGCGGCGCTGCGAATTCGACGGGTTCAACGGCAAGCTCAGCGATTATCACGCCGCCGTCGGCCTGGCCCAGCTGGACCAGTGGGGCGAACGGCGGGCGCGGCTGGCGGCGGTGGCCGAATGCTATCAGGCCGCGGCCCGGGCCGCCGGCCCGCTGCCCGGCACCCTGCGCACCACCCCCGAAATCAGCGGCGCCTACGTGCTGTTCGACTGCAACGACGACGGCGTTGCCGACCGGGTCTGCGCGCGGCTGGCCGAGGCCGGGATCGGCAGCCGCCGCTGGTACGGGCGGGGCCTGCACCTGGAACCCTTCCTGGCGGCGCGTGGGCACGATGATCTTCCCGTGACCGAAGCATTGAGCGCGACCCATATCGGACTTCCCGGCGCCGTCGACCTGACGGAAGGCGAGATCACGATGGTGGTCGATATCCTGGCCAGAACCGGCTGAAACCGGGGCAGGCGGGATTTGAACGGGGCGTGCCGGGCGCGCGGTTTCCACTGCAAAGCGCCACGATTCCCGGTCTGTTCGCCTGCCGCCCTGCACAATCCCTGATCCATCGCCGGATTTCCCCGAAGCAAGGGACAATCCACCGCCGCGCGCCCTGCCTGCGCGCTTGGGTCGCGGATTTGTTAACCATTGCATCCTTTTTCCGCGACGCCAGTCCGACGGGCCATCCCGGCCTGGCCGCCTGCGTAGGACGTTTGGGAAATGTCATTTGAATCAAGGCTATATGCCGAAGTCACGCCCGTGTCGGTCGGTGCGATGTGCAGAAGGTCAACTCTACCATAAGCTGTAACAGGCCCTTTCGGGGCAAATAGTGGAATTTTTGAGACGCTTTTTCGCTTTGATCGATGCAAATGCGGCGATAGTCAGGCGATAGCCCTACTGCGGGGCGAAGACTGCCGGTCGCAATCGCGACCATTCGTGACGGCGCCGATTTCGGCGCTTTGGGGACACTGGAAGGTCGGAGGCCCGGTATTTGCGCCGGGCGTCCCGTTGTGACGGAGCCCGACAAGGTCGGGCACCGGCCGGATGGGTCGTGCCATGTGCACGTGTGTCGCGAATGACCGCTGACCAACCGGGTCGCGCCAGGGGGCAAAGGCCGCCGTTTTCGGGCGGAAGCACTTCGGTGCTGCCAAGGAGTGAAAGATGACGCACAGTACGACGCCCGGCTCGGTCGAGGAATTTGACAATATCTATTCGGCAAACCTTGTCGGCCTGTGGGATTTCCTGCCCGGGGGCGAGAACGACGACACCGGTCTTGACGACGGCGTCGCCCAGGACGGCAGCTTTCACGGATCGGGTGCCTGGAACGGCGACCTTTACACCAACGGCCGCACCTATTTCGAAGTGAACGGCACCGACGCGCCCTTCGACCTGGACGAGGGCACGATCATGCTCGGGTTCTCGCAATCGTCGTCTTCGGGCACCGACACGCTGGTCAGCCGCGGCGAATACAACGACCGCTATACCGAAGGGTTCCTGGACATCCGCGTCACTTCCGACGGCGCGGTCGAGGTACAGCACGTGTCCGACGGGACCGAGATCTGCGTGTCGACCTCGGACGGGGTCTTCGACGAAGGCGACGATGTGCAGGTGTTCTATACCTGGTCGGATACCGACGGCGGATCGCTGAAGGTGGTCAACATCACCGACGGCACCGAGGAAACGGTCGACATCGACGCCAACCTCACCATGGATATCGGCGACAACGACGGCCAAAGCTTTACCCTGGGCGCGCGGGAATACGACGACGGCCAGTATGACCATGGCTTTGCCGGCACCATCGACTATGTCGCCGTCTACGACGCGGATGTGCTGAAGGACGGCGACGGCGTTGTCGAGGGCACCGAAGGCGACGACCGGATCGACCTGGATTACGACGGCGACCCGGATGGTGACCGGATCGACAATGACGACGCGATCCTGCCGGGCCAGTCGGGCGACGACGACATCGTGGCCGCCGGTGCGGGCGATGACACGGTGGATGCCGGCGAAGGCGACGACACCGTCTATGGCGGTTCCGGCGACGACACGCTGTCGGGCGGTGACGGCGACGACGTTCTGTATGGCGACAGCGATTACGACGGCGAAAGCACCGGGCGCGAGGTGTTCCAGTGGTCCGGGGCCCCCGATCCGAACGGCCCCGCGCCGATCGAGGACGGCGACAGCCTGAGCCACGGCTTCACCCAGAACACCGGGTCGGTCGACGTCACCTTCAGGGTGCTGAATTCCGACCGGGGCGTCAGCAACACCTACGACACCGAAACCCAGGCGACCGACGGCATCGACGGCGCCGACATCGACCCAAACAGCGCCTTCTCGTCGGTTCTGAACGGTGACTGCAACGACGCCGATTACCAGCTGAGCTTTTCGTCCGAGGTGGACAACGTGTCCTTCCGGGTCAACGACCTGGACGGCGACGGCGTGGTCAAGATCACCGCCTACGACGCCGACGGCCATCCGGTCGAGATTTCGCTGACGGTCGGATCGAACCTGAAGTTGACCGACACCGACACGGTGACGGGCGGCGACACGGCGCAACAAGGCCACGGCGACAATTATTCCGACCCCGACGATCTGTCGAATTCGGTCCTGGTCGAAATCGCCGGCCCGGTGTCGTCCATCGTCATCTCGCATGACCAGAACGGCAACGACAATTCGGGCATCACCATCACGGACGTCTATTTCGACGCGACCGATGTGGACGCGGACGGCGACGACACGCTGCTGGGCGACGACGGGAACGACACGCTGTACGGCGAAGGCGGCGACGACGTGCTGGCGGGCGGCGCGGACAGCGACACCGTCCATGGCGGCAACGGCAACGACACGATCTCGGGCGATGCGGGCACGGATGGCGACGGGGCGGACCAGCTGTTCGGCGATTACGGCGACGACACCTTTGTCGACATCGGCGAAGGCGACGTGATCGACGGCGGCGAAGACCCCGACGACGGCGATATCGACGTGCTGGACCTGACCGGCGTGGCGCAGACGGTCAATCCGGGCGGCTCGGCCAAGGTGGAATACGATGCGGCCGACCCGGAATCCGGCACCGTGCATTTCTACGACAGGGACGGTGACGAAACCGGCACCGCCACCTTCACCAATATCGAAAAGGTGGTCATCTGTTTCACTCCCGGCACGCTGATCGCGACGCCCCGGGGCGAAAAGCCGGTGGAAACGCTGAAGGTCGGCGACCGGGTCGTCACCCGCGACAATGGCATCCAGGAAATCCGCTGGCTGGGTCAGCGCAACCTGAACGCCGGGGACCTGGCCAGGGCCCGCCACCTGCGTCCGGTGCGGATCCGCAAGGGCGCGCTTGGCAACGACCTGCCGGAACGCGACATGATGCTGTCGCCCAACCACCGCGTGCTGGTCGCCAATGACCGCACCGCGCTGTATTTCGACGAAAGCGAGGTTCTGGTCGCCGCCAAGCACCTGACCGGCATGCCTGGGGTGGATACCGTCGACGTCACCCGGACCAGCTATCTGCACATGATGTTCGACAACCACGAAGTGGTGCTGTCGGACGGGGCCTGGACCGAAACCTTTCAGCCGGGGGATTATTCGCTGGCCGGGATCGGCAATGCCCAGCGGACCGAGATCTTTGAACTGTTCCCCGAATTGCAGACCGAAAACGGGCTTGAAGATTACCAGGCCGCCCGCCGCGCGCTGAAGAAGCACGAGGCGCGGGTGCTGTTTTCCTGATCCGGAGGCTGTCCCGCTAGGTGTCCCGGGCCGCCCGCCAGGCGGACCAGGCCTCGGGCGTGTCCAGATCGGCCAGCGCATGCTGGCCGGGCAGGGGCACCTTGCGCACCGCGGTCCCGGCGGCGGCCACCACCGACCGCCCGCCTTCGTCCCCACCCAGACGCGCCAGGTCCGGGAACAGGGGCGCGGCGAAGACGATGGGATGGCCGGGCTGCCCGGCGTCTGTCGCGCCGCGCCAGATCTTCGCGCCATCGCCAGGTTCAACCGCATTCAGGACCGTCCGCAGATCCTCTGTCGTCAGGTCCGCCAGATCGGCCAGCAGGACCATGACGGCGGGGCTGTGCGCGGGCAGGGCGGCGATGCCCGTGCGGATCGACGCGCCCATGCCTTCGGCCGCGTCGGGCACCGGGACGATGTGCACCGGCAGACCTTGCAGCGCGCCATGACGGGGATGGGGCGACGGGGGCAGCGTGACGAAGACCTGCGCGCCGGTGGCCAGCGCGATGCGCGCCGCGCGGGCGACCAGGGGCTGGCCGTCGACGTCTTCCATCAGCTTGTCCCGCCCGCGCATCCGTGACGACGATCCGGCGGCCAGCAAAAGGATCGGGATATCGTTCATCCGCGCATCCGCGCGCCGTCCGCGTCGAACAGCGGCGTGGAAAACACTGTCGCGGGGCACATCTTGCCCAGGATCTCGATGTCGACCTTCAGGCCGTCGGCGATCCGATCCGCGGGCAGGAACCCGATGGCGACCGACTTGCCCGCGTGATGGGAATAGCCGCCCGAGGTGCAGAAGCCCTGCACCGACCCGTCCAGCCAGATCGGTTCATAGGCGTTCACGTCGGCATCTTCGGTGTCCACGATGAAGGTGGCCAGCCTGCGCGCCGGGCCCTGCGCCTTCGCCGCCTCGGCCGCGGCGCGCCCGATGAAATCCACCGGTTTCTTCCAGGCGATGAACCGGTCCATCCCGGTTTCACCGGGCGTGTAATCGGGCGAATATTCCCGCATCCAGCTGCCGAACCCCTTGTCGAGCCTGAGCGACATCATCGCCCGCATGCCAAAGGGTTTCATGCCCATCGGCTGACCGGCCGCCCACAGCACGTCCCACAGGTGGCGCTGCACCATGGGCGAACAATAGAGTTCGTACCCCAGATCGCCGGTGTAGCTGAGACGCTGGACGATGCAGGGCGCCATGCCCACGTCCATCATCGCCACGTCGAGGAACTTCAGCCTGTCCACCGGGAAGGACGTGCAGGCGGCCAGCACCTCGCGCGCCATGGGGCCGGCGATCTGGAACCCGGTGTGGGTGTCGGACACGTTCTCGATCTCGACGCCGCCGTTCAGGTGGCGTTCGAACCAGCGCATGTGGAAGGCCTGCGCGCCGTAGGACGCGGTCAGCTGGAAATATTCCTCCGACAGGCAGGAGATGGTGAAATCGCCCACCAGCTTGCCCTTTTCGGACAGCAAGGGGCTGAGCGACACGCGCCCCGGCTGCGGCACCCGGCCCGCCATCACCCGGTCCAGCCATTGCCGCGCGGCGGGGCCTTTCACGGTGTACTTGCCAAAGTTCTGGGTTTCGTTGATCCCCACCGCCTCGCGCACGGCGCGGACCTCGCGCGCGGTGGCGTCAAAGGCGTTGGACCGGCGAAACGACGGCGTCTCGTACCGGGGCTCGTCGCCTTCGGCGAAGTAATTGGGCACCTCAAGCCCGTATTGCGCGCCCCAGACGGCGCCCAGACGATCGAACACGTCATACATCGCCGTGCGCCGGAACCCGCGCGCGGCGGGCAGTTCCTCGTTCGGGTAAGAGACGGAAAACCGTTTCTGGTAGTTCTCGATCACCTTCGGGACGGTGTAATCCGGCGTCGTCCAGGTGCCGAAGCGGGCGACATCCATGGCAAAGACGTCCCGCTCCGGTTCGCCCTCGATCATCCATTGCGCCAGCGTCAGGCCCACGCCGCCGCCCTGGGAAAACCCGGCCATCACGGCGCAGGCGGACCAGTAGTTGCGCAGGCCCGGCACCGGGCCGACCAGCGGGTTGCCGTCGGGGGCAAAGGTGAACGGGCCGTGGATCACCGATTTGACCCCGGCGCGTTCCAGCACGGGGAAACGGCGGTAGGCAAAGGCGATCGACTCCTCGATCTTGTCGAAATCGTCGGGCAGCAGTTCGTGGCCGAAATCCCAGGGCGTGCCATGCACCGCCCAGGGCTGGCAGGGCTGTTCGTAGAAGCCGATGCACAGGCCGCGCCCTTCCTGGCGCAGGTAACTTTCGCCGGCGGGGTCCATCACGTGGGGATGTTCCTCGGCCCGGTGATAGATCTCGGGGATATCATCCGTCACGATGTACTGGTGCGCCATGGGCAGCAGCGGCAGGTAGACGCCCGCCATCGCCGCCACCTCGCGCGCCCACAGACCGGCGGCATTGACCACGTGTTCGGCGTGAATGGTGCCCTTGTCGGTGACCACGTCCCAGGTGCCATCGGCGCGCGGGTTGGTTTCGACCACCTTCGTATGCGTCTCGATCCGGGCACCGGCCATCCGCGCCGCCTTGGCATAGGCATGGGTGGTGCCCGACGGGTCCAGGTGCCCGTCCAGCGGGTCGTACAGCGCGCCGATGATACCGTCGGTATTGGTGATCGGCGCAATCCGCGCGATCTCCTCCGGCCCGACGATCTCGGTCTCAAGCCCCATGAACCGGTGCTTGGCCCGTTCCGCCACCAGCATGTCGAACCGGTCGCGGTTGTCGGCCAGCGTGATGCCGCCCACGTGGTGCAGCCCGCAGGACAGGCCCGTGATCTCCTCCAGCTCCTTGTAAAGGCGGATGGTATAGCCCTGCAGCGCGGCCATGTTGGTGTCGCCGTTCAGCGTGTGAAAGCCCCCGGCGGCATGCCAGGTCGACCCCGACGTCAGTTCAGACCGTTCCAGCAGCATGACGTCCGACCAGCCCAGCTTGGTCAGGTGATAAAGCACCGAGCAGCCGACGACGCCGCCCCCGATGACAACGACTCTGGCGGTGACGGACATGAACTCTCTCCGGGTGGTCTGCGGCGCGATCCTGCCCGCAGGTTAACCGGCATTCTGGTCAAAAGGCGACAGGTTCTGTCGCCGTTCGGATGTTGCGGGGGCCAAAAAACCCGGACCGCCTGTTCCGGTTTCACCTGCCTCCCCGACAGGACTCCCGACAACACTCCCGACAAGACCTGCGCCCGTGGTCCGCGCAATCGGCAGTCGACGCGCGACAGATAAGCGCTTGTCCGGCGCGGCGCACCGGCTACCCTTGTGACCTGGCCGCAACCGACGGCCAAAGATGCCCCGATTGCGCAGGCCGATGCCGGTTCCGCAGCCCCGGGGCCGGACATTGACAGGAGGCGGATGATGCTGCGAACGGGTTTTCGCCTGCTGGGCCAGGTGCTGCGCCGGCTGGCGACACGGGTCGTGCTGATCGCCTCGCTGGCGCTGGTGGCGCTGGCCGCCTCGGTGATCGTGGGGCCGGTGGTGCCTGACTGGCTGGTCGACAAGCTGGGGGTCGACAGCCTCGACACGATCCTGAACATCCTGGCCTCGTCGATGCTGACGGTGACGACTTTCTCGCTGTCGATCCTGACCGGCGCGATCCAGTTCGCCTCTTCCTCGGTCACGCCCCGGTCGCGGCTGTTGCTGCGCGACGACACGGTCACCAACATGGTGCTGTCGAATTTCGTGGGCGCCTTCGTCTTTGCCCTGCTGGGGATCATCCTGCGCGCCACGCCCTTCATGGGCGAGGCGGAAAGCGCGCTGCTGTTCCTGCTGACGGTGGTGGTGATCGGGGTGGTGATCGTGTCGATCCTGCGCTGGATAGACCACCTGGCCCGGTTGGGATCGCTGGACCAGACGGTGGCCGATTTCCAGGACATCGCCAACCGCGTGATGACCGATTTCGTCGACCGGCCCGCGCTAGGCGGACATGCCGTCCCCATGGACAAGATCAAGGCGCAGGCCCATCACCCGGCCCTGAGCGCGCACAGCGCCGGCTACCTGGAACAGATCTTCGAGGACATCCTGCAGACCGAGGCCGACGAGGCGGGGGTCGATCTGTATATTCCCGTCCGACCCGGCGATTACATCGTGTCGGGCATGGCCCTGGCCTACATGGTCGGCGACACCCCGGACGACACCCCGGACGAGGCGCAGGCCGATGCGCTGCGCGGGGGCTTCCGCATCGCGCCCATGCGGCTGTTCGAACAGGATCCGCGCCTGACCGTCATCGTGATGACCGAAGTCGCCAGCCGCGCCCTGTCGCCGGGCATCAACGATCCGCAGACCGCCGTCGACGTGGTGCACCGGCTCAGTTCCGTGCTGCTGAACTGCGCGCCGGATCCGGACGCCGATGACGAAGAGGTGGTGAACACGCGTCTTCACATGGCCCCGGTCGCCCCCGACGCCTTCTTCCGCGTGTCCTTCGAGGTCATCGCCCGCGACGGCGCCGACAAGCGCGAGGTGCTCGAGGCGATCGGCCAGGCGCTGGACCGGCTGGAACATCTCGGCCGCGGCAAGGTCAGCCAGGCCGCGCGCGATTGCCGCGACCGGATCGATCTGTAGGTCAGGCCGCGCGGCTGTCGTCTTGCTCGGGGGCCTCGGGGCAGGCGTCGCCTTCGAACCGGGCGCGGGCTTCGGCCACGGCGCATTCGTTGGCCACGGCCCAGGTGGTCAGGCCCAGCAGCGGATCAAGCAGGGTTTCGCCCAGCTGGGTCAGCGCGTAATCGACCCGGGGCGGAATCGACGGCGTGACAATGCGGTCCACCAGCCCGTTGCGTTCCAGTTCGCGCAGGCAGGCGGTCAGCGATTTCTGGGTGACGCCGCCCACCGCGCGGCGCAGGTCGGAAAACCGGCGCGGCCCTTCGGACAGGTGCAGCACCACGATCACCGACCATTTGCTGCCCACGGTCTGAAGCAGGTTGCGCACGGCCGGACAGCGGGGGTCACCGTGGCGGGGAAGTGGTTTCATCGACGATACCTCGGTTTCTGGAACGTGCCTCCTTGTGGCGCGTTTTTGCGATGCTAATTATCCGACAGTATCCAACGGATACCATGGTTTCGGTGTGCTACCAAGATAGGGGTGACCGGATCCGTATCCAAGGTACATGGCTGGCCGGGTTTGAGGAGGCGCCCGGTCGGATCCAGTGCCACACACGAAACGAATTGCAGGAGAAGGCACATGTCCCTCAAGCTCAAGATCATCATCGGATCCACCCGTCCCGGCCGCGCTGGCCCCGTCATCGGCAAATGGGTTGCCGACGCGGCCAAGGCACACGGCGGCCTTGACGCCGAACTCGTCGACCTGGCGGATTTCAACCTGCCGCTGCTGGACGAACCGAACCACCCGGCGATGCAGGATTACCAGCACGAGCACACCAAGAAATGGGCCGCCAAGATCGCCGAAGGCGACGCCTATATCTTCGTCACCCCGGAATACGATTACTTCCCGCCCGCAAGCCTGGTGAACGCGCTGCAGGCGCTGTCGGTCGAATGGCGCTACAAGCCCGCCGGCACCGTCAGCTATGCCTTCGTGTCGGGCGGCCTGCGCGCCGCGCAGGACCTGCGCCAGCTGATGGGCAACCTGCAGATGATGGCGCTGCCGCAGACCGTGCCGCTGCCGTTCTTCCCCAGCCTGATCGAAGACGGCGCCGTGAAGGCGAACGAGCCGATGGAGCAGGGCATGAACGGCCTGCTCGACGAGCTGAAGAAATGGGGCGAAGCGCTCAGGCCGCTGCATTCGGCCGACGTCGCCGCCGCGGCCTGATCGGCCCGACAGCCCAAAACGACAGGAAGTGTCGGGATCTGGCGATCCCGGCACTTTTTCTTTGGCACATCCTGACGGGGCAGCAACCAGGGATGCCCCCATGAAACGCCACGCCCAGGCCGTCGTCATCGGCGGCGGATTGATCGGATGTTCGATCCTCTACCACCTCGCCCGCGCCGGTTGGCGCGACGTGGTGCTTCTGGAACGCGACGAGCTGACGTCGGGGTCGACCTGGCACGCCGCCGCCAATATCCACGGGCTGCACGACAACACCAACGTCTCGCGGTTGCAGCACTACACGATGACCCTTTACAAGCAGTTGGAGGCCGAGACGGGCCAGGGCTGCGGGGTCTTCCAGGCCGGATCGCTGTACCTGGCCCAGACGCAAGCGCGCGAACACCAGCTGCGCCTGCAGGCCGCCAAGGCCAAGCTGTATGGCATGAACTTTCACGAAATCACCCGGGACGAGGCCGAACGCCTGCATCCGCTGGTCGATTTCGACGGCATCCGCTGCATCATGTACGAACCCGATGGCGGCAACGTCGATCCCTCGGGCGTGACCCAGGCCTATGCCGCCGGCGCCCGCCAGATGGGGGCCCAGATCCACCGGTTCACCCCGGTCACCGCGACCGACCCGCAGCCCGGCGGCAGCTGGATCGTGCGCACGCCCAAGGGCGACATCCATACGCAATGGGTGGTCAACGCCGCCGGGTTGTGGGGACGCGAGGTGGCGGCGATGGCGGGGATCACCCTGCCGCTGCAGCCCACCGAACACCAGTATTTCGTCACCGAAACCATCGCCGAGATCGCCGCCCTTGGCCGCCGCCTGCCGTCGGTCGCCGACCGGGACGGCGAATATTACCTGCGCCAGGAAGGGCAGGGGCTGCTGGTGGGCGCCTATGAACGCGACGTGCGGCTTTGGGCGGTCGATGGCACGCCGCCGGGCTTTGGCCATGAACTGTTCGCCGACGACCTGGAGCGGATCGAGGAAAACATGCTGCGCGCCATCGACCGGGTGCCGGTGGTCGGGGGCGCCGGGATCAAGCGGGTGATCAACGGGCCGATGATCTGGTCGCCGGACGCCAACGTGCTGTTCGGCCCGGTGCCGGAATTGTCCAACTATTTCTGCTGCAACGGGATCATCCCCGGGTTTTCCCAATCGGGCGGCATGGGGCTGATGGCGGCGCAATGGATCACTCAAGGCGAAACCGAATACGACATGTTCGCCTGGGACATGGCCCGGTTCGGCCCCTGGGCCACGCCCGAATTCACCCGCGCCCGCGTCGCCGACCAATACGCCCACCGCTTCGCCATCCACTTCCCCAACGAGGAACGCAGTGCCGGCCGCCCGGCGGGAATGCGTCCCATTTATGAGACACAATTGGCGATGGGCGCGGTGATGGGCCTGAACGCCGGATGGGAACACCCGCTGTGGTTCGCCGACACGCCCGGCACGCAGGACACCAACGGCTTCACCCGGCAGAACTGGTTCGCCCCGGTGGGTGCCGAATGCCGGATGCTGCGCGACCGCGCCGGGATCATCGATATCTCGAACTTTGCCACCTACGCGGTGGACGGGCCGGGCGCGGAAACCTGGCTGAACGCCGTCTTCGCCAACACCATGCCAACGCAAACCGGCCGGTGCTGCCTGACCCCGCTGATCGGCAAGCGCGGCGGCATCGCCGGTGATTTCACCGTCGCGCGCCTGGCCGACGACCGCTTCCAGATCACCGGGTCCGGCATGGCGGAACGCTATCACATGCGTTTCTTCAACCAGGTGCCGCTGCCGGACGACACCACCTTCCGCTCCACCACCGACGCCACCTGCGGTTTCAACGTCGCGGGGCCGCTGTCGCGCGACCTGCTTCAGCCCCTGACCGACACATCGCTCGCCACCGCCGATTTCCCCTTCTTCCGCGCGCGGCAGATCACGCTGGCCGGCATCCCCGTCACCGCCATCCGCGTCTCCTTCACGGGCGATCTGGGCTGGGAACTGCATTGCGCCCAAAGCCACCAGCGCGCGCTTTACGCGGCGCTGATCGACGCCGCCCGCCCCCTGGGCGCCGGCCCGGTGGGCAGCCGGGCGTTGATGTCGCTCAGGGTGGAAAAGGGCTATGGCGCCTGGGGGCGCGATTTCTCGCCCGAATACTGGCCGCAGGAAGTCGGGCTGGATGGGTTCGTCAAGCCGGACAAGCCCTTCCTCAACCGTGACGCGGTGGCCGCCGTCCTGGCAAACCGCCCGCGCGAACGCATGGTCCTGCTGGCGCTGGACGCCGCCGCCACCGACGCGTCGCAGGCCGACGCCACGGGGGGCGAACCGGTGGTCCACGACGGCCACGGCATTGGCCGCGTGTCTTCCGGCGCATACGGCCATTCGGTGGGCCAGTCGCTGGCCATCGCCTTCCTGAAAACCGATCTGCCCGCGGGAACCCGTGTCGATGTCATGGTCCTGGGCCGGCCCCACCCGGCAATGATCCTGGCCCGGCCCCCCTTTGACCCGGCGGGCGCGAAACTGCGCGCCTGACGCCGCAGCACCATCGCCCGCACTTTGTCGGTTTGTCGGCCCCGGCCCTCTTGAAACGCCCCCGGCTTCTGTCTAGAAGGCAAGGTTTCTGTGACGCGGGGCCTTCACACGTGCTGTTCGACTTCTGGCATAGCTACATAACGCCGATTTTCCGCCGCCCGCCTTACTTCCAGGTGGCGGCGCTGTGCTATCGCCACACGGCCGAGGGCCTCGAAGTGCTGCTCATCACCTCGCTGGACACCGGACGCTGGATCCTGCCTAAGGGCTGGCCGCAGGCCGGGCTCGACGCGGGCGGCACCGCGCTGGAAGAGGCCTGGGAAGAAGCCGGCATCAAGCACAAGGGCCCGCGCCCGGCGCTGATCGGCAGCTATCGCTATGACAAGCGGCTCAAGGGCGGCATCCCGGCCCATACCAAGGTCGACGTCTTCGCCATCGAGGTCGTCAAGCTGCTGGACACGTTCCCCGAAGCGGGCCAGCGCGAGCGGCGCTGGATGACGCCCGACAAGGCCGCGACGCTGGTTGACGAACCCGCCCTGGCCGAGCTGCTGCGCAACGCGCCAACGCTTCTGCATGGGGCGCCGCGCGGCTGACCGCGCCCGATCACTGCCCGATCACTGCCCGATCACTGCCCGATCACTGCCCGATCACTGAAGGACCTGCATGACCCAGGAAGCCCAGACGCCCCGCGAATGGAAAACCCTCGACCGTGACCTCAGCCGGCTGTCCCGGCTCGAGGCCGCCGGCATGTACGCGGCCCGCCCGCTGGTCGGTGTCGGCGTCAGCCTGGTCTTCGTGGCCCTGGCCGTCATCGCCGCGGCGGTCCTGACCGGGGGCGAACCGCATGGCCTGGTGGTCATCGTCGCCGCCGGTTTCGGCGCCTACATGGCGCTGAACATCGGCGCCAACGACGTGGCCAACAACATGGGGCCGGCCGTGGGCGCCAAGGCGCTGACCATGTTCGGCGCCATCGCCATCGCCGCCATCTTCGAAACCGCCGGCGCGCTGATCGCGGGCGGCGACGTGGTGTCCACCATCTCCAAGGGCATCATCGATCCGGCCGCCTTCGCCGATGTGCACACCTTCATCTGGGCGATGCTGGCCGCGCTCTTCTCGGCCGCGATCTGGGTCAATATCGCGACCTGGATCGGCGCGCCGGTCTCCACCACCCATTCGGTCGTGGGCGGCGTCATGGGCGCGGGCATCGCGGCGGCGGGCCTGACGACGGTGAACTGGGCCACCATGGGCGCCATCGCCGCCAGCTGGGTGATCTCGCCCTTGCTGGGCGGCATCTTCGCCGCCGCCATGCTGGCCTTCGTCAAGTGGCGGATCATCTATGTCGAGGACAAGATCGCCGCCGCCCGCACCTGGGTCCCGGTCCTGATCGGCGTGATGAGCGCGGCCTTCGCCGTCTACCTGGCGCTCAAGGGGCTCAAGCATGTCATGCATATCGACATGGGCCGCGCCCTGCTGATCGGCGCCGTCACCGGCGTTGTCCTGTGGCTGATCTCGGTCCCCTTCATCCGGCGCCAGTCCGAAGGGCTGGAAAACCGCAACCGCTCGCTCAAGGTGCTGTTCCGCCTGCCGCTGGTGGTCTCGGCGGCGCTGCTGTCCTTTGCCCATGGCGCCAACGACGTGGCCAATGCCGTGGGCCCGCTGGCCGCCGTGGTCCATGCCCAGGTCTCCGACGGGGTGGCGGGGCAGGTCACGGTGCCGGTCTGGGTCATGCTGATCGGCGCGCTGGGGATCTCGTTCGGGCTGGTGTTCTTCGGTCCGCGCCTGATCGGCATGGTCGGCAGCCAGATCACCAAGCTCAACCCGATGCGCGCCTATTGCGTGGCGCTCTCCGCCGCCGTGACCGTCATCGCCGCCTCCTGGGCCGGCCTGCCCGTCAGCTCCACCCATATCGCGGTCGGCGGCGTCTTCGGGGTGGGCTTCTTCCGCGAATGGCACGCCGAACGCCGTCTGCGCCGCGCCCAGATTCGCGTCCTCCGGCCAAGGCCATGGCCCCGCAGGAACGCGCCCGCCGCAAGCTGGTCCGCCGGTCGCATTTCATGACCATCGTCGCCGCCTGGGTGATCACGGTCCCCGCGGCCGCCGCGCTCTCGGCCCTCTGCTTCTTCGTGCTCAGCCGCATCGACCTCTGAGCCCGCAAAGCAAAAGACAGGAGCACCAGGCCCCTGTCTTCTTCAAGTCCCCTGTCTTCTTCAAGTCCCCTGTCTTCTTCTTGGCCCAAATACCTAAAACCCCGACCCGCCACGGGCGCGTCGGGCGCAAGATCAGAGCGGCCGGATCTTCAGCTGCGTCACCCGGTTGCCTTCCCGCCCCGTGACCTCGAACCGGAAACCGTGGAAGGAAAACACCTGGCCCACCACCGGAATGGTCTGCGCCTCGTGGATCACCAGGCCGGCGACGGTGTTGGCTTCCTCGTCCGGCAGGGTCCAGTCGGTCGCGCGGTTCAGGTCGCGGATCGTCATCGCCCCGTCGATCAGGTACTGCCCGTCCGGGCCCCGGTCGATCTGCGCCTCGGCATCGGGGTCGAATTCGTCGGTGATCTCGCCCACGATCTCTTCCAGGATGTCCTCCAGCGTGATCAGCCCGCGCAGGGACCCGTATTCATCCACCACCAGCGCGAAATGCGTCCGCAACCGCAGGAATTCGCGCATTTGGTCGTCCAGCGTCGTCGTCTCGGGCACGAAATAGGGCGCCACGGCCACTGCGGTCACGTCGAATTCGGCCAATTCTCCACGCCCGCCCTCGGGCCCGCCGATCAACGCGTACATGGCGCGGCTCAGGTCCTTGGCGTGGATCACCCCGATGATGTTCTCCTGCTCGTCACGATAGACGGGCAGGCGGGTGTGCGGGCTTTTCAGCGCCTGTTCCAGGATCTTCTCGGGCGGATCGTTGGCATCGACCATCTCGATGCCCGACCGGTGCAGCATGATCTCCTCGACGAACCGGTCGCCCAGGTCCAGCGCGCCCAGGATCCGGTCGCGGTCCTCCTTCTCGACCACGCCTTCGGAATGGCCCAGGTACAACGCGCCGGCGATCTCCTCGCGCACGGCCAGCACCTGGCTGTTGGGGTCGATCTGCACGCCGAACAGCCGCAGCACCCCGCGCACCAGCATCCGCACCGCCTGCACCACGGGCGAGAACACCAGGATGATCACCTTGATCACCGGCGCCACGGCGGCGGCGGCCTTCTCGGCATTGGTGATCGCGTAGGTCTTGGGCATGACTTCGGCAAAGACCAGCACCAGGGCGGTCATCACCAGCGTCGCCAGCGCCACGCCGCCCTCGCCGAACAGCCGCGAAAACAGCGCCGTCGTCAGCGAGGTCGCCAGGATGTTGACCAGGTTGTTGCCCAGAAGGACCGAGCCGATCAGCCGTTCGTTGTCCTCGGTGATCTCCAGCGCGCTTTCGGCGCCGCGCGATCCCTTGTCGGCCTGGCTGCGCAGCTTGCCCCGCGACGCCGCCGTCAGCGCCGTTTCCGACCCCGAGAAGAAGGCCGAAAAGACCAACAGCAAAAGAATGCCTCCGGCGGTCAGCCAGAAGGCGGCGTCAAGCACCGTGTTACCTGTCTCCATCGTTCCGATTTTCTTGTTTCACCGGCTGGTTATGGGCGCAGCAGTGGCCCGGTTCAAGCCTTGGCGGGTGCCGGTCGCGCCAGGGGGTGGTGTTCCAGCACCAGTTCCTTCAGTCGTTCGTCCAGAACATGGGTGTAGATTTCCGTCGTCGCCACGTCCGCATGGCCCAGAAGCGTCTGGATCGACCGCAGATCGGCGCCGTTGGCCAGCAGGTGCGTGGCAAAGGCATGACGCAGCGTATGCGGCGTCACCTTGTCGGGGGACACGCCGGCGGACACGGCGATTTCCTTGATCAGCAGGTAGAACCGGTGCCGCGTCAGGTATCCCGTCTTGCCCCGCGACGGGAACAGGAAGGACGACGGCGTCAGCCCCTTGGTGCGGCCCAGGTCCTCGGCCGCGTCGCGCGCCGTCAGCCAGGCCCGCAGCGCGTCGCGCGCGGGCGGCGACAGCGGCACCATCCGTTCCTTGTCGCCCTTGCCCCGGATCAGCAGCATCCGCGGATCGCCCCGCGCCGCCGCCACCGGCAGCGACACAAGCTCGCTCACCCGCATGCCGGTGGCGTACAGCAGCTCCATCAGGCAGGTGTTGCGCAGCCGGTCCCCTTGCGTGCGCCCGGCGGTGCGCGCCGCCACCAGCAGCCGGTCGACCTCGGCCACCTCCAGCGTCTGGGGCAGCTTCCTGTCGCGTCCGGGGCCGCGGATCTGGATCGCCGGGTTGTCCTCGCGCCAGCCTTCCTCGAAGGCAAAGCGGTACAATTGGCGGATCGCCGACAGCCGCCGCGCCCGGGTCGCCTTGGACAATCCCTGCGCATCGCAACCGATCAGATAGGCTTCGATATCCCCTCGCTGGGCGGCGGCGAAATCAAGCGTTCGCCCGGTCAGCCACCCCGACACGTCCTTCAGGTCCCGGGCATAGGCCAGCTGGGTGTTGGTCGCCGCGCCCATCTCGGCCGCCTGCGCGTCAAGGAAGGCGGAGATCCAAAGGGTAGGCGTGGACGGGGCTGTCATCAGCTGCGCGGCTCCAGAAGCATCAGTTGCAGGGCGGCGCGGCGGGCGGTGTCTTCCAGCCCCACCGACCGGAAGGCCGCCAGCGCATCGGTCAGCGCCTCGGGGTTGCCATCGACCCCCTGCCGATACAGCGCGATCGACCGCAGCACCATCTCGCCCAATGCGCCCCGGTCGCGCAGGGCGGCCAGCTGCATCGGCAATGCGGCGTCTTCGGCAAAGCCCGCGGCGATCGCGCGCTTCAGATCCGGATCGCCGTCTTGCGCCACGGGCCGGCCGGTGGCGATGCCGGCCAGAAAGGCCGCATCCGCCGTGTCCGGCGCATCCCGCGCCGCGCGTTCGTATTGGTCCGACAACAGGCGAACATGCCAGGCCAGTTCGCGCGCGGCGGCGGTTTCGGGCGGCGTGCCGGCCAGCCGGTCGGCAAAGAGGGTGGCGAATGTCACCTCGGTCCGGGCCGCGCGCATCGCGTCCCAGGCCGGCCGCAGCGTCTTGCCGATGGCCGAGGCATTGCCGGTGCTCAGGGCGGTTTCGAACCGCTGCACCGCCTGCACCCGGTCCCAGACCCCGCCCGAGGCCGCCGGTTCGCGTTCGGTATAGATGCCAAGGAACCGGTTCGCGCTCAGCGCGCCGGTGCGGGCCAGCCGTTCGGCGGCCTCCACCTGCGCCTTCCAGCCGGCCACGTCGCGCAGATCCGCGTTGGAAAAGGCGCGGGGCAGGGTCTGGGTCGGCAGGCGTTCCCCGATCGCCTCGTACAGCCGGAAGTCCAGCGCATCCACGGTCACCGGCAGGGACGGCGGCGGCGTCAGGTCATCCAGGTCGGCGTTCAGGAACCGGTCCAGCAGCGCCGCGCGCGCCTTGTCCAGGTCCCCCAGGGCCGATGCCGTGTCCAGCATCAGCGCCGCCGCAGGCCAGTCGCCGCGCCGGGCTTCGCAATAGATCCGCGGCGCGTAATCGGCGGCCAGATAGGGGTTGGCGGCCAGCGTCGCACAGGCGGTGTCTTCGGTTCCGGTCAGCAGCGAGGTGTCGAACCAGCGCTGGAACAGCTCGGGCGAGCGCGTCGGCCCGGCCCGCCGCGCCAGCGCCTCGGCCGGTTCCACCGCGCCCAGGTCGATCAGCCGGTCGATCATCGCCAGCGTCAGCTCTCCGCGTCCCGTCGCGTCCGATGGCGGCTGCGCCTCGGCCAGCATCAGCGTGTACAGAAGCGATTGCATCGCCGGGCTGCGCGTCACCGGGGCATTGGCGACCAGCCGCGTCAGCGTCGCGGTCGAACTGCCCTGCCACAGCGTCGCGGGCAGGCCCGTCACCGTCGACGGCACGATCCCCACGGCCACCGGAATGGCGTCCAGCGACGTCACCTCGATCGCGGGGGCGGACACGCCGTCGGTCACCGGCGGTTCACCCGGCGGCACGATGCCCGGATGCGCCCCCGGCGCGGCCGGCCGCAGCCCGCCCAGCGGGATCTGGGGCGATGTCGACCGGGGCGGGTTGCGCCGCAGCCAGTCGATGGCCGACAGCGGTTCCTGCGCCAGCGCGGGACCGGCGGCCAGGATCAGGACACAGGCAAGCCCCGGCCTAGTTCGCATCCAGTGTCACCGGCTTGCGTACCTCGGCCTGCGGCGCCGAGAAATCGACGCCGAACAGCGGCCCCATGTACGCGTAGACCGTCAACGCGGCAAACCCCAGCAAGACCAGGATGAAGAGAAATTTGAATAGACGGCCCATGTATGTCCTTTGCCTGCCCGAGTATGTTTTTCGGCAAACTATAACTGGCCTTTTCGACAAGTTCACGTCATTGAAGGGCAATGAGCGGAAATGAGCACGCAAATGTGTCAGCGCGGCAGCCGAAGGGCAGGGGAAGGTTGAAGAAAACGGTTGTCATGGTAGGCATGATGGGGGCCGGCAAGACCGCCGTGGGCAAGGCTCTGGCCCATCGTCTTGGTGTGCCCTTCGTCGACAGCGACGCGGAAATCGAAACCGCCGCGAACATGACCATCCCCGAAATCTTTGCCCGCGACGGCGAAGCGTTCTTTCGCCGCAAGGAAAGCCAGGTGATCGCCCGGCTTCTGGCCGAACGCTCCGGCGTCCTGTCCACCGGCGGCGGCGCCTTCCTGTCCGAGGAAAACCGCAACATGATCTCGTCCCGGGGCGTTTCGGTCTGGCTGAACGCCGATCTGGACACGCTCTGGAACCGGGTCCGCCACAAGGACAGCCGCCCGCTGCTGCGCACGCCCAACCCGCGCGGCGCGCTGGCCGACCTGTACCGGACCCGCGTGCCGATCTATGCGCTGGCCGACCTGACCGTCGCCTCGCATGCCAATACATCCGTCGACACCATGGCCGGCCGCGTCATAGACGCGCTCGCCACCCGTCCCGACGTGCTGGAGATCGCCTGATGGAACGGATCGTTCACGTCCCGCTGGACACCCGCGCCTATGACGTGCGCATCGGCCCCGGCCTGCTGCCCCGCGCCGGCGCGCTGATTGCGCCGCTGTTGCACCGCCCCCGCGTGGCCATCGTCACCGACGCCACCGTGGCAAATCTGCACCTGACGCCGCTTCAGGACGGCCTGAAGGCCGCCGGCATCGACAGTGTCGCGCTGACCCTTCCCGCCGGCGAGGCCACCAAAAGCTGGCCCTACCTGACGCAGACCGTCGAATGGATGCTGGCCGAAAAGGTCGAACGCCGCGATATCCTGATCGCCCTGGGCGGCGGCGTGATCGGCGATCTGGCGGGCTTTGCCGCCGCGATCCTGCGCCGGGGCGTCCGCTTCGTGCAGATCCCGACCTCGCTTCTGGCGCAGGTCGACAGTTCGGTCGGCGGCAAGACCGGCATCAACACGTCCCACGGCAAGAACCTGGTCGGCGCCTTTCACCAGCCCGCGCTGGTGCTGGCGGATACCGACGTGCTGGCCACCCTGACGCCGCGCGATTTCCTGGCCGGCTACGGCGAGGTGGTGAAATACGGCATGCTGGGCGATGCCGGCTTCTTTGCCTGGCTCGAGGAAAACGGCCCGGCGCTGGCATCGGGCGATACCGCCAAGCGGGTCGAGGCGGTGGCGAAATCGGTGCAGATGAAGGCCGACATCGTCGTGCGCGACGAAACCGAACAGGGCGACCGCGCACTGCTGAACCTGGGTCATACCTTTGGCCATGCCCTTGAATCGGCGACCGGATATTCCAGCCGCCTGCTGCACGGCGAAGGCGTCGCCATCGGTTGCGCGCTGGCGTTCGATCTGTCCTTCCGCCTGGGCCTGTGTGCCCAGGAAGACCCCAGCCGCGTCCGCGCGCACCTGTCGGACATGGGCATGAAGGTCAATCTTTCGGACATTCCCGGCGATCTTCCCGATGCCGACGGCCTGCTGGACCTGATGGGCCAGGACAAGAAGGTCATCGACGGCCAGCTGCGGTTCATCCTGGCCCGCGGCATCGGCGACGCCTTCGTCACATCGGACGTGCCCCGCGATACCGTGCGCACCCTGCTGCAGGACGCGCTTGCCGCCTGAACGTCAGCTTGCCGGGTCGTACGCGAATTCCCTGAGCTCCTGCGCACAGCGGCAGGCGCGTGCGAGCCTGCGCGCCCAGTCCTCCGCCTCGGCGCGCGTTGCCACCTCCAGCACGGTGAACCCGCCGTCCAGCCGGCTGCCGGGATGGACGTCCCGGGACACCGTGCCGTCGTCCTCCACCCGCACGGGCGCCACGCCTTCGTTGATGCCGCCGGCAAAGACGTAAACACCGGCCGCTTTCGCTTGCTCGATCACCGCGCGGGCGGCGTCGCCAACAGCCGGAAGATCGGCCGCGCTGACCTGCATGGCGGTGCTGGGGAATGAAATCAGGTACTTGGTCATGCCGCAAACGATCGCTCACATCCGGACAATGGATCAAGGGGCGGGCGATCACGTGCCAGGGGCGCGTTCGGCGGAATGCCGCCGGATCCACGTTACGTGACCTGCTTCACAGACCGCGACGCCGCCCCGGGTCACACTGCGCGCTGACTGAATGTTGTTTCCGTAACCCGTGCGAAAGGGTGCCCCGATGTTCCCGACCACCGTATTGACCATGATGTCGCCTTTCCTGATGGCGGTCCCCTGGACCAGGCACCTTGAAGACGCCTGCAAGGAAGCGTCGAAGGAAATCCAGAAGAAGGCGAAATCGACGACCAGCCAGAAACTGACCGAACAGGTGGTGGAAAAGATCATCTGCGGACAGGCCGGCAAGCTGGACAAGACATTGACCAAGGCCGCGACCGGCGCGCTGAAGAAGAACATCGACAAGACGAAGAAGGCGGTCGAAAAGGACATCGAAAAGAAGGATCCTGGATCGGCCCAGGCGCTGGATCTGACGGGCCTGCGCGACGACCTGATCAAGGCCCGCAAGGCGCGCGACGCGATGGAACCGGGCAAGCCCGTGAAGCTGCCCAAGCCCCAGGGCGGCGGGTTTCACGTTCCCATCAAGGTCAAGGTCCTGACCAGGGACAAGATCGAGCTTGAGGTGAACGGGTTCATCGGCGTCGATCTGAAGGACCTGATGAAGGGCAAGATGCCGATCACCTACGGCGGCATCGGAATCGGCGGCAAGTTCTGACGCTTGGTGCCATGCCACCAGGGTCCGCTGGCAAACCGCATCCACCCGCGCCAAACGATCACCTCACCAGAAATTTTCCTGGTCTGACATTCTCTTGTTCCGTTCGATCCCTACCTGACAAGAAACAGCAACCGGCCACGGGGTACGACGATGAACAGGCGCAAGCTCTTGACCGGTGGGGCGGCTTTGGCGGCGACCGGGGCGGTGGGGGTGGCCGGCTGGCGCCATGCCACCGGCACCCGGTCCGCCTATGACCGCTACCAGGACGATCTGCGGGCCAACCTGGCACAGGACCCGTCCGTCGCCGAACTGATCCGCTACGCCACGCTGGCCCCCAGCGGCCACAACACCCAGCCCTGGCGCATCACCGCCCAGGGCAGCGAAATCCGGATCACGCCCGATTTCCTGCACCGCACCCCGATGGTCGACCCCGACGACCACCACCTTTACGTCAGCCTCGGCTGCCTGGCCGAAACGCTCGCCATCGCCGGCACCGCCACCGGCCGCCCCGGCAAGGTGGAAACCGCCGGCACCGGCCTGCGTTACATCTATTCCCAAAGCGCCGCCAAGCCCGATGCGCTTTTCCAGGCGATCCCCAAACGCCAGTCCACCCGCGCCGCATTCGACGGCCGCGAGATCCCGGCAACCGTGCTGGCCGAACTGGCCGACGCGGTCGAAACGCCGGATGTGCAACTGTCGCTGCTGGCCGAACGGGCCCATATCGACCGCCTGCGCGACCTGGTGCTGGCCGCCAACGACGACCAGATGGCCGACCCGGACTTTCTGTCCGAACTGCTGACCTGGCTGCGGTTCAACCCGGACCAGGCGATGACCCGGGGCGACGGGCTTTATGCCGCGGCCTCCGGCATGCCGATCCTGCCCACGCGGCTGGGTCGCATCGCCTTCGACATGGCCTTTACCGGCGCGTCCGAACGCACCCGCTATGCCCGCCTGATCGACAGCACCCCCTGCATCGCGATCCTCACCGGCAAATCCGCCGACCCCGCCAGCTGGATCGCCGTCGGCCGCGCCTGCCAGCGCCTGGCGCTGACCGCGACCACCCTTGGCCTGCGCACGTCCTTCATCAACCAGCCGGTCGAGGTGGCCCGTTTCCGCCCCGACCTGGCCGATATCGCCGGCACGCCCGGTCGGCGCCCCGACCTGGTGATGCGCCTGGGCTACGGCCCCGAGATGCCGTTTTCACCGCGCCGCCCCACGGGACGGGTGATCACCAAATGAAAAGGGCGCCCGAAGGCGCCCCCATGACCGGCCCCGAAGGTCCGGCTGACGGTCCGTCTCAGAACGGGATCTCGTCGTCCAGATCGTTGGAAATCGGCCCGCGGCCACCGCCACCGCCCGAAGATCCGCCCGAGGATCCACCCCCGAACCGGTCGTCCGACGGCCCGCTGTCGTAATCGCCGCCGCCGCCATAGGACGATCCCCCGCCGTAGGATCCGCCGCCGCCGCCGCCACCGCCTTCGCGGCCATCCAGCAGCGTCAGTTCCCCGCGATAGGGGCGCAGCACGACTTCGGTCGAATAGCGGTCCTGGCCGGACTGGTCCTGCCACTTGCGGGTCTCAAGCTGGCCCTCGATATAGACCTTCGATCCCTTGCGCAGATACTGCTCGGCGATCCGCGCCAGCGGCTCCGAGAAGATCGCGACCGAATGCCATTCGGTCCGTTCGCGCCGCTCGCCGCTGTTGCGATCCTTCCAGTTTTCAGAGGTCGCGATCCGCAGGTTGCAGACCTTGCCGCCGTTCTGGAAGGTGCGCACTTCGGGATCGCGGCCCAGATTGCCGACAAGGATCACTTTGTTCACTGAACCGGCCATGGCATGTCGTCCTTTCAAGCCTCGGGCGCGCCGCGAATCCAATGCGAATCCGGGGCGCGCGGAATTTCGGGGCAGACTACACGCGCCGCTCGCCACATGAAAACGGATAACGGGGGCCGGATGCCTTCGTCGTCGGGTCAGCTGTACGGCTGCACCGATTAAGATCGAATGAACGCGGGGCATTGGCGACAGCATGCCATGCGACAGGCCGCGGCATCTGGAACAACGCCCGAAAATGGGTATAGTTCCCGTCAAAACGGGCAAGGTTGATCTATGGCACGATGGATATTGTTTGTCGCCGCTCAGGCAGGCGCGGTGACGGTTGCGGTGATCGGTGTGGTGATCGGTGTGGCGGGCGGGGCCCGGATGGCCCAGGCCGGCGATGCGATTTTCTCCACCAAGAACCGCGTTGCCATCTTCGAAAACCAGTCCCGCGTGCTCGATGACAGGGCGGCGTCGCAATATGCCTATTCGGTGCGCCTGCAGCCTGATTCCATCGTCAACGGCAATGGCGGGCCGCGGCCCTACACCGGGTCCTACCGGGGCGAATATTACAACCTGGCCATCGCCGCCGCGCAGAAACATGGCATTCCCGAAGCGATCTTCCTGAACCTGGTCCAGCAGGAATCCGGCTGGAATCCCAACGCGATATCGCCCAAGGGCGCGATCGGGCTGGCACAGCTTATGCCCCAGACCGCGCGGATCCTGCGCGTCGACCCGGCCGATCCGGGCGAAAACCTGGAAGGCGGCGCGCGCTACCTGGCGCGCCAGTATCGCAAGTTCGGCAACTGGCGGCTGGCCCTGGCCGCCTATAATGCCGGCCCCAAGGCGGTGCAAAAGCACAAGGGCATCCCGCCGTACCAGGAAACCGAAAATTACGTGCAAACGATCTGGGGCAGCTAAGGCTGCATCAAATCCGATTTATCCCAATGGCTTGTGGCGCGATCTTCATGTGAAGACCGGCGCGCGGCGCGCGGGAACGGCGCCTGATCTGGCCGGGGATTAACCTCTTGGATACGGCTGGGCCCCTAAGACATGCCGGAATGTTGGCAGCTTTCGGGGGGCGAATGATGCGCGTTTTCGGGAATTTTTGGGGTACGGCGGTCATCGCCGCAATTGTGGCGACAAGCTTCGGCGGGCCGCTTGGGGCGGTCGAGGTTGCGCCGGATCTGAAGCGAAAGATCAACGTCGCCGGGACGCAGCGCATGCTGTCGCAGCGCATGGCGAAGGCGGCGTGCTTTCGGTCGCTGGGCGTCGGTGGCGCGGATCACGTCGAGGTGTTGGCAAACGCGCGCACGCGCTTTGCTAGGGCGCTTGCCGGCCTGCGGGACGGCGATACCTCCCTTGGCACGCAGCCCGAGGACAATCCGGCGGTCCTGGCCGCGCTCGACGACGTGACAGCGCGGTGGCAGACCTACGAGGCCGCGCTGGACCACGCCCATGAAGACCGCGATGCGCTGGTTCTCGTCGCCGCCGATTCCCTGCCGGTCCTGAAAGCGTCCAACGACGTGGTCCTCGCGCTCGAGGCATCGAACGTGCAGGACGGTGTCAGCCAGGAACTGGCGCGCCTGATCAACGTGTCGGGGCGCCAGCGGATGCTGACCCAGAAGGCCGCCAAGGAATTCTGCCTGATCGCGGCCGGTATCGACGCCGAAGCGCAGCGGATGTCGCTGGCCCAGACCGTCGCGCTTTTCGACCGTTCGCTCGCCGGACTGCTGGCGGGCGATGACGACATGGGGCTGATCGGCGCGCCCGACGACCTCATCTTCCTGCAGCTGGAACATGTCGGCGACCTGTGGGGGCCGCTACGGTCCCAGTTCATGCGCGTCGTCGATGGCGCCAACCCGGGGCCGACGGCCTTGTTCACCGTGTCGGCCAATATCGACACCGTGCTCAAGGCCGCGGACGAGGCTGTCTGGCTTTACGAAAACTTCTGAACCGGGCGCGCGGGCTGTGGCCTGCGTCCTCGGTGCGCGGCATCAGGTCCCGCCGCGACCGGCTTAGCCGGGCAGGGTGACGATGATCGGCTTGCGGTCGGTGGCGATGACGGTGTGTTCGTATTGCACCGCCCGTGCGGCGGGTTCGCTGTACAACGTCCAGCCATCGTCGCCCTGGTTCGCCCACAACCCGCCGGTCGACAGAAAGGGTTCGACGGTCAGCACCAGGCCCTTGTTGATGCGGCGTCTTTCGTTGCGCACGGGCCAGGTCGGGATTTCTCCGGGATATTCGTGCAGCGACCGGCCGACGCCATGGCTGGCCAGGTTGCGGATCAGCGTATAGCCCCGGTCCGAGGCAAAGCGCCCGATGGCCTGCCCGATGCCCGCCAGCGGCTTGCCCGCGCCGACCTGGGCGATGCCGATCTGCATGGCCTGCTTGCCGTCCCGGCACAGCCGATCCACCGCCGGGTTCGCCCGGCCGACCAGAAAGCTGGCGCCGGTATCGGCGAAATACCCGTTCTTCGAGGCCGAGACATCGATGTTCACCAGGTCCCCATCCCGGATGACCCGGTCGCCGGGGATGCCGTGGGCGACTTCCTCGTTCACGCTGATGCAGGTGGCGCCGGGGAAATCATAGGTCGACTGGGGCGCCGATATCGCGCCTTCGCGGTCCATCCAGGCCTGGCCGATCGCGTCCAGCTCGCGCGTGGTCATGCCCGGATCCAGTGCCCGGGCCATGGCCTGAAGCGTGTTGGCGACGATCCGGCCGATCGCCGTCATCCCTTCCAGCTCGTCTTCCTGGGTGATGGTCATGGGCCTGCGGTCTCCTGGCTTGGGTCGGTGCCGCACATGTAGTGCGTCCGGCCGCACTTGTCTTCCCGTGGGCCGCAGCCCCATGCGCCTGGCCCGGTGACGGCCCGGCGCCCGACGCGCGCCCGGCGCGGCGAAACTGTTCGCCCAAAGTCTTTACAAAAGGTTAATTCGTCTCTGTAACGTATTGATTTTATTTCATGCAAAGACTGTCCCACGCGTGGGACACGGATCGTCATTCGGCGGCAATCTTGATGACGGCGCCCATGGTGGCGAAATTTTCGGCATCCAGGTGGCATTTGATCTGATGGCCCGTCCCCATCTCCCTCTGCGGCGGCACCTCGCTCTCGCACAGCCCGCCGGGCACCTGCGCCTTCCACCGGCAGCGGGTCTGGAACGGACAGCCCGACGGCGGGTTCATCGCCGAAGGAATGTCCCCCTCCAGCACGATCCGTTCCTTCGTGACCGACGTGTCCGCGACGGGCACGGCCGACAGCAACGCCTCGGTATAGGGATGGTAGGGCGGCGCGAAGACCTGGTCGGTCGTTCCCATCTCGACCACGTGGCCCAGGTACATCACCATGACCCGGTCCGACAGGTAGCGCACGATGGACAGGTCGTGGCTGATGAACAGCAGCGTGGTCTTTTCCTCCCGCTGGATTTCCATCAGCAGGTCCGTCACCGCCGCCTGCACCGACACGTCCAGCGCCGAAACCGGTTCATCCGCCACGACAATCTTCGCCCCGCCGGCAAAGGCCCGCGCGATCCCCACCCGCTGCTTCTGCCCGCCCGACAGCTGGCGCGGCATCCTGTCGGCGAATTCGCGGGGCAGTTTCACCAGGTCCAGCAGCCGCAGCATCCTCTGTCGCCGCTCGCCGTCCGTGTCGCCGATCCCGAAGACCTCGAGCGCGCGGATGATCTGCCGGCCCACGGTCATCGACGGGTTCAGCGTGTCGAACGGGTTCTGAAAGACCATCTGGACGGACCGGACCATGTCGGTCTTGCGCCGCTCGATGGGAATGTCGTGAATGTCCTGGTCAAACAGCGCAATCCGCCCGTCCGTCGCGGTTTCCAGCCCCATGAGCACCTTGGCGAATGTCGACTTGCCGCAGCCGGATTCCCCCACGATGGCCAGCGTCTCGGCCTCGCGCGCCTCGAAGCTGATGGTCTCGTTCGCCTTGACCACCCGGGTGGTCCCGGAGGCTCCGAACAGCGCATTCGCCGCGACCTCGTAGTATTTCTTCAGCGCGTCCACCTTCAGCACGACGCGCCCCGGTTCGGCCCCGGCCTTGGCACTCTCGGCCACGATGGGCGCGGTCCAGTCGATCTCGGAAAACCGCAGGCAGCGGGTCAGATGCCGGTCGTCGCCTTCGATCCCTTCCATCGCGATATCGGCGCCGTCACAGCGCCCGGCGTCGAAATAATCGCATCGCGGCCCGAAATTGCAGCCCCGCGGACGTTCATGGGGCAGGGGAAAGTTGCCCGGAATGGCCTTCAGCGGGCGCGCATTCTTGTCCGCCCCGGGCAGCGGGATCGACCGGAACAGCGCCTGCGTATAGGGATGCCTCATCCGGTCGAAGACGTCCGCGATCGACCCGGTTTCCACGGCCTCGCCCGAATACATCACGCACAGCCGGTCACAGGTTTCCAGCACCAGCCCAAGATTGTGGCTGATGAACAGCATCGAGGTGCCGTATTTCCGCCCCAGCTCCTTCACCAGGTCGACGACGGCAGCCTCCACCGTCACGTCCAGTGCCGTCGTCGGCTCGTCCAGGATCAGCAGCGAAGGTTCCGACATCAGCGCCATGGCGATCACGATCCGCTGCTGCTGTCCGCCCGACAGCTGGTGCGGAAAGCTGTCCAGGATCCGCGCCGGATCGGGCAATTTCACGTCCCCGACCACCTGAAGCGCGCGCGCATGGGCATCCGCCGCGCTCATCCCCTGGTGGATCATCGGCACTTCCATCAGCTGTCTGCCGATCTTCATCGCCGGGTTCAGCGACGCCATCGGTTCCTGGTAGATCATCGCGATCTCGGATCCACGGATATGGCGCAGCTCGGCCTGGCTCATCTGCGACAGGTCGCGCCCCTTGTAGCGGATCGCGCCGCCGACAATGCGCCCGTTCGTGCCCAGATCCTGCATCACCCCCAGCGCCACGGTGGATTTCCCGCACCCGGATTCGCCCACCAGGCCCACGGCCTCGCCCGGCATCACGGAAACAGAGAAATCCATCACCGCCGGGATCTCGCGCAGACGTGTGAAGAAGGAAATCGAAAGAGTGTCGATCTCCAGGATCGGGCCGTCGTAGGGTTCCTTCACCATCCTGATCTCCTTCTTCTTGGTCCAAATACCTCGGGGGTCCGGGGGCAGCGCCCCCGGCGCTCTCCATCAATCCCGAAGGCTCTCTTCGCGCAATCCATCCGCCAGAAGGTTCAGCCCCAGCACCAGCGACAACAGCGCCAGCGCGGGCGGCAGGGCCGGATGCAGGTAGATCGACAACAACTTGCGCCCCTCGTTGATCGTGGATCCCCAGTCCGGGCTTTCGGGGGGCAACCCCAGCCCGAAGAAGCCCAGCGTCCCCAGAAGGATCGTCGTGTACCCGATGCGCAGGCAGAAATCGACGATCAGCGGCCCGCGGGCATTCGGCAGGATCTCCCACAGCATGATGTACCAGGGGCCTTCGCCGCGGGTCTGGGCGGCGGCCACGTAGTCGCGGGTCTTGATGTCCATGGTCAGGCCGCGCACGATCCGAAAGACCGTGGGCGCGTTGACGAACACGACCGAGACAAAGACCACCAGGATGCCGCCCGGCACGTCGAACAGGTCCAGCGGCCAGAAGGCGATCCTGGTCCCCGATGCGTTGATCAGGGACATGTAGCACAGGAAAAGCGGGATCAGCACGATGGCCAGCAAGGTCACGTTCCGCTTCTTCTGGGACCGGTAGCGCGAATGGATCAGCACGCCGAAGAACACCAGAGGAAACAGGAACAGCACCACGGCCATGTATTGCGGCACACCGGTCGCCACGATCTCGGGCGTGACCAGCAGGTAGAACAGCAGGATCACCGGAAAGGCCAGGATCAGGTTGGCGAGGAAGGACAGGAACGTGTCCAGCCGCCCGCCGTAATAGCCTGCCGGAAGCCCCAGGGTGATGCCCACCATGAAGGCGAACAGCGTCGCCAGCGGTGCGATCTGAACCACGATCCAGGATCCCTTGACCATGCGCGAAAAGACATCGCGCGCCAGGTTGTCGCCGCCCAGCAGGTACCACGGATACTGACCGTCGTCGGGGCTGCCCAGCGGCGTTCCGGGCGGCTTGTTCTTCATGCCCGACAGCTGCGACAGCGGGTCGTGGGTGATCAGCATGTCGAAGGCGCTGAAGACCCCGGTGAAGACCCAGAACATCACCAGCGCAAAGCCGATCATGCCGATCGGGCTGTCGAACAGCTTGCCGTAAAGCCCCAGCTTGCGCCGGTACCGGAGCGAGGCGGCAAACAGGATGACCAGCGCGATCCACACCGGAATCAACTGGCCGAGGATGCGAAGGATGATCTGGGCCGTGCCTAGGGGTTCCATCTGCGCCTCCTCATGAGATCCGGATGCGCGGGTTCAGGTAGACATAACCGATGTCCGATATCAGCTGTGTCAGAAGCACCACGAAGACCGAGACGACCGAGACGCCCAGAAGCAGCTCGATGTCGTTGTTGCCGGCGGCCTGCACCAGCGTCCAGCCGAAGCCCTTGTAATTGAAGAGTGTCTCGACGATGACCACCCCGTTCAGCAGCCATGGCACCTGCAGCATGATCACCGTGAACGGCGCGATCAGCGCGTTGCGAAGGGCGTGTTTCATCACGATGTTGGGGAACGATACGCCCTTCAGGCGGGCGGTGCGGATGTATTGCGCCGTCATGACCTCGGCCATGGAGGCGCGGGTCATCCGGGCAATGTAGCCCATGCCGTACAGGGATATCGTCAGCACCGGCAGGAAGAAGTTGCTGAAGGTGGCGTCGTCCATCGCCGTGGTGGCGGTGCCCTTGAACCATTTCAGCCCCACTGCCGATGACGTGAAGACCGCGATGAAGATCACGCCCGAGACATATTCCGGCGTCGCCGTGGTGATGATCGAGAAGGTGGACAGCGACCGGTCCAGCACCGATCCCTCGCGCATCCCCGCCAGCACCCCGATCAGCAGCGCCGATGGCACCATCAGCACCAGCACCCAGAACATCAGCTTGCCGGTCAGCCCCAGCCGCTTGACGACGATGGAACCGACATCGTCGCGGAAGACCGTCGAATAGCCCCAGACCCCCTGCAGGATGCCACAGCGTTCGGGGGCGGCGGCGGCTTCGTCGGGTGGGACAGCGCCGGCAATGCAACGGCCGGTCACACCGGCTTCGGTCTCAAAGGTCCAGCCGGGCAGAACGCCCAGCCACTGGCCGTATTTCTCAAGCATGGGTTGGGTATAGCCGCGCTGCGACAGCCAGGTTTCCACCTGTTCGTCGGTCATGCGCATGTTTCCCTGCGTCTTCGCGACCTTTTCCAGGTTGGGGTAAAGGTTGGTTAGCACAAAGACGATCAGCGTCAGGCAGAGGGTCGTCAGAAGCATCACGCCGAACCGGCGCAGGATGAAGAGGGCCATGGTCGCGCGTCTCCGGCAGGAGGTGCGGATCAGGGGCCGGACGGTCGGTGGGGGGCGAAGAACCCGGCCTGCCTGATCATCGAAAAGGGCCGCGCAGATCCCTGCGCGGCCCCGGTGTGTTGCGCCTCAGGAGGCGAAGCCGAACTTGTAGAGGTGGAATTCGTGCGAGGGGTGTTTCGCGACGCCCACCAGGTTGCCGTTGTGGTGGTTGTAGAGCGAGCGCCAGTAGGGCTGGATGATCACGCCGTCGTCGCGCAGCATCTGTTCGATCCTGGCCATCACCTCGCGGCGTTCGTCGGCATCGGCGATCGACAGGGCCTCGTTGACCAGCGCGTCGAAGTCGGGATTCGCGTAAGCCGTTTCGTTCCAGGCCTCGCCGGACCGGTAGGCCAGGGCGATCACCTGGACTTCCAGCGGGCGGTGGTTCCAGGTCGTGGCGCTGAACGGGTACTTCGTCCAGTCGTTCCAGAATGTGGCGCCGGGCAGGATGGTGCGCTTGACGCTGATGCCGGCGTCGCGCAGCTGCGCCGCCACCGCATCGCCCGAATTGCGTTCGAAATCGTCGTCCACGGTGATCAGCTCGTGTTCGAAATCGGCGGCATCCGAGGCGTCCATCATCTCTTTCGCCGCGGCCGGGTCGTGCGGCGCCGGACCGATATCGGCATAGGCGGGCTGAATCGGGCTGACATGGTGGTTTTCGGCAACGCGGCCGCGGTTGGAATAGCCGATTTCCAGCACCACGGCATTGTCCACGGCAAGCGCCAGCGCCTTGCGGACATCCGCGGTGGCGTAGGGCACGAACCCGTCCACCTCGGCCACCTGGTTGGGGCGGAAGACCAGGGTCGAAGACGTCTGGCCTTCGGTCCGGGTCCAGCCGATGGCGTCGAAGACGTCGATGAATTCGCCGACCGTTTCATAGGTCAGGTCGATTTCCCCGGCCTCGGCCGCGGCCAGCCAGGCGGCGGGATCGCCGCCGTAGTCGATGAATTCGACGCGGTCCAGATAGGGGCCGCCATAGACTTCGGTGCCCCACCAGGGGTGATCGGTGTTGCGTTCGATCACGGCCTTCACGCCCACTTCCATGGACACGGGGCGGAACGGGCCGGTGCCGATGCCGTGTTCATAAAGGTCGCCGCCGTCATAGCTGGCGTGGGTGATCGCCGCCGGATAGTCGGACATGTTGGCGATGACCGCGATGTCGGGGACCGAGAGGTTCAGCTTGACGGTGTGGTCATCGACGATCTCGATCGCACCGTCGCGGGCCTTGCCGGTTTCGCTGTCGATCAGGCCGGACATGCGCGAGGCCATGGAATTGTCGGTGACGGTGGTGTCGCACCAGCCGGTGATGTTGCGGGCCACGTCCTCGGCGGTGAAGGGGTCGCCGTTGTTCCAGGTCACGCCGGGGCGCACGTGCAGGGTGTATTCGGTGGCGTCGTCATTGACGTCCCAGCTTTCCACCAACATGCCGCGAAAGGTGCCGTCGGCCTCGTATTCCACCAGGTATTCGATGAAGCCGCGGGCCAGGTTGCCGATTTCCGACCAGTCGAAGGTGCGCGGTTCCTTCATGGCCTTGACCAGCATCTCGATGCGCAGGGTGCCGCCGTCGATCGGGGTTTCCTGCGCGCGCACCGGCGTGGACAGGCCGATCATGCCGTAGGCGGCGGTGGCGGTGACGCCGTACATGGTGGCGCGCGTCAGGAATTCCCGGCGGCTGATCTTGCCGGCGCGATATTCCTCGGCGTGCATCCTTGCAGCCCAGTGGACCGGCGTGCCGGTCGGGTTCGTGTCGGTCATGCGTATCTCCCTGCGATACATTGTGCGGGTTTGCCCCCGCGGTCCCTCGTCCGAGGTGTTTTGTCTGTCTTGCGATCCTGTCCGCCGGGGCGGACTGCCGTTTTGGTTGTCGTCCATTCGGCATCTTTTTCCACAATGCGTCAATGCAGCAAACCGAACGAAGAGTGGTCGAAAGCGACATACCGGCGGTCGCAATCCGGCGTCAACCGGGTTGCAGGCGGGTTCGGGTGCTGCGGCGCAGCTGGATCGGGCTTTGATGCGTATGCTGTTGGACGAACCGGGTAAAATAGGCCGCGCTGCCGAAACCCAGGTGATTGGCGATGTCCTTGGCCGGCACGTCGGTATCCGCCAGCAGCCGGCGCGCGGCATGCAAAAGCCGTTCCGCCAGAAGCGCGCTTGCCGTCTTGCCGATTTCGGATTTGCACACGCGGGTCAGGTGCGTGGGCGTCACGTTGAGGCAGGTCGCGTGTTCGGTCAGGCTGGCACCGGAGGCGAAATGCGACACCAGCCGCGTGCAATAGGCCCGGCAAAGCCTGTGCGACGATGTCGGGCGCGGCAGGCTGTCGGCACCGTGATCGATCTGGCGGCGCAGCCAGATCGACATCAGCTCGGCATGGGCCGCCATCGCGGCCTGTTTCAGCGGCCGCGTGCCCGCCTGTTCGCGCCCGATCGCCTCGAACAGTCCGGTCAGTTCGGCCTGGGCAGTGACGTCGCGGATGCGCAGGTGGTGCAGGTCCCGGGGCAGGGACGGTGCAGCGCCTTCGGGGATCACCACCGCATGGCCAAAGACCTGCCGGTTGAGATCCAGCGCGAACAGCGACCGCGCCGGGATGAACAGCGCATTGTGCAGCCCCAGCCCCCGCCGCGTCCCGTCGATCAGCCCGACGCCCTGGCCCCGGGTGATCCAGATCACCAGGTGGTCGGGCCGGTCATGGGCCAGTTCCAGACGCCACGCGCCATCGCGCATCAATTGCGCAAGGCTCATGACCTCGATGGCTCGGGCGGGCGGATCGTGGGCGATGTATCTCAGCATGGGTCTGTGCGATGAGTCGGTCTGCGCAGGATCTGGTCGCCCGAGTATGACGAACAAATGTCACTCTCCGGGAGAGTAATGATGCCAATCGGCCATTTTCGACCGAAACCAGGTGCGCTGTCGCTTGGCAAATTGGCGTGTGGCGATGCTGGCGCGGTCCCGCGCGGTCTCTGGCGAAATAGCGCCATCCAGAAGCGCGATCAGCTCGGGCACACCTATGGCGCGAAAGGCCGGCAGCGCGGGATCGTAATGCGCGCGCATGGCCCGCACCTCGTCCAGGGCGCCCTGGTCCAGCATCAGGTCGAACCGCCGGCGGATCCGGTCTTCTAGCCAGGTCTTGTCGGTGTCAAAGACGATGGCCGTGCACGCCTGCCGCGCCAGCACCGGGTCCGGCGTTTCGGCCTGCCAGTCGGCCAACCCGCGCCCGGTGGCGCGCAGCACTTCCCAGGCGCGCTGGACCCGCGCGCGGTTGGCCCGGTCGATGGCGCCGGCGGTGCGCGGATCAAGCCCGCCGATCAGTTCGTCCAGCGCCAGCGCGTCGCCTTCGGCGCGCACCTCGGGCGGGGTCGGCGGAATCCGGGCCATGCCGGCGGTCAGCGCCTGAAAGTACAGCCCGGTCCCACCGGTGATGATCGGCCGCGGTCCCCGCCCGTCGCGAAAGGCCGCCAGCATCGGCGTGACCTCGCGCAGCCATTCGCCGGCCGAATAGGTCTCGCGCCAGTCCACATGCCCGTAAAGCGCGTGCGGCGCGCGCGCTTCCTCTGCCAGAGACGGGCGGGCGGTGATCACGCGCCAGCAGCCATAGACCTGGCTGGCATCGGCATTCACCACGGTTCCGCCAAGGGTTTCGGCGATCTCAAGGGCCAGCGCGGACTTGCCCGAGGCGGTCGGCCCGGCGATCAGGACAGGGTGATCGTCGGGGATATTCGACAGGATCGGGGGAAGGCGCGACATATCAGACACCCCCATCCGGGAGAGCGCGGCGCGTTGCATTGAACCTTGGCACGTTTTGCTCCATTTTGCGCGGGACTTTACCCGGCCCCAGGCGGAGCGCAACATGACCCTTCCCAGACCCGCAGATGCGACACAACACTCAGCCGGGCGAGGTAAGCCGCCGGTGGACCCGGATGCCAAGTACCGCCGGGTGATGCTCAAGATCTCCGGCGAGGCGCTGATGGGCGACCTGGGCTACGGTCTGCATCCGCCCACCGTCCGCCGGATCGCCGAGGAAGTGCAATCGGTGCACAACCTGGGCGTCGAGATCTGCATGGTCATCGGCGGCGGCAACATCTTCCGCGGCCTGCAGGGGTCGGCCCAGGGGATGGAACGGACCACGGCCGATTACATGGGCATGCTGGCGACCGTGATGAACGCGCTGGCCATGCAATCCGCGCTCGAGGCGCTTGAGATCCACACGCGGGTGATCAGCGCCATCCGCATGGACGAGGTGGCCGAGCCCTACATCCGCCGCCGCGCCGTGCGCCACCTTGAAAAGAAACGCGTCTGCATCTTTGCCGCCGGCACCGGCAATCCCTACTTCACCACCGACACCGCCGCGACGCTGCGCGCCAACGAAATGTCGTGCGAGGCCATCTTCATGGGCAAGCAGGTGGACGGGGTCTATGACAAGGACCCCAAGAAACACGCCGACGCCAAGCGTTTCGACACGATCACCTACAACGAGGCGCTGGTGAAGAACCTCAAGGTCATGGACGCCTCGGCCTTCGCGCTGGCCCGCGACAACGACCTGCCGATCATCGTGTTCTCGCTGGACGAACCGGGCGGCTTCAAGGGGATCCTGGCGGGCGAAGGCACCTATACCAAGGTGCACGGCTAGGCGCGCCTGCGGCTTCTTTCCGGCTTGAAATACCCCGGCCCGACAGCCGGTCCGGGGACACCGCCACACAAGCGGGACAGGCCGCAGATATCGTCGTGCGCACACTGCCGGGAAAAACGGCAAGCCTATACAACCCCCGCCGTAACCCGTTATAGACGCGCAAAAGCCGCAGAAAGAAGGAGCGGGCAGCATGTCGGAAGACTTCGAACTCGATACCGATGATCTTCAACGCCGCATGGACGGCGCCATGTCCAACCTCAAGACCGAATTCGCCTCGCTGCGCACCGGACGGGCCTCTGCATCGATGCTTGAGCCGGTGATGGTGGACGCGTACGGATCGCCGACGCCGATCAACCAGGTTGGCACCGTGAACGTGCCGGAACCGCGCATGGTCACCATCAACGTCTGGGACAAGGGCCTGGTCGGCAAGGTGGAAAAGGCGATCCGTGAATCCGGCCTGGGGATCAACCCACAGCTCAACGGCACCATCATCATGCTGCCGATTCCCGAGCTGAACGAGGAACGCCGCCGGGACCTGACCAAGGTCGCCGGACAATACGCCGAACACGCCCGTGTCGCCGTGCGCAACGTGCGCCGCGACGGGATGGACCAGATCAAGAAGGCCAAGGCCGACGGCATGTCCGAGGACGACCAGAAGTTCTGGGAAGCCGAGGTGCAGGATCTGACCGACAAGATGATCGCCGCCGTCGACGCGGCGCTCGAGACCAAGCAAGCCGAAATCATGCAGGTGTGATTACAAGTATGTCCGCAGTTCCGGAACCCGGCCCGAAGGGTGGCCCGCGCCACGTCGCCATCATCATGGACGGCAATGGCCGCTGGGCCCAGGCCCGCGGACGCCCGCGGCTCTTCGGTCACCATGCCGGGGCCAAGCGGGTGCGCGACGTCGTGCGCGCCTGCCCGGAACTGGGGATCAAGTACCTGACGATCTTCGCCTTCTCGACCGAGAACTGGAAACGCACCCAGGTCGAAGTTGCCGGCCTGATGAGCCTGTTCCGCCGTTACATCGCCAAGGAAACCAAGGATCTGTTTTCCGAAGGGGTCCGGGTCCGGTTCATCGGCGATCGGGACCGGCTGGACCCCAAGCTTGTCGACCTGATGCGCGGGCTCGAGGAGATGACCAGGGACAACGACCTTGTTCACCTGACCATCGCGCTGAACTACGGCAGCCGGGACGAGGTCGCGCGCGCCACCAAGCTGCTGGCGCGCGACGTGGCCGAAGGCAAGCTGGATCCCGAAGACGTCGACGAGGAAACGCTGACCCGCTACCTTGATACCCGCGTGCTGCCCGATCCCGACCTGGTGATCCGCACCAGCGGCGAGGCGCGGATATCGAATTTCCTGCTGTGGCAGTCGGCCTATGCGGAATATGAATTCGTCGATACGCTCTGGCCGGATTTCTCGGCCGAGGAGCTTGCGCGGCTGTGCCACAATTACGGAGCCCGGGATCGCCGATTCGGGGCCGTGCCGGCGTGAGTGCCGCCAAGGGCCGATGGTCGGACCTTGCGCTGCGCGTCGTTTCGGGCCTGGTGCTGGCGGCGGTGGGGCTTGGGGCTGTCTGGGCCGGTGGCTGGGTCTTCATCACCTTCGTGGCGATCCTGACCGGCATCATCGTCTATGAACTGGCCGGCATGATGGCGCCGGACCGCCCGGGTTTCGCGCTGCAGATGGGCGCGATGTGCGGGCTGGCGGCCTATTGCGCGATCTGGGGACCGGCGGCGGCGGTTGTGCCGACGCTTCTGGTGCCGGTCATCGTGGGGTTCATCACGCTGAAGGACCAGTGGCGCGTCTTCGTGCCGTTCCTCATCGTGATCCAGCTGGCGTCGTTCGGCATGACCTCGGTGCGGGACCAGTTCGGATTCGTCTGGATGGTCTGGCTGGTCTGCGTGGTGGCCGGCACCGACATCGCGGGTTACTTCGCCGGCCGCCTGATCGGCGGCCCCAAGATCTGGCCACGGGTCAGCCCAAAGAAGACCTGGTCGGGCACCTCGGCCGGTTGGGTGGTGTCGGTGATCGTCGGCATCGTCTTCATGGAATCGCTTGGCACCGGCTTCTGGCTGCCGGTGCTGTCGCTTGCGGCCTCGGTCGCGTCCCAGGCCGGCGATCTGGCCCAGAGCGCGGTCAAGCGCCAGGTCGGGGTCAAGGATTCAGGCGGGATCCTGCCCGGACACGGCGGGCTTTTCGACCGGTTCGACGGAATGGTCGCGGCTTCGGTGCTTGTACTTGCGGTGATGGAAGTCACGGGATATCCGCCAGGACCTTGAACGGAATGGGACAGAGAATGGGCCGATGCGTCGTGTAAGCATACTGGGGGCGACCGGCTCCATCGGGCAGAACACGATCGACCTGATCGCGCGCGATCCCGACAGCTATGATGTCGTGGCGCTGACCGGGGGCAGCAATGTCGGCCAGTTGGCCGTGGATGCGATCCGGCTGCGCGCCGACGTGGCGGTGACCGCCTTTCCCGAACGGCTGGACGATCTGCGCGCCGCCCTGGGCGATGCGGGCATCGAGGCGACGGCGGGACCCGAGGCGCTGATCGAGGCCGCGGCGCGGCCGGCGGACTGGATCATGTCGGCCATCGTCGGCGCCGCCGGGCTGGCGCCCGGGCTCGAGGCGCTGAAGCAAGGCACGACCCTGGCGCTGGCCAACAAGGAATCGCTGGTCTGCGCCGGGTCGCTGATGCTTGAGACCGCGCGCGCCCACGGCGCGACGCTGCTGCCTGTCGACAGCGAACATTCGGCCATCTTCCAGGCGCTTCGGGGCGAAGACGTCGAGACCGTCGAACGGATCGTGCTGACCGCCAGCGGCGGCACCTTCCGCGACTGGCCGCTGGAACACCTGCGCCACGCCACCCTGTCCGAGGCGTCGAGCCATCCGAACTGGAACATGGGCCAGAGGATCACGATCGACAGCGCGTCGATGTTCAACAAGGCCATGGAAGTCATTGAAACACGTGAATTCTTTGGCGTTGAACCCGACATGATCGAAGTCGTGGTTCATCCCGAATCGCTGGTGCATGCGCTGGTGGGGTTCCGGGACGGGGCCATGATGGCCCATGTGGGTCCGCACGACATGCGCCATGCGATCGGCTATGCGCTGAACTGGCCCACGCGCGCGGACCTGCCGGTGGACCGGCTGGACCTGGCCCGCATCGGCGCGCTGACCTTCCGCGCGCCCGACCGCAAACGTTATCCCGCGCTGGACCTGGCGCGGCACGCGATGCGGCGGGGCGGCCTGTGCGGGGCAGTGTTCAACGCGGCCAAGGAACAGGCCCTGGACGGGTTCATCGACGGCATGATCGGCTTTACCGACATGGCCGAAGTGGTGGCCGAGGTCATGAGCCGCCTCGAGGCTGACAGCGGCGTGATCGACGCCACGATGACACTTGATAACGTGAACCGCACTGACCATCTGGCGAGACAATGCGCCGGGAAGATCATGGCGGAACGAGCAGGATAGGTTTTTGGATATCACGACACTCATCCCCCAGTTTGGCGGGTTCCTCTGGACGATTCTTGCGTTCGTTGTCGCACTTTCGGTCATCGTGGCGGTGCATGAATACGGCCACTACATCGTCGGACGCTGGTCCGGCATCCATGCCGAGACGTTCTCGCTTGGCTTTGGCCCGGTTATCTGGAGCAGGGTCGACAAGCGCGGCACGCGCTGGCAGATCGCCGCGCTGCCGTTCGGGGGTTACGTTAAGTTCCTGGGCGATGCCAACGCGGCCTCGGGCAAGGACGAAGACGCGATGGAGGCCGCCGCCGACGATCCGGCGCAATTGCGGCGCACCATGCACGGCGCGCCGTTGTGGGCGCGGGCCGCCACCGTGGCGGCGGGACCGGTCTTCAATTTCGTGATGTCGATCCTGGTTTTCGGCGCGATCATCTTCGCCCAAGGCCAGATCCGCGAACCGCTGACCGTGGGCGACCTGCTGACGCTGCCGGACGGAACCTACGACCTGCAGCCTGGGGACGAGATCCTGGCGATCGACGGGATCGACGCGCCCGGCTTCGAGGAAAACGGCGCCTGGTCCGAGTTCACCGGCACGATCCCGCAGGAAAAGGTGCTGGACTATACCGTGCGCCGCGACGGGAACGAAAAGGTGGTGCAGGGGCCGTACCTGTTTCCGCCGCATGTGAACATGGTGGCGCCGCGCAGCGCGGCCTATGCCGCCGGGCTGAAGCAGGAAGACGTCATCGTGTCGGTCGACGGCGCGCCGATCTTTGCCTTCGACCAGCTCAAGGACGATGTCGAGACATCGGATGGCCGGGCGCTGCTGCTGCAGGTCTGGCGGGACGGCCAGGTGATGGATTTCACGCTGGCGCCCAAGCGCACGGACGAACCGCAGGCCGACGGCAGTTTCGTGACCCATTGGCGAATCGGCATTTCCGGCGGCATGGCGTTCGAACCGGCGACCGGCCCCGTGGGGCCGGGCAAGGCGCTGGCCAGCGGGGTCAGCCAGACGATCCGCATCGTCGACGGTTCGCTGTCGGGGCTGTGGCACATGATCACCGGCGCGATCAGCACCTGCAACATCTCGGGCCCCATCGGCATTGCCGAGACGTCGGGGGCCATGGCCAGCCAGGGCGCGCAGAACTTCGTCTGGTTCATCGCGGTGCTGTCGACGGCGGTGGGGCTTTTGAACCTGTTTCCGATCCCCGCGCTGGATGGCGGGCACCTGGTGTTTTACGCCTACGAGGCCGTCGCGGGCCGTCCGCCGTCCGACAAGGCGCTGCGCGTGCTGATGGCGGCGGGGCTTGCGGTGATTCTGACGCTGATGGTGTTTGCGCTGGGGAACGACCTGTTCTGCCCGTAAGGGCAGCAGGTTACCTTACGTGAACTTTATTTTCCCGGCCCGCCGCGATTGGCCGCGACGGGCCGCGACGGGCGGGGGCGCGGCACTCGGACGCCCCGGACTTGCCAATATTTTGACACGATTGCGGTCTACGTCGCTGCCATCGACGCAAAAGGCAGGTGACATGCAGACGCTTCAACACGACAGCCGCAGGAATTTCCGCCACGGTTATAAGGGGCTCGGCCTGGTCCTGAGCCTGAACTCGGACCGGCTGATCAATCTTGCCACGCTGGTCGTGGCGCTGGTTGCCGGCGCCTACCTGGCCTCGCATCTGTGAACATCGCGATTCAACGGCATGGTCGCGGCGGCATTCGCTTGCGGACATGCTCCCCGCGTTTGGTCGTTTTCGGCTTTTGACAAGCCAGATCAATCCCGATAGTCAGGTCCTCGATGTCTGCGTTAGGTGGGTTCGGACGGATGGGATTGGGGACGTCTGACCGAACATCTCGTATAGATAGGGATGCCGAGGTCTAAATGTCGTATACTTTCCGGATCTGGATCTTTGCTCTGATCGCCCTGTGGACCGTTGGTTCCGCAGGTTTCGCGCAGGCTCAGAACTATGTCTTCAACTCCTTCCAGGTCGAGGGGAATGCGCGCATTCAATCCTCGACCGTATTGTCCTACGCGGGCATCGAACCGGGCACGTCGATCTCGGCGGGGCAGCTGAACGATGCCTACCGCCGCGTGGTCGACAGTGGCATTTTCGAGACCGTCGAATTCGTTCCCCAGGGCAGCACGCTGCTGATCCGGGTGCAGGAACATCCGACGATCAACCGCATCAGCTTTGAAGGCAACCGCCGCCTGAAGGACGACGACCTTGCGAAGTTGGTCAATTCGTCCTCGCGCCGGGTGTTCGACCCGCAGGTGGCCGAGGCCGACGCCGATATCATCTCGGAAGCCTACAGCCAGTCGGGCCGCGTCGGTGCCGTGGTCACCCCGCGCATCATCCGCCGGTCGGACAACCGCGTCGACCTGGTGTTCGAGATTTCCGAAGGATCGACCGTCGAGATCGAGCGCGTGTCCTTCGTGGGCAACCGCAACTTCACCGACCGCCGGCTGCGCGGCGTTCTCGAGACCAAGCAGGCCAACATCCTGCGCACCTTCCTGAAGGGCGACACGCTGATCGAGGACCGCATCCAGGTCGACGAACGGATGCTGACGGACTTCTACCTCAGCCGCGGTTACGTCGACTTCAAGGTGCTGTCGTCCAACGTCGAATTCTCGCGCGAGCGGGACGCGTTCTTCCTGGTGATGAACGTCCAGGAAGGCCAGCAGTACAAGTTCGGCCAGATTTCCACCGTGTCCGAAATGCCGGGCGTGGATGCCGCCGCCTACCAGAAGGCGCTGAAGATCAAGCCGGGCGTCATCTATTCGCCGACGCTGATCGAAAGTTCGATCGCGCGGCAGGAACGGCTGGCGGTTCAGAACGGCGTCGACTTCCTGCGGGTCGAGCCGCGGATCACGCGCAATGACGCCGACCAGACGCTGGACGTGCAATTCGCGCTGACCAAGGGGCCGCGGGTCTTCATCGAACGCATCGACATCGAAGGCAACACCACCACGCTTGACCGGGTGATCCGCCAACGCTTCCGCATCGCCGAGGGCGACCCGTTCAACCCGCGCGAAGTGCGCGAGGCGTCCGAGCGGATCAAGGCACTTGGCTTCTTCTCGGATGCACAGGTCAACACCCGCGAAGGCAGCACGCCGGACAAGGTCATTGTCGATGTGGATGTCGAGGAACAGCCGACCGGGCAATTGTCGCTGGGTGGCTCGTACTCGGTCGAATCGGGGATCGGTGTGGCCATCGGCCTGTCGGAAAACAACTTCCTGGGCCGCGGTCAGCGGATCGACCTGAACATCTCGACCGCGCAGGACGCCCAGCAATACAGCTTCGGTTTCTCGGAACCCTACCTGCTGGGCCGCGAACTGCGCTATGACTTCGACATCGCCTATACCGAAACGGATTCAAGCTTTGTCACCTACGACACCGAGGCGCTGTTCTTCTCGACCGGCCTGACCTTCCCGGTCAGCGACAACGGAAGGCTGAAGGTCGCCTATTCGCTTGATAACTCGCGGATGCTGGAAAACGGCAGCGACGATCCCGGCACGGTGATCCAGTCGGAAATCGACCAGGGTTCGCGGACCAGTTCCAGCGTGGGGCTGACCTACAGCTACGACACCCGGCGCACCGGCCTGAACCCGAATGCCGGCGTCCTGCTGGAACTGGGATCGGAATTTGCCGGTGTGGGCGGCGACAGCAGCTATATCAAGACCACCGGCAAGGCGATCGCCCAGACCAAGGTCCTGAGCGAGGAAGTCGTGCTGCAAGCGACGCTGGAGGGTGGCGCGCTGACCTGGAACAGCAGCGACGCCAGCCGGTCCACTGATCGCTTCATCCTTGGCCCGCGCATCTTCCGTGGTTTCGACCCGGCCGGTATCGGCCCGCGGGACCAATCCTCGGACGGCAACGGCGGGTATTTCGATGACGCGCTTGGCGGTAACTTCTACACCGTCGCCCGGTTCGAGGCGCAGTTCCCGCTGGGTCTGCCCGAAGAGATCGGCCTGCGCGGCGCGCTGTTCTACGACGTGGGCAACCTGTGGAACCTGAACAACGTCGATACCTCGGGCGCGACCAACATCGTGGGCGAGGGCGGGGCCTTCCGCCACGTGATCGGGTTCTCGTTCCTGTGGGATACGGCGATCGGTCCGCTGCGGTTCGACTTTACCGATGCGCTGATCAAGGAATCCTACGACAAGGACCAGTTCTTCAACTTCACCCTGTCCGCGCAGTTCTGACCATGGCGATCCGCGCATGAGGATCGCCGGTTTCACCATCCCGCCGATGGCGGCGCTGATGCTGGCGGCGATCCTTGGCCTGGGTACTGCGTCCGTGGCGCAGACCCAGACCGACGCGGCCGGCATGTCGATCCTGACCATCGAGTCGGATCGCTTCTTTTCCGAATCCGCCTTTGGCCGGCGAGTCACGGCCGAGATCGAAGCCGCGAGCCAGGACCTGGCGGCGGAAAACCGCGAGATCGAAGCCGCGCTGACGGAAGAGGAAAAGGACCTGACCCGGAAACGGGCGACGATGGATCCCGAAGACTTCCGGGTGCTGGCCGATGCCTTCGACACCAAGGTGCAGGGGATCCGCCGGTCGCAGGACGCCAAGGGCCGGGCGCTGGCCGGGCGGGGCGACAAGGGACGGGTGGCCTTTCTTCGGGCGGCGCGCCCGGTATTGTCGAAACTGATGCATGAATTCGGGGCCAGCATCATCATGGAACGCGGCTCGGTCTTCTTCTCGTCGAACGCCAGCGACATCACCGACGAAGCGATCCGCATGATCGACGCAGAGATCGGCGACGGCTCCGACAGCGATCTGCTGGACGAGGATACGACGGATCCGGATGCCGAAACGAATACGGATCCGGATGCCGAAACGAATACGGAAACGAATACGGGGCAACCCTGACGCGCTTGCCCATCAGGCCCCGTGTTGTTAGGCAGGCCGCAAATTGCAAGAGCAAGAGCCACGACATGACCGCTGAACTGAAGTCCGCCGACATCTCGCTGATCCAGCGTATCCTTCCGCATCGCTATCCGTTTCTGCTGATCGACAAGGTCGTGGACATTGACGGAACCAGTTCGGCGCGGGGGATCAAGAACGTGACCTTCAACGAACCGCATTTCCAGGGTCACTTCCCGGGCGCGCCGATCATGCCCGGCATCATGCTGATCGAGGCGATGGGGCAGACGGCGGGCGTGATGATCGGTGTCGGCAGCGACCTGGTCGACCGCGAGCCGCTGATCTACTTTACCTCGATCGACAAGTGCAAGTTCCGCCGCAAGGTGGTGCCGGGCGACGTCGTCACCTTTGAAATCAAGACCCTGCGCGGCCGTCCCGGCGCCAAGATGTGGCGTCTGGAAGGCAAGGCGCTGGTCGACGGCGAACTGGCGGCCCAGGCCGAAATCGCTGCAATGCTGGACCTGAGACAAGAGGCATAGGCATGACCGACATTCACCCCAGCGCCGTGATCGAAGAGGGCGCGCAGATCGGGTCCGACGTCAGGATCGGCCCGTTCTGCCACGTCGGCCCTCATGTCACTCTGGCCGACGGGGTGGAGCTGCGCAGCCATGTCGTGGTCACCGGCCACACTTCGGTCGGCGAAAAGACCGTGGTGTTTTCGGGTGCCGTTCTGGGCGAGGTGCCGCAGGATCTGAAGTTCGGGGGCGAAACGACCTATGTCGAAATCGGCGCCCGCAACCGGATCCGCGAACATGTGACGATCAACGCCGGCACCGCCGGCGGCGGCGGGCTGACCAGGGTGGGCGACGATTGCCTTTTGATGGCGGGCTGCCACGTGGCGCATGATTGCCAGGTGGGCAACCGGGTGATCATCGTGAACCAGGTGGTCATGGGCGGCCATTGCAACATCGGCGACGACGCTATCATCGGCGGCATGTCCGCGCTGCACCAGTTCGTGCGGATCGGTCGGGGCGCCATGATCGGCGGGATGAGCGGCGTGGAACGTGACGTGATCCCCTATGGCCTTGTCCAGGGCGAACGGGCGGGGCTTGAGGGGCTGAACCTGGTCGGGCTGAAGCGCCGTGGCGTCCCGCGCGAGGATATCCATGCCCTGCGCGCCGCCTTCCGCGACCTTGGCGCACCCGAGGGCAGCTTTCATGATCGGGCGCAGAAAGTGTCCGACACCTACGACAACCCCCAGGTCCGCGAGATCGTCGATTTCATCCTCGGCGCCAGCGACCGTTCCTTCCTGACACCGAGGTAAGCCCATGCTGGCGATCATTGCCGGGGAAGGCGCGCTTCCGGCGGCCTTGATCGACCGGCTTCCAACGCGTCCCAGGATCCTGTCGCTGCAGGGATTCCGCCCCGAAAGCGTCGAGGTGGACGAGGTGTTCCGTCTGGAAAAGCTGGGATCGGTGCTGAAGCGGCTGAAGCGCGACGGCGTGACCGAGATCTGTTTTGCCGGCGGCATCCGGCGCCCGCAGATCAACCCGCTGGCCATCGACATCGCGACGCTGCCCTATGTGCCGATCGTCAAGAAAGCACTGGCCGAAAGCGACGATGGCGCCTTGCGCGCCGCGATCGCCGTGCTGGAACAGGCGGGGTTCCTGGTGCGCGCGGCGCACGAGATCGCGCCGGACCTGCTGCCGCCTGTCGGCATTCCCACCAGGGCCAAGCCCGACGAGAAGGCCCAGAAGGACGCCGCGCGCGGCCAGGCCATCGTCGATGCCATGGCGGGCGCCGATGTCGGCCAGGCCTGCGCGGTCTGGCGGGGGCAGGCGCTGGCCATCGAAGGGATCTACGGCACCGACTGGATGCTGCGGACCCTGCGCCGCCGGCCCGACGGCGGCGAGGGCGGGCTGTTGTTCAAGGCGCCGAAGCCGACCCAGGACCGACGCGCCGATCTGCCCATCGTTGGCCCCGCCACGGTCGCGGCCGTGGCCGAAGCCGGGCTGAAGGGACTTGTTCTGGAATCCGGCGGGGTCATGGTGCTGGACCTGGACCAGACGGTGGCGGCCTGCGACGACAAGGGACTCTTTTTGTGGATCCGGGAGCGCGCCTGATGCGCGTCTTCATCATCGCCGGGGAACCCTCGGGCGATCGCCTGGGCGGGGCGCTGATGGCGGGGCTGAAGACCCTGCGCCCGGACGTGACGTTCGAAGGCATCGGCGGGCCCGAGATGGAAGGGCAGGGGCTGTCGAGCCTGTTCCCGATGCACGAGCTGTCCGTCATGGGCGTGCTGGAGATCCTGCCGGGCCTGCGTCGCCTGCTGGCCCGGATCGACCAGACCGCGCAGGCTGTGATCACAAGCCGCCCCGACGTGCTGATCACCATCGACAGCCCCGATTTCTGCCTGCGGGTGGCCAAGCGGGCCAAGGCGAAGATCCCCGTGCGCACGGTACATTACGTGGCGCCGTCGGTCTGGGCCTGGCGCCCGAAACGCGCGGCCAAGATGGCGAAGATGATCGACCAGGTGCTGGCGCTATTGCCGTTCGAGCCGCCCTACATGGAAGCCGAAGGCATGGCCTGCGATTTCGTCGGGCACCCGGTGGCCGGCGAACCGGTGGCCACGCCGGCCGATATCGCGGCCTTCCGCGCCGCGCATGACCTGGGCAGCGCGCCTTTGCTGACCGTCCTGCCCGGATCGCGGGGCGGCGAGGTCACCCGCCACGCGCCGATCTTCGGCGAGGCCCTGCGCCCGATCCTGGCAGACCGTCCCGACCTGCGCCTGATCCTGCCCACCACGGGCCCGCAGGCCGACCGCCTGGCCGGGCTGACCGCCGACTGGCCGCAGACACCGCTGATCCTGGACCCCCGTCGCCTGGATGCCGAGGCCGCGCAGGCCGAAAAGCGGGCGGCCTTTGCCGCCTCGGACGCGGCGCTGGCGGCGTCGGGGACCGTATCTCTGGAACTGGCGGCGCAGGGCACGCCGATGGCCATCGCCTACGGGATGAACCGCCTGACCTGGGAGATCGTGTCGCGCATGACGCGGATCGACACGGTGACGCTGGTGAACCTGGTGTCGGACAGCCGCGTGATACCGGAATGCCTGGGGCCGTCCTGCATGCCCGCCTGCATCACGCCCAGGCTGCGCGCGGTCCTGGCGGACCCGGCGGCGCAGAAGGACGCCATGGCGCTGACCATGCACCGCCTTGGCCGGGGCGGAGAATCCCCGGGCCTGCGCGCCGCGCGCGCGGTGCTGGCGCGGCTGGAAACGGCCTGATACATGGCGCATCTGCTGGCCTTCACGGCCATGTTCACCGCCGTCGTGCTGACGTCGCTTGGCAACATGGCGGTGGCCATCGGCATGGGGCTTGGGTCGGACCGGCGGGCGGTTCACCTGGCCTATGCGCTGTCGCTGCTGGGGATCATGGTGACCGCGCTGTTCGTCGGGCTGGGCGCCGATTACGTGCTGATGTCCGAAGGCTGGCTGGGCTGGCCGGTGCTGGCCTTCGGGCTGTTCGACGGCTGGCGGATGTTGCGTAACGGTGGCGGCGACGAGACCGCGCGCCACGTGTCCTTCGCTTCGACGCTGGTGCTGTTCACGGCGCTGTCCATTGACACGCTGGCCGTGCTGACGCCGCTGTTCGCCGAGGAACAATCGGTGCTGAGGATCTCGGCCTTTGGTGGCGGTGTCGTGGCGATCATGCTGACCACGCTGGCGCTGGAATGGCTGTCGGAACGGCTTGCCCCCTGGCTTGAGGGCAAGCGCTGGCTGGATTTCTCGGGTCCTGTCGCGATGATCCTGGCCGGGCTTTACATCCTGATGGACACGCCCACCGACGTGATCTGACCCATCAGACCCGCCAGCATCGTCACCCCCGCCAGATCCAGCCGCCGCCGAAGATCCGCGATCCCGTGGTTTCGTAAAACACGCAGGCCTGGCCCGGGCTGACGCCGTCCTCGGGCGACAGCAGCTCGACCTCGGCGGTGGTTTCCGTCAGCGGGCGCAGGATCGCTTCGCGCGGGGGGCGGGTGGAGCGGACCTTGACCGACACGTGCCATTCGGGGCGCGAAGTGAACGGTTCGTCACCCAGCCAGTTGATTTCGCGCACGGGGATCGTGCGGGTGGCCAGCATGTCGCGCGGGCCGACGACCACCTGGCGGTTGTCCACGTCCAGCTTGACCACGTACAGCGGATCGCTGAGCCCGCCGATGCCCAGGCCACGGCGCTGGCCGATCGTGTAGTGGATGACGCCGGTGTGCGTGCCCAGGACACGCCCGTCCACATGCACGATCTCGCCCGGTTCCGCCGCGCCCGGGCGCAGCTTTTCGATGACGGACGCATAGTCGCCATTGGGCACGAAACAGATGTCCTGGCTGTCGGGTTTGTCGGCGACCGACAGGCCGTAATCCGCCGCCATGGCCCGCGTCGCGTCCTTGGACGGCAGATGTCCCAAAGGAAATCGTAAAAAGTCTAGCTGTTCCGGCGTGGTCGAGAACAGGAAGTACGACTGGTCGCGCGATGCATCCTCTGCCGAATGCAGTTCGGCCCCGTTCAGGCCCATCTTGCGCTGGATGTAATGGCCCGTCGCCATGCAGTCGGCATCCAGGTCCCGCGCGGTCTGCAGCAGGTCCTTGAACTTGACCCGTTCATTGCAGCGGATGCAGGGCACGGGAGTGGCGCCGGCCAGGTAGCTGTCGGCGAATTCGTCGATCACCGCATCCTTGAAGATGTTTTCATAATCAAGGACATAATGGGGAAAACCGCGTTCTTCGGCGACCCGGCGCGCGTCGTGAATATCGATCCCCGCACAGCAGGCACCCTTCTTGGCCAAGGCCGCGCCATGGTCGTAAAGCTGCAGCGTCACCCCCACCACGTCATAGCCCTGATCGGCCAGGTAGGCGGCCACGACGGAACTGTCCACGCCACCCGACATGGCCACGACAACCCGGGTGTCGGCGGGAGCTTTGGCAAAGCCAAGCGAATTGAGTTTCGGCGTATCGAGGGGCATGGCGCCTGTCCGTTCATGCAGGAGGAACGCAGAGAATATAGGAAAATCCAAGACACTCGCAACCCACGCCTTCACGGCACGTTAAGTCCGTTTCCCGACACTTCGGATATGAACACGCGAAGGTAAACACGATGTTTCTCAAGAAGGTCGACGGCCCCAGGGCCGTGACATTGCCGGATGGCTCGATCATGACCCGGGCGGATCTTCCGCCCGTGAAGACCCGCCGCTGGGTGGCATCCCGCAAGGCGGCGGTCGTCCGGGGTGTGCTTTATGGTCTGATCAGTCAGAAGGACGCGCTGGATCGCTACGCGCTCAGCGAAGAGGAATTCATGTCCTGGGTCAGCGCGGTCGCGAACCACGGGGAAGAAGCGTTGAAGGCAACCGCCCTTAAAAAGTATAGACAACCTTAAGTTGCTTTGAGACTATCGAGTCTCTGGTAACGTGCGATTAACCTTTTTTGGTCAGTCTTCATTGCGAAAGTAACATAACCCTGCGGAGACCCATGATGCGTGTGCTCTTGGTTGAAGACGATCCGACGACCTCGAAAAGCATCGAACTGATGCTGACCCATGCCAACCTGAATGTCTATGCAACGGATCTGGGTGAGGAAGGGATCGATCTGGCCAAGTTGTACGACTATGACCTTATCCTTCTGGACCTGAACCTGCCGGACATGAACGGGCACGAGGTGCTGCGCCAGCTGCGCCTGTCGCGGATCGACACGCCGATCCTGATCCTGTCGGGCGAGGATGATACGGAAAACAAGATCAAGGGCTTCGGTTTCGGCGCCGACGATTACCTGACAAAGCCGTTCCACCGCGAGGAACTGGTCGCCCGCATCCACGCCATCATCCGCCGGTCCAAGGGGCATTCGCAATCGGTCATCCGGACCGGCAAGATCGCCGTCAACCTCGATGCCAAGACGGTCGAGTCCGATGGCCAGCCGGTGCACCTGACCGGCAAGGAATACCAGATGCTGGAACTGTTGAGCCTCCGCAAGGGGACGACCCTGACCAAGGAGATGTTCCTGAACCATCTCTACGGCGGCATGGACGAGCCCGAGCTGAAGATCATCGACGTTTTCATCTGCAAACTGCGCAAGAAGCTTAGTCGCGCGACAGAAGGCGACAATTACATCGAGACGGTATGGGGCCGCGGTTACGTGCTGCGCGACCCGCAGGAAGACCCATTGAACGGTCCCCAGATGGCAATAGGCGCCTGACACGGGTGTCCGGCGCAACGCTCCTGGGGACAGAGCTACCACTCACGGACGCCGGACATCTGGACCACGGAAGAACAGCGCTCTAAACCTTGGTGCGACGTTAGCCCCGGGGACGCTGGAATGAACGATGGGACGCCGGTCGACAAGTTGACCGCAAAGCAAGCCGAAGCCGAACTTGCGCGACTGGCCGGCGTTCTGGGCCGCGCGAACACGGCCTATCACCAGGAAGACGCGCCACGGATCTCGGACGCGGAATACGATGCACTCAAGATCCGCAACGCCGCGATCGAGGCGCGATTCCCCGACCTGAAGCGGGCCGACAGCCCGTCGGACCAGGTCGGCGCCGCTCCGGCAGAGGGATTCGCAAAGGTCCCCCACCGGGTGCGCATGATGTCGCTGGCCAATGCCTTCGACGACGAGGATATCATCGATTTCGATACCTCCGTGCGCAAATACCTGGGCCTTTCGCCCGATGCCCCGCTGACCTACACGGCCGAGCCCAAGATCGACGGGTTGTCGCTGTCGTTGCGCTATGAGGGCGGCAAGCTGGTGCAGGCGGCGACGCGGGGCGACGGCGAAACCGGCGAAAACGTCACCGCCAATGCGCGCACGATCGACGACATTCCCGAAACGCTGAGCGGCGCGCCCGACGTGCTTGAGGTTCGGGGCGAGGTCTACATGTCGCACGCCGATTTCGCCGCGCTGAACGACCGGCAGGAAGCGGCCGGCCAGAAGACCTTCGCCAATCCGCGCAACGCCGCAGCAGGGTCCCTGCGACAACTCGATTCCAGCATCACCCGCAGCCGGCCGCTGAAATTCTTTGCCTATGCCTGGGGCGACGTGTCGGAACCGCTGGCCGACACACAGTACGAAGCCATCAAACGGCTTGAAAAACTTGGGTTTTCCATCAACCCGCTGACGACCCGCGCCGAAACACCCAAAGCGATGATCGCCCATTACCGCGCGATCGAGGCGCAGCGTGCGACGCTGGATTACGACATCGACGGCGTGGTCTACAAGGTCGACGACCTTGGCCTGCAGGGCCGGCTGGGGTTTCGTTCGACGACCCCCCGCTGGGCCATCGCCCACAAGTTTCCCGCCGAACTGGCCTGGACCTACCTGGAAGCCATCGACATCCAGGTCGGTCGCACCGGCGCGCTGAGCCCGGTCGCACGGCTGACCCCGGTCACCGTCGGCGGCGTGGTGGTCAGCAACGCGACCCTGCACAACGAGGATTACATCGCCGGCCGCTCTGCGACCGGGGAAGAGATTCGCGGCGGCAAGGACATCCGCGTCGGCGATTGGGTGCAGGTCTATCGCGCCGGTGACGTGATTCCGAAGGTGGCCGATGTCGACCTCTCGCGCCGGCCCGAGGACGCGGTGCCTTACGTCTTTCCGACGACCTGCCCGATCTGTGGCAGCGAGGCGGTGCGCGAAGAAGGCGACGCGGTGCGCCGCTGTACCGGTGGCCTGATATGTGCCGCGCAAGCTGTTGAAAAGCTGAAGCATTTCGTGTCACGCGCCGCTTTCGACATCGAAGGCCTTGGCGCCAAACAGGTCGAAGCGTTCTATGCCGACGACCAGCTGCCCGTGAAGGAGCCTGCCGACATCTTCACGCTTCAGGCGCGGGACGCGAAGACCCTGACCAAGCTTGCCAATCGCGACGGATGGGGTGAGACCAGCGCAAAGAACCTCTTTCAGGCAATTGAAGAGAAACGGGAAATTCCGCTGGCGCGCCTGATTTTCGGGCTTGGCATCCGCCATGTGGGCGAGGTTGGCGCACAGGATCTGGCCCGGCATTTCCAGACATGGGACGCGATGGCATCGGCGCTGGACCTGGCCCGGCCCGCGGCGCTGGCCCACCGGGCGGCCGATGCCGCGGCCGAGGCCGAGCGCGCGCAGGCGAAGGACGAAGGCCGCCGCGCCCGCCTTGCGGAGGCGCGCGCCAGGGCGCAGGCCGATTGCGATGTGCCCGGCGCCGCGGCCGAGGCCTGGGCCGACCTGATCGGCACTGATGGCATCGGCCCGACCATGGCGTTGTCGTTGTCGGATGCCTTTGCCAACCCCGACGAACGCGCGGCGATGAACCGGTTGCTGGACCACCTGACCCCGATCCCGCCCGAAGCGCGCGACAGCGAAAGCCCGGTCGCCGGCAAGACGGTGGTCTTTACCGGGACGCTGGAAAAGATGACCCGGGCCGAGGCCAAGGCCCGCGCCGAAGCGCTTGGCGCCAAGGTGGCCGGGTCCGTCAGCGCCAAGACCGACCTGCTGGTGGCCGGCCCCGGCGCCGGATCGAAGGCGAAGAAGGCGGCGGACCTGGGGATCGAGACGCTGGACGAAGACGGCTGGCTGGCCCTGATCGGCGCGGCATGACGGGGCGGCCACCGGCTCTGTTCCCGCTGTTCGCCGAGCTGGAAACGCTCGACGGGGTTGGTCCGAAGATCGCCAAGCACCTGGCGCAGATGCGCATCGAGCTGCCGCGCGACCTGCTGTTCACGCTGCCCTACAACCTGGTGGATCGCCGTCGCCGCACGACGATCCGGGGCGCCGATTTCCCGATGACGCTGACGGTCGAGGTGACCGTGGGCGCGCATCGCCCGCCGCGCGGGCGCGGTGGGGCGTACCGCATCCATGTGAACGACGCCGAGACTGAATTTCAGTTGGTCTTCTTCCACGCACGTCCCGAATACCTCAAGCGGATCCTGCCGACGGGCGCGGTGCGGCTGGTGTCCGGCAAGGTCGAACTGTTCGATGGCATCGCCCAGATGGTGCATCCCGATCATGCTCTGCCGCTGGAAGAGGCCGGCGAGATCCCCGAGACAGAGCCGGTCTATCCACTGACTGCCGGGGTGACCCAGAAGGTGATGTATCGCGCGACCCGTTCGGCGCTGGCGCGGGCGCCGGAGCTGGCGGAATGGATCGATCCGGGGCAGAAGGCGTCGGCCGGTTGGCCGGACTGGGCGGATGCGTTGCAGGCGGCCCATGCGCCGGAGCACCCGCGCGACCTGGCGGCCGAGGCGCCGGCGCGCCAGCGGCTGGCCTATGATGAATTGATGGCGCACCAATTGACGCTGGCCCTGGCGCGCGCGCGCGACCGGCGGCGCAAGGGGTTGCAGACGGTGGGCTCGGGCGATCTGCAGGCCAGGGTGCTGGCGGCGCTGCCCTACAAGCCGACCGATGCACAGGCCCGCGCGGTCGAGGAGATCGCCGCCGACATGGCGCGGCCGCGGCGGATGAACCGCTTGCTGCAGGGCGACGTGGGGGCCGGCAAGACGCTGGTCGCCTTCATGGCGCTGCTGATCGCGGTGGAATCTGGTGGGCAGGGCGTTCTGATGGCCCCGACCGAGATCCTGGCGCGCCAGCACCTGGAGGGGTTGCAACCGCTGGCCGCCAGCGCCGGCGTGCGGCTGGAGATCCTGACGGGTCGCGACAAGGGCGCGGAGCGGCGCGCGAAACTGGCGGCGCTGGCCGCGGGCGAGATCGCGATCCTGGTGGGCACCCATGCTGTGTTCCAGTCGGACGTGGAATTCGCCGATCTGCGGCTGGCGATTGTCGATGAACAGCACCGGTTCGGCGTGCGCCAGCGGCTGGAGCTGTCGAAAAAGGGGGCGGCGGCGGATGTCCTGGTGATGACGGCAACGCCGATCCCGCGGTCGCTGGCGCTGGCGCAATATGGCGACATGGAAGTGAGCCTGCTGGACGAGAAGCCGCCGGGACGGAAACCCATTGCGACGGCGGTGATCAGCGACGGGCGGATGGAAGAGGTGATCGACCACCTGCGCCGGGCGATCGCCGAGGGGCGGCAGTGTTATTGGGTCTGTCCGCTGGTCGAAGAGAGCGAGGTGATGGACCTGACGGCCGCCGAGGAACGGTTCAAGCTGTTGCGCGCCGCTTTGGGGGAAGGCGTTGTGGGGCTGGTGCATGGCCAGATGCCGCCGGCGGCCAAGGATGCGGCGATGGCGGCATTCCAGGCGAACGAGACGAAGGTTCTGGTCGCGACGACGGTGATCGAGGTGGGCGTGAACGTGCCCAATGCGACCATCATGGTGATCGAACGGGCCGAAACCTTTGGCCTGGCGCAACTGCACCAGTTGCGGGGGCGCGTGGGCCGGGGGGACGCGGCCTCGACCTGCCTGCTGCTGTATCGGGCGCCCTTGAACGAAGGTGGACGGCGGCGGCTGGAAGTGCTGCGCGAGACCGAGGACGGGTTCCGAATTGCCGAGACCGACCTCGAGATGCGCGGCGCCGGGGACCTGATCGGGACGGCGCAGTCGGGGCTGCCGGTGTTCCAGGTGGCGGATCTGGAACGGCAGGCGGCGCTGATGGCGGTGGCGCAGAGCGACGCGCGCAAGCTGCTGGCCGATGACCCGACGTTGGAGAGCGAGCGCGGGCAGGCGGCCCGGGTGCTGCTGTGGCTGATGCGCCAGGACGAGGCGATCCGGCTGATCACAGTCGGGTGATCCGGCGTCGTTGAGGCGTTTGTTCCGGGCGGTGTTCCGAAAAGTTCGCGAATGTTCTCATTAAGTTCTTTACACGTCCGCCGGAATATGAGAACAAAGTATCAACAAAGCGTTAACCCACACCCACCGACAGGGAGACCCGCCATGATCAAGGAACTGAAAGCCGCATTTCACCGGTCGCACGCGACCCTGGCGCAGGACGCCGTGGGAATGACGGCGCTTGTGGTCATCCTGCTGGTGGGGCTTCACCTGCCGCTGATCGCCTGACGATTTTCGATTTCTGCCTGCGAGCTCGCGCCGGCGCCTCTTGCATCCTGTCCCATCGTCGATGCCGAGGGCGACCTGCCTGTCTGTCCTTGTCAGGGCCTGCCTCTGTCCCTGACCTCGGGCGCCATCCCCGCGTGACCCGCATACTTTCCGCCGCCATCCCGCCCGGATGCGCGGCGGTTTTTTTTGTGAGATAGGGGAAGAAAATTCGTCGAATTTTCCCGGGGCTCAGAAAATTCGACGAATTTTCTTGGGCGCGGGGCAGGCTGTCAGGCGCAATCGGCCTGTTCGGCCTGTTCCATCGCTTCGGCCGTGGCCTCCAGCGACAGCAGGATCGAGGCATGGCGATTCTTGTAATCGCGCGCCGGCAACAGCACGTCGAGCCCTTGAAAGGGTGCATCCGGCGCCGGCCCGTTCGACTTGAGCATCGCCTTCAGCTGGTCCCGCGCGGTTTCGATCTGTTGCCGGGTACAGCCTATGGCGGCGCCGCCGACAACGGCCGCGGCCGCCTGGCCCAGGGCACAGGCCTTTACGTCCTGCGCGAAATCGGTGATGCACCCGTTTTCCACGTTCAGATCGACCGTCACGGTCGATCCGCACAGCGGCGAGCGCTTCTTGACGCTGGCATCCGGTGTATCCAGGCGGCCCAGGTGCGGGATGTCCGCGGCCAGATCCAGGATCCGGGCCGAATAGAGCTTGATCAGGTCGGTTTCGCCGGACATTGCTTTCCCTCTCTTCGCGTTCCCCATAGATAGGGCGCGCTTGCCCGTTTGCACAAGGGTTTCGAAATGGAGGTTTCACGATGGGGTTCTCTGCAACGTCCCTGACCTATAATGACGCCGGCCTGATCCCGGCCATCGCGCAGGATGCCGACAGTGGCGAGGTGCTGATGATGGCCTGGATGAACGCGGATGCCGTCGAACGGACCCTGGAAACCGGCCGCGTGACCTATTGGTCGCGCTCGCGCCAGGCATTCTGGGTGAAGGGTGAGAGTTCGGGCCATGTGCAGGAGCTGGTGGATTTCCGGGTGGATTGCGACCGGGATTGCCTGCTGGTTCTGGTGAAGCAGACCGGGCCGGCCTGCCATACCAACCGGCGGACCTGTTTTTATACCGCGGTGCGTGAGGGCGAAGACGTCGAGCTGATGAAGCCGATGGCATGATGGCCCTTCGGGCCATGCCTCCGGCAGAGGTATTTTTACCAAGAAGAAGGGGTCAGAGGCCGACCTTGCGGCGGATGTCCGCGGGCGAGAGACCTTCTGATCGGTAGAGCGCGATGGCCCTTGCGTCGTCGCGCTTGGCCAGCCGCTTGCCGGTTTCGTCGCGGATCAGCCGGTGATGATGGTATTCGGGCACGGGCAGGCCAAGGAGGCCTTGCAGGATCACGTGCAGGGCCGTCGCCTCGAACAGGTCCGCGCCCCGGATCACGTGGGTGATGCCCTGGGCAGCGTCGTCGACCACCACCGACAAGTGATAAGACCCGCCCATGTCGCGGCGTTCAAGGATCGGGTCGCCGACGGTGTGAACCAGGATTTTGGGATCGACCGCGTGGCAACCGGCGTGCAGGGGGCCGGTTTCGATGAAATGGGACCTTGGTCGCATCCGGGCCACCAGCTGCATATTCAGGCGGATGACGTCGCCGGGGTCCCGATCGGACATGGGCCGGTGCCGGCAGGTGCCGGGATAGATCCGTCCGTCGGGGCCGACCTGCGGCACGCCTTCCTGGGGCGCGCCGGCGGCGGCTTCGATGTCGGCGCGGCGGCAGCGGCAGGGGTAGGTCAGCCCCATGTCCGACAGCTGCGCCAGCGCGGTGGCATAGGCGGCGACACGGTCTGATTGGCGCATCACCGGTTCGGGCCAGTCGAGGCCCAGCCAATGCAGGTCGTCGTGGATCTGCGTTTCCCAGTGCGGCCTGGCGCGGGATCGGTCGATATCCTCGATCCTGAGCAGGAAGGTCCCATCCCGCGCCCGCGCCATGTCATGGGCCAGGCAGGCCGAATAGGCGTGGCCCAGGTGCAGCGGGCCAGTGGGCGACGGGGCGAAGCGGGTGACGAACATGGCTTCTGATCGCATGGGGCGCGGGGAAAGTGTAGCGCGGGGTTTGTCCCGCCGCGCCGATCAGGTTCCGGTCAGTCGGGACGGCGCACGCGGGACTGGTGGATCATCAGCCAGGCCAGGATGATGAACATCGGATGCGTCAGCCCGCCCGACAGGATGATGGCGGGCACCCAGATCACGAAGACGATGACGCTCGTGATGATCCAGCCTGACAGCAGGATGGCGAGCGGGGGCAGGAGGATGGCAAGCAGATAAAGCACGGGCGGTCCTTGTTTGTCCTGTCTCAGATAGACGGCGCGCCGGCGGTTACAAGTTCCCGCATCCGAGGTCGGCCCCAACGTCAGACCGGCACCGCCTGCCTCTGCAACCAGCCTTGCCAGTCTTCCTTGGCCCGGTCGGTATAGGCCTTGTACCGGTCCTTGCGCCCGCGCCGTCCGCCGCGCAGGCCCTCGACCGGGGGGAACAGCCCGAAGTTCACGTTCATCGGCTGAAAGGTCTTCGCTTCGGCCCCGCCGGTGATATGGGTGATCAGCGCGCCCGAGGCGGTGGTGGGCGGCGGCGGGGGCAGGTCGGCGCCGGCCAGTTCGGCGGCGGCCATGCGGCCGGCCAGCAGACCCATGGCCGCGCTTTCCACGTAGCCTTCGACGCCCGTCACCTGGCCCGCGAAGCGGATGTTGGGGCGCGTGTGCAGGCGCATCTGGTTGTCCAGCAGCGTCGGGCTGTTCAGGAAGGTGTTGCGGTGGATGCCGCCCAGCCGCGCGAAGCTGGCGTTTTCCAGGCCCGGGATCATCCGAAGCACTTCGGTCTGGGCGCCGTATTTCATCTTGGTCTGGAAACCGACGATGTTGAACAGCGTGCCCAGCTTGTTGTCGCGGCGCAGTTGCACGACGGCGTGGGCCTTGATGTCGGGCTGGTGCGGATTGGTCAGGCCGACCGGTTTCATCGGCCCGTGGCGCAACGTTTCGCGGCCGCGTTCGGCCATGACCTCGATGGGCAGGCAGCCGTCGAAATATCCGGCCGTTTCGCCGTCGTGGAACTCGGCCTTGTCGGCGGCCAGCAGCGCGTCGATGAAGGCCTCGTAGGTCTCGCGGTCCATCGGGCAGTTGAGGTAGGCGGTGCGTTCTTCCTCGGTCTCGCCCTTGTCGTAGCGCGACTGCATCCAGGCCTTCGACATGTCGATGCTGTCGGCATAGACGATGGGGGCGATGGCGTCGAAGAAGGCCAGCGCATCGGTCCCGGTCTCGGCGGCAATCGCCTGGCCCAGGGCGGGCGAGGTCAGCGGCCCGGTGGCAAAGATCCAGTGGCCCTGGTCTGGCAGTTCCGACACTTCTTCATAAGAGACCGAAACATTGTCCAGCGCCGTCAGCCGCGCCGTCACCGTTTCGGCAAAGGGATCGCGGTCGACCGCCAGCGCGCCGCCGGCGGGCAGCTTGTGAAGGTCCGCCGTGGTCATGATCAGCCCGCCGGCCCGGCGCATTTCCCAATGCAGCAGACCCACGGCGTTCTGTTCGTCATCGTCGGACCGGAACGAGTTGGAACAGACCATCTCGCCGAAATGCCCGGTGCGATGGGCAAAGGTTTCGACCTTGGGCCGCATCTCGTGCAGGACCACGCGGATACCGGCGCGGGCGGCCTGCCAGGCGGCTTCGGACCCGGCCATGCCGCCGCCAACGATGTGAAGGATCTGTGTCATGGGCGGCATGTAAAGCGGGATCGGGCGCTATGCAACGCGGGTTGTGCACCACTTGCGACGGTTGAAGATCGGGGCAGACGGGCGGGGGAGGTGTGTTCAGGTCGCCGCGGCATTCACGTCAGCCGGGAGAGAGACCGGCCTGGAGGGACATTCGAGCCTGCGGCGACCCTGAAACATGGGCAGGGGCCCAAAGGCGCCCTGTCCCAATCCTGCCATAAACTTGCCAGATTTGACAGCGCGAAAACGGAAACAATCGATTTCGCGTCGGCTACTGTTGCCAATCCGGCTTGCGCTTGTCGATGAAGGCGGAAATGCCTTCGGCCGTGTCGGGGTGCATCATGTTCTCGGCCATGACCATGCCGGTATAGCCATAGGCCTCGTCCACGGGCATCTGCGCCTGGGTATAGAACGCCTCCTTGCCGATCGACACGGCGGCGGCCAGCTTGCCGGCAACGGTGTCGGCCAGGGCGCGCGTTTCGGCCTCAAGATCCCCCGCCGGCACGGCCTTGTTGATCAGTCCCAGCCGTTCGGCTTCGCCCGTTTCGATGAACTGGCCGGTGGTCAGCATCTCGAAGACCTTCTTGCGGGGGATATTGCGCGACAGCGCCACCATGGGCGTCGAACAGAACAGCCCGATGTTCACCCCGTTGACCCCGAACCGCGTGCCTTCGGCCGCGATGGCCATGTCGCAGGTCGCGACCAGCTGGCAGCCGGCGGCGGTGGCGATGCCGTGTACCTGGGCGATGACCGGCTGGGGCAGGGACTGGATCGTCAGCATCATGTTGGCGCAGCGCTGGAACAGGTCCAGGTAATAATGCCGCCCGCCATCCGCCGATTGCCGCGCGGCCTGCATCTGTTTCAGGTCGTGGCCCGCGCAGAACGCCTTGCCTTCCCCGGACAGGATCACCGCCCGGATCGACCGATCCTCGCGCAGCGATTCAAAGGTCGATTGCAGCGCGTCCAGCATTTCCTCGCTGAGCGCGTTGAGCCTGTCGGGCGCGTTCATGTGCAGATGGGCCACCGCCCCAGCGTCACGCCGTTCCAGAATTGTCATGCTGTGCCTCCCGTGCAATGGCTTCACCCTAAGGCCAAGTCAGGGGGAGGAAAAGCATGGGGCTTGCACTGAATCGCGCGGAACTGGGCGCCTATCTGGACGAGATCTTTCCGCAGGTGCGCGGGCAGTTCGTGATCGACCGGCTGGAACCGATGGAGATCACCATGCGCCTGAACGTCGACCAGAGCCATCTGCGCCCCGGCGGCACCGTATCCGGCCCCGCGATGTTCGCGCTGGCCGATGTCACGGTCTATGCGCTGGTGCTGTCGATGGTGGGTCGCGCGGCGCTGGCGGTGACGACCAATTGTTCGATCGATTTCATGCGCAAACCCGAGGCCGGCAAACCCCTGATCGCGACCGGCCGGCTGCTGAAACTTGGCCGGGTGCTGGCGGTGGGCGACGTTCTGCTGTTGTCCGAAGGCAGTCACAAGCCGGTGGCGCGCGCCAGCCTGACCTATTCGATCCCGCCCGAAGGCTCGGCTGCCGCGCTGGCTGGTTAGGTTTGGCCGGTCAGGGCAGCAGCTTTTTCACATAGCCGGGCAGGGCAAAGGCGGCCTTGTGGACCTCGGGCGTGTAATAGTCCGTCTCGATCCCGGCGGCGGCAAAGCGCTGCTCCAGCACCGCCAGGTCCACGTTCCGCGCGTTACCGTCACTGGCCCAGCCAAAGGCCATCGGCCCGCCGGCATAGGTGGGCACGGTCGCCAGGTAGCAGCCCCAGTCGGCAAACAGCGCCTTGAATGCCCTGAGCGTATTGGTCAGCTCGCCGCCCTGCACGAACGGCACGCCGTTCTGGGTGACCAGGATTCCACCCGGGGGCAGCGCCTTTTGCGCGTGACCATAGAAGGTATCGGTGAACAGAACCTCACCGGGCCCGATGGGATCGGTGCTGTCGACGATGATCACGTCAAAGGCGCCGTCGGGGGATTTCATGTAATCCGCCCCGTCCGCGATCACGAGGTTCAGGCGCGGATCGTCAAAGGCGCCCTGGCTCAGCGTCGGCAGGTAGGTCTTGGAAAATTCGACCACGCCGGCGTCGATTTCCACCATGGTGACATGTTCAACCGAGGCATGCCGCAGCACTTCGCGCGCCATGCCGCCGTCACCGCCGCCGATGATCAGCACGCGTTTCGCCGCCCCATGCGCCAGGATCGGCACATGGGTCAGCATCTCGTGATAGATGAAATTGTCGCCCTCGGTGGTCTGCACCACGTCGTCCAGCGTCAGGACCCGCCCGAACCGGGTGTTGAAGAAGACCTTCAGCCGCTGGTGATCCGTCTCGCTGTCATACAGCAATTCATCGATCGACAGCGCCTGCGCGTAATCGGGGTGCAGCGATTCCTTCATCCAATCCGTCATGCCGCGACCTCCGGTGCCTCCGCAGAAGAATCCACCAGCCCCTCGCCCCGGCGCAATTCCCTGACCCGCACGTCGGCGGTGGCAAAGGCGGCCTTCAGCACGTCGACCGCCCGCCACGGTTGCGCGTCGCCGCACATGAAAACGTCGAAGGCGCCATAGCCGATTTCCGGCCAGGTGTGCACCGAGATATGGCTTTCGGCCAGAACGGCCACGCCGCTGACGCCCTGGGGGCTGAACTTGTGCGTGTGAATGTGCAGCAGCGTGGCGCCACATGTATCGACACAATCGCGAAACGCCTGCTGGATGCGCATTTCGTCATCCAGGCCGTGGCCGTTGACCACCTCGATGATCAGGTGGGTTCCGGCAAAGACCGATCCGTCGCGTCGGATAAAGTGATCCTCGCGGTCCTCGTCGAAGATGTCGACGGAGTCGGTGGTGTGCATGCAAGCGGTGTGACCGCGTGCGGTATCTTCCTCATGGGCGCCTGTCTCCAGACCGATCCCCAGTTGGAAGAGGTTGGCGTCTGTCATGGCGCGCCCCTTCGTTCCAGTAGATGACAATCCGGCGGTCCCTTAGCGCCCCCCCGTCTTCCGGGGTTGGGATCGGTTCCGCAACGAGGGGCGACCTAAGGCCCACGGCGTCACCGATCAAGGATTTTCTTGCTGCACCTGCGAAAAACCGCGGAAGCGGTCGGCCACGGTTGCATTCGGGCCGGCCAATTGGGCCCTGTGGTTGACCAGGTGGGTGTCCGTAAGGTGGGTGCCATTAACGTAGCCTGGGGCATCGGCGGGCACAAAAAGGGCCGGGCAATGCCCGGCCAGGAAGAGGTCCATCGAATGAGTGGCCTCGGGGAGATGGGATCAGGGCAACCAGAAGGGCCGTTTCGCTTCCTTCATGGCGTCCTTGCGGGTCATCCCGATATCGTCCAGCAAATGGTCTTCCAGCCGGGCCAGATCGTTTCGGCTGCGATATCGGTGGTCCCACTGGGTGATGAGCGTCGCAACCTTTACGGCAAACAGAGCGGTCAGCGGCAGGCGGGGGGCTGCGGCGAGCGGCGACAAAGTCCGGGCAGTTTGCGAGCGTGTCATCGGAATTTCCTTTCGATTGTATTGACACAATGGGTTTGTACCGGGTACATTATTTTGGTACAGTCGCATTTGTACCAAATCCAGAGAAACATTGTTATGGATACAATTTGGTCGGCGCCCCTGAAGGACGTCAAAGGTCCGAAATACGAAAAGGTCGCCGAAAAGATCCGGTCCCGCATTGCCACCGGTTCATTGGCGCCAGGGGCCAAGCTGCCTCCGGTCCGCGAATTGGCCTATCGGCTGGGGATCACGCCGGGCACGGTGGCGCGTGCCTACAACGTGCTGACCGACGAAGGCCTGCTGAACGGCGAGGTCGGGCGTGGCACCTTCGTGGCCCGTCCGCGCGAGATCGCGGTGGATGAAAGACCCCTGGCCGGCCCGCTTGAGATCGACGTGATCGCCCATGGTTCGGGTTTCACCGACACGCACGAGGTCAACCTGTTCTCGCCGCACCTGCCCAGCGTGGGACAGGCCGGACTGATCAGGGAACTGCTGACGAAGGTGGCGGAGGATCCGCCCTCGGGCCTGATGCATTACCCCAGCCGCGCCGGATCGCTGCCCGCGCGCAAGGCGGTGGCGCGCTGGTTGAAGGATGCGCCGATCGGCACGGTGGACCCCAATGACATCGTCCTGACCAACGGCGGGCAGAACGCGGTGTCGCTGATCCTGCAAGCGGTGCTGCGCGGCCGCCGCCCCGTGGTCCTGGTCGAGGAACTGGCCTATCCCGGTTTTCGCCGCGCCGCCGAATTGCTGCGGGCCGAGGTGATCCCGGTGCCGATGGACGAACGCGGGCTGATCCCCGGGGCGGTCGAGGCCGCCGCGCGGGGTTGCGATGCGCAGGTGTTGTGTACCTCGCCCGAAGTGCAGAACCCGACGCTGACCTACACCCCGATGGAGCGGCGCGAGGCGCTGGCCGACGTCGCCCGCCGGCTGGACCTGCAGATCGTGGAAGACGATTGCTACCAGATGCGCAAGGGCGTGACGCCGTCCTACCGGGTGCTGGCGCCGGAGCGGTCGTGGTACGTGTCGTCGATTTCCAAGAGCCTGACGCCCGCGCTGCGCGTGGGCTTTGCCGTGGCGCCCGAAGCCAGCGCATCCAGCCTGAGGCGCGCCGCCGAACACGGGTTCTTCGGCCTGGCGACGCCTTTGACGGACCTGACCGCGATGCTGCTGAACGATCCGCGCGTCGATGGCATCGCCGAGCAGGTGTCGGATGTCGTCAGCCGTTATGTCCAGAGCGCCGTCAACATCCTGGGCCGCTACGATCTGAAATGGCGCGAGGAAGCCGCGTTCCTGTGGCTGATGCTGCCCAAGGGCTGGCGGGCAGGGGCCTTCTGTCGCGCGGCCGAGGCGCAGGGCGTGCAACTGCGGTCGGCCGAGGATTTCGCGCCGCGCAGCGTCAACACGCCCCACGCGGTGCGCTTTGCCATCAACGCCGGCGTGCCGCTGACCCGGTTCGAGGACGCGCTGTTGCGCCTGCGCGACCTGCTGGACAACCCGCCGGAGCGGATCGAGGTGTGAAAATGTGGGGTATTCTGATACCTAATTTTCAAGCCATTGAAAACGCTTGTTAAATATTGATATTGCGATATTGACTGGGTGTGGGCTTTGCCTGTACTTCCCTGCAATCCAATGACGGACCGGCCCGAAAGGTGCCGGTCTTTCCAATCAAGAAACCAGGGCTGTCCTGCAATGAAAACCTACTCTGCAAAACACGCAGACATCGACAAGAAGTGGATCCTGATCGACGCTGAAGGCGTTGTTCTGGGCCGTCTTGCCTCGATCGTCGCGATGCGCCTGCGCGGAAAGCACAAGGCGACCTTCACCCCGCACATGGATATGGGCGACAATGTCATCGTCATCAACGCCGACAAGGTGCAGATGACCGGCAAGAAGCGTGAAGAACACTTCTACTGGCACACCGGCCACCCCGGCGGGATCAAGAGCCGCACCAAGCAGCAGATCCTCGAGGGTGCACACCCCGAGCGCGTGGTCTTCCAGGCCGTGAAACGCATGCTGCCGGGCAACCGCCTGTCGCGTCAGCAGATGACCAACCTGCGCATCTACGCCGGCACCGAGCATCCCCACGAGGCGCAAAGCCCCGAAGTGCTCGACGTCAAGGCGATGAACAAGAAGAACACCCGGAGCTGACATGGCTGAGGAAATCAAAACGCTCGAAGGCCTCGAAGCGGCCGTGACCGAGTCCGGCGCCGTTCTGGCGGCTGCCGAAGAAGACATCAACCGCGAGCCCGTTCGGGATTCGCTGGGCCGGTCCTATGCCACCGGCAAGCGGAAGGACGCCGTCGCACGCGTCTGGATCAAGCCGGGTTCCGGCAAGGTCACCGTGAACGGCAAGGAACTGAACACCTACTTCGCGCGTCCGGTGCTGCAGATGATCCTGCGTCAGCCGTTCACCGTGGCCGGTGTCGAAGGCCAGTTCGACGTTCAGGCAACCGTCAAGGGCGGTGGTCTGTCGGGCCAGGCCGGTGCGGTCAAGCACGGCATCTCGAAGGCGCTGCAGCTGTACGATCCGTCGCTGCGCGGCGCTCTGAAGGCGGCCGGCTTCCTGACCCGCGACAGCCGCGTCGTGGAACGCAAGAAATACGGCAAGCGCAAGGCGCGCCGGAGCTTCCAGTTCTCGAAGCGCTAAGACTTCGGACAATACCCTACTGTTGGGGGCCGCCTTCGGGCGGCCCTTTTGCGTTTGCGGTACTGGTTCTTGGTGCGGTGCCGGGTTACATCGGCGGGACAGGCAACCAGCGGAGCAAGGGCAGGATGGTCGATCTGAAGCGTCTTTTCGCACCCTGGCCAAAGGTGGGCCCCGAGACATTCGTGCTGTGGGAGCCCTGTTCGAAAAGCCATGGCGAGATCGTGCCGGGCTATGCGCGCTACCTGCGCGACCTGGGTTTCGAGGTGCTGGTGCTGATGACGCCCGCGCGGCTGGACGAGGGGCTGTTCGCGCGCTTCGACCAGATGGGGATCCGCCATGGGATGCTCAGCCAGCGTCAGATCCGCCGTTTCGTGAAACGGCCCGAACTGCGGCAAGCGGCCGGCGTTCTGGTGACCACGGCGGGCAAGCTGCCGGATGGGCCGGATGGCGCGGTGGACTTGCGCCGGGTCTTTGGCAATCCGCTGCCCGAGCGGCTGCTGACGGTGGATCACGACGCGGGCCCGCGCATCGACAGGGGCGTGTGGGATCCAAAGACGATCACGCTGCGCACGCTGGATTACAAGGGCGCGAAATCGGTGGTGGTGAACCCGCACGACTTCGGCCGGATCGACGTCACGCCCAAGTCCCAGGGCTGCACGGTCTTTGTCATGGTGGGCGCCGTGCGGTCCAAAAGGGGCAATGCGCCGCTGGTCTACGAGACCGCTGAACAGCTGATCGCCGCCGGGGAAACGGATTTCGAGATCCGCGTCATCGGCAAGCCCGGCAAGGATCCGGTGCCCGAGGCACTGCAGGACCACGTGAAGATCCTTGGCCGGCTGGATTTCCACGCCATGTATGACCAGATCGAAGCCGCCGATTTCATCCTGACGTCGTTCCAGGCCGACAATCCCGACCATGATTTTTATCGCACCGGCGGCACGTCCGGGGCCTTCCAGCTGGCCTATGGCTTCACCAAGCCGATCATCGTGCAAGAGGCGTTCGCCCGCCTGAACCGGTTCAACGCCACCAATGCGCTGGTCTACGGCGATGATGCGGGGCTGATGGGCGCCATGTCACGGGCCATTGACATGGACGCCACGGCCTATGCCGCGCTTCAGGCCGGGATGGAGGCGACCGCGACGGCGATCTACAAGACGTCGCTCGACAACCTGCGGAGGCTTTGTTTTGACTGACATCCACATGCTCTTCTGCTTCGACGACCGGATCCGGCTGGGGGCCGGCGTCAGCATCCTCAGCCTTATCGACGCGGCCGCCGATGACACGTGTTACCACATCCATGTCTTCCATCCCGGCCTGTCGAACCCGGTGCGCAAGGGGTTTCAAGACCTGGTCGCCGGCACCCGCCACGACATCGCCTTTCACGAGATCCCGCCGGAACGCTTCGACGGCGCGCCGCGCAATCGGGGCAGCTGGACCGAAATCGTCTATTACCGGCTGCTGGCGTCTGAAGTTCTGGGGGACCTGGACCGGGTGATCTATTCCGACGTGGATGTGTTCTTCCTGAAGGACATGGGGCCGTACCAGGCGCTGGACCTTGCCGGGTACGAATGGGCCGGCGTGCCGACCGAGGCGAATTCGCCCGACAATGTCACCCACCGCTATTTCCCGGAAAACACCAAGGACGTGATCTACAATTCCGCCTTCATGGTGATGAACCTGCCGCGCATGCGCGAGATGGGGTCGGTCAAACGCTATTTCGAGGTGATCGACGAGGTCGGCGACCGGCTGAAGTTCTTCGACCTGGACCTGGTCAACATCGCGTCCGAAAGCATCCTGCCGCTGCCCTTTGGCACCATGGTGCTGGAAGATATCTATGAACTGGACGATGTGACCCAGTCGGGTGACTGGCCTTGCCTCAGGTCGGTCTATTCGGTGACGGACCTGGAGGTGGCGCGCGACGATCCGGCGATCATCCATTTCGCCGGGCGGCGCGGCAAGCCCTGGCAGCGGCAGGTGGTGCCGGCCTATTATCGCGCCGTGGCGGACCGGCTGCCGAAGGTGCTGCAAAAGACCACCTTCCGCGACTGGCGCAAGCGCTGGATCAGCCGCAAGGGGCGGCGCACTTATCCAATGAGATCAAAGCTCTGAAGCGCGCTTTTCAACTGTCCTGCGGGATCAGGCCAAGGCCGCGCAGATAGATGCCGATGCCGGTTTCCAACAGGTCTTCGGGCGGAAACGGCGATTGCGCGCCGGGGCCGCGCGCGTAAAGTTCGACCACACCGTGGCTCATCGCCCAGATATGGGCAGAAAACATCGACGGCGGCGGGCGGCGTTCGGGCGGGATGTGTTTGGACAGATCCGCGGCGGCCTTTTCCAGCACGCCGCGTGCGCGCGCCGACGCGGCCGCCAGGCCCGTGGTGCGGTTGGCCGAAATGCCGCTTTCGAACATCGCGATGTAATGGCCCGGGTATTTCCGCGCGAACGCCAGGTAGGCGCGGCCCGTCGCCTCGAACGCCGACAGGGCCGAGGGCTGGCCGGTGTCATAGGCGTATTGCATCACGTCGGCAAAGATCTCGTAGCCCTGGCGCGCCGCTTCGGCGATCAGATCCTCGCGGCCTTCGAAATGACGATAGACGGCCGCCGGTGTGACCCCGGCCTGCTTGGCGGCCTGGGACAGGGTGAACCCGGTCGGCCCGTTCTGCTCGATCAGTTCCAGCGCGGCTTCGACCAGCGCCTGCCGCAGGTTGCCGTGGTGATAACCGCGCTTCTTATGCATCCCAGAGTTCCGGGCCTCCGCAGATCCTGGGATCGGGTATGCCCACCGCCTCGGCGTCCTTGTCGGTATAGTCGAGCCCGGCCAGCACATGGCGGATCGCCGCCAGCCGCGCACGGCGCTTGTCGTCGCTGCGCACCACCGTCCAGGGGGCGGCGGCGTCATGCGACCGGGTCAGGGTTTCCAGAATGGCGGCGGAATATTCGTCCCACAATCCAAGGCCTTCGACGTCGATCTTGCTAAGCTTCCAGTGCTTCAGGGGGTCCTGTTCACGGTCCAGGAAGCGGCGCAATTGTTCCGCCCGACCGACGTTCAGCCACAGTTTGAACAGCCGCACCCCGTCATTCACCAGCGCGGTTTCAAACGGTGTCACCTGGCGAAAGAACCGTTCGCGATCCTCGGCCTCGCAAAAGCCGAAAACATGTTCGACCACGCCGCGATTATACCATGACCGGTCAAAGAAGACGATCTCGCCCCCCGACGGCAAGTGGCTGATATAGCGCTGGAAATACCATTGCGAAGCTTCCGCGTCCGAAGGTTTCGCCAACGCCACCACGCGCGCGCCGCGCGGGTTCAGGTTTTCGCGGAAGCGTTTGATCGTGCCGCCCTTGCCGGATGCGTCACGGCCCTCGAAGACGATGGCGATGCGCTGGCCCGTGGCCTTGGCCCAGGCCTGCATCTTGACCAACTCGATCTGCAGCGCGTCATGCGCCGCCTCGTAACTGTCGCTGTCCATGCGCTTGTCATAGGGAAAATTGTGACCGAGGACGTCCTTGGACTTGGCGTTCTTGATCGCGTCGCGGATGTCGGGCGGCGCGGTGTTGGTGAAGAAGGCGCTGATGGCGCCGTCGAAGGGCAGGGCCATGGGGCGAGTCCTCGATGTTGGTCTTTCAACTCTATATGGAATGTTAAGGGGATTAACGCAAATGCGCCTGTGAAGCGGCCCGTTCGGCCGCACGGTCGATGGCGGCGATCACGGCGTCCTCGGCCACGTGATGGGGCATGTGGCCGATCCCGGGCAGGATGTCATAGGCGGCGCCGTCGATCTGGGTGACCAGTTTTTCCGAATGGATCCAAGGGGCTACCGTGGTGTCGGCATCGCCGTGCACGATCTCGACCGGAACGGAGATTGCCTTGTAATGCTGCACCATTTCCGTCACCTCGCGCAGCAGGCTGCGCCGCTGATCGCCTGTGGCGCGCAATGACGCCCGCCGCAAGGTCAGGCCCGGTCCCACGTTTTCGCCGTAGCCCTTGGGCGCGGACTGGGGCGCGAAGATGCCGGCGATGGTGCGCGCGACATAGGCCTGCGGCACGAAGGCGGTCATCAGCGGCACCACGATGGCCTTGCCCACGGGGTGCGAGGTGACCTTGTAGAGCGTTGGCAGGTCGAAGGACCAGGGGTTCGACGGCGCGGCGACCGCGACCAGCGCCGACAGGCGGTCGGGCAGGTAGGCCGCCCAGGCCAGCGCCACGGCCCCGCCATAGGATTGGCCCAGCACGATGGGCCGGTCCGCGCCCAGCCGGCGCGCGGCCCCCGACAGGATCCGGGCCTGGACGGCGATCGGGGTGCCGGTTTTCGGCGCGTCCGTATAGCCAAGGCCGGGCCGGTCAAAGACGATCACCCGGTACCGGTCGGCCAGCCGGGGGGCCAGCGACAGGGTCATGTCGCGGGAATTGCCACCGGTGCCGTGGATCAGCACCAGGTCGGGCCCCTGGCCCATGACCACCGCGTGCACCTGCAGCCCGTCGACCTCGATGAACTGGCCTTCGGGCGGCCACTGCGCCTCGGCGCGGGCCTCGTTGCGGGCGGCGCGCCACAAAACGCCGCCGCAGCCCATCACCAGGACGCCCAGCACGATGGCAAGGACCGTCAGCATGACCCCTCCCGCTGGGTCAGATCATCAGCCGCAGGTCGGTCGACGTGAGGCCGATCTCGTTCACATCATACGGTGTGGTCATGTAGATTTCCGAGATCCAGTTGCCATAAAGCAGGTGTGCGTGGCTGCGCCAGCGGTTCAGCGGGCGCCGGGTCGGATCGTCGTCGGGGTAATAGTTGATCGGCACGTTGATCGTCTCGCCGGCGGCGACATCGCGATCGTATTCCTGTTTCAGCGTGTCGCTGTCGTATTCCAGGTGATTGAAGATATACAGCGCCCGGTGGATCGGGTCCTGCACCAGGCAGGGGCCGACCTCGTCCGAGCCCAGCAGGGTGATCAGACCTTCGCCGCGGTCGATCTCGTCCTGGCGCATCTCGGTCCAGCGGCTGACCGGCACGACGAAATCATCGGCGAACCCGTTCAGATAGGGCGAGGCCGGCGCCAGGTTCTGATGACGGAAGCAGCCAAAGGCCTTGGCGTCCAGCATGTGCTTGTCGATGCGGTGGAAATGCTTGAGCATCGCCATCGCGCCCCAGCAGACGCCGAAGGTCGAATGCACATGGGTCTGGGTCCAGTCGAAGATCCGGCCGAGTTCGTCCCAATAGGTGACGTCTTCGTAATCCAGGTGTTCGATCGGCGCGCCGGTGATGATCATCCCGTCGAACTTTGCGCCGCTGGCCTCCACCTCTTCGAAGGTGGTGTAAAAGCTTTCCATGTGCTCGGCCGACACGTGACGGGATTCGTGGTCCGTCATCTTCATCAGCGTCAGTTCCACCTGCAGCGGCGTCGCGCCCAGCAGGCGGGCGAATTGCGTCTCGGTCTGGATCTTCTTGGGCATCAGGTTCAGCAACCCGATGCGCATGGGGCGGATATCCTGGTGAACGGCCCTGTCTTCCGGCATGACCATGACGCCCTCGTTCTGAAGAACGTTGTAGGCGGGCAGGTCGGAGGGAAGCTTTATGGGCATGATCAGGATCCTTGGTCGTTTCCGGGACTTTCCGATTAGCCCTCGCTCGTGCGCTTCTCAAGGGCGCGGGCAATCAAGTCGTTAAAATCGTCTTCGCTCTGCACGGCTTTGACTTCGTCGGCCGTGATCGTGATACCCCAGCGCGCCATCGCCTGATAGCGCGGTTGGCGGTGGGCCAGCGCCTTGGCATAGGTCCAGCGGATGAAGGTATCGGGATCGACGCAGGATTCGGACAGGCCGGTTTCGTCCAGATAGGCCTGCCACATGCGTGCCAGGAAATCGGGCTGGTAGGCCATGGGTTTGGGCGCGCGGTCGAACCGGCGCACCAGTTCGTCGGTATGGGCGTCGGACCCTTCGATCCAGATCATCAGGCAATGGGACGACAGGTCCGTCAGGATCGGATCGTCGGGATCGTCGGCATCGACCCATTCACAGATCGACCCGCCGGTGTCGCAGATGAAATGCGGGTAGCCATACAGCCGTTCGGCCCGTTCGATGAAATAGCCGGTGTCCATCAGCGCCTTGATCTCGGCCTGTTCGAACTGATCCTGGCGGCGGCGGTATTCGTCTATCTCGACACCGCCCTTGTCCGGATCGCCCGGTTTGCCCAGGTAGGCGGCCACGGGCTTTAGGTTCTGGAAGGTGATGTTGGTCCCGATATAGATCGAATCCGTCATCAGCAATTCGCGCAGGAACGGCACCTTCATCGCCTCGGCCTTGGCGTTGTCGGCGATGTATTCGCCCATGTAGCGGGTGCCGATGCGGTAATCGATGGAATAGTGGAACCAGTCGCCGTCGTCGCGCAGCATCTGGCTGAGGTACGTCTTGCCCAGCCCGGACATGCCGAAAAAGAGGATACGCTTGTGGGTGGCTGCGCGCCACGCGTCGGCATTCTGGTAGATCATCGGCGCATTCTTCCTGCCTGGGTCCCGGTCGAACCTCCTTAATATGGCAGGGGGGCAGAGGGAACCTGTCAGTCGCGCCGTTCGGGAATGAGCTGCTGGAATGCCCCGGCCAGGATCAGGTAGACGGATGTCAGCACCAACCCCCAATGCGCCCAGCTTTGCGGATCGAAATCCACCCAGGCGGCCCAGCCGGCAAAGAAGGTCCAGGCCAGCGCCATCGGCAGCGATACCGCGCGCCAGCGCTTGGTGCGCACCGGGTGGATGAACTTGATCGGCAGGAACATGGCGATGGCCAGCATCAGCACGATGGCCAGGATCGCCCAGAAATCCGGTTTCAGCGCGAACAGCACGATCACCAGCATGTTCCAGCAGCCGGGGAAGCCCTGGAACGACTTGTCTTCGGTCTTCATCCGGGTGTCGGCGAAATACATCGCCGACGCAAAGGTCACCACGATGATCGCGGCCCAGCCCGTCCACCCCGGCAGCAGGCCCGATTTGAACAAGGCAAAGGCGGGGATGAAGACATAGGTCAGGTAGTCGATGATCAGGTCCAGCAGAACGCCGTCAAAGCGCGGGGCGTTGGATTTCACGTCGTACTTGCGCGCCAGCGGCCCGTCGACCCCGTCGACGGCAAAGGCCACCACCAGCCACAGGAACATGATCGACCAATGTTCCTGCACGGCGGCCAGCATCGCGAGCATGGCAAAGACGGCGCCGGTCGCCGTCAAAAGATGGACGAACAGGGCGCGCCAGCGTGGCGGCTCGGGATAATCGGCGACTGTCATGGACATGTCATGCTCGATTCTTGGCCAAAGCGCAAATGCCGCATTGGTGGGATGCCGGCGCGCCTGCGGGTTCCTGTGCCACCGTGTCGGACGCGGCACGCGCCCGTTCCCCACCAGCGGCCCAAGGGCCGGCAGGACAAAGCCCGCGATGGGCCGCGGCGGCAGGGTTTCCTCGGGAACCACGGCGTCCGCCGCGATGGCCATGGCGATGGGCGGATGGATCGGCAGCCGGCCCCAGGCCGTCGCCCGAAGCCGATCACGTTGGTGCACGGCCCAGGCGGGGGGAACGATTTCTGATCGCGTGGCATGCGACCATGTGGTCCGGGCCGCCGGGGTCCGGCGACCCGGTTGTCGCGATATCGTCAGAAGTTATAGCCGACCCGGAAGCCGACGCCGACGGCCATGTTGTCGTCGAAGGACGATGTCAGGAAGGGCGAACGGTTGACCACCGTCTCGGCATCGCCGATCCAGGACACATTGACCCCGCCCGAGATCGAGAACTGATCGCGCGTGTACTTTGCACCCAGGGTCACGCCGAACACCCCGTCATGCGGAGCCAGGTTGGACTGATACCCGCCCGCCTGCGCTTCGTAGTTCAGGGCGACCGAGGCCGACCATTCATCGGTGAACTTGTGCCCGACGCCGATCACGTAGGTGGTATAGTCGCCGTTGTAATAGGCCAGCGGGCGGCCCACGAGGATGTCGGAATAGACCGGGGGCGCGATGGTGAAATCACCCCAGTTCACCCAGCGCACCCCGCCGAACAGCAGCGTGTTCTTCGAGATCCCGGTCTGCAGGTCGAGGTTCACGGCCTCCGGCATTTCCTGTTCGTAAGGCGATACGACGGCTCCGGTGGCCAGGGAATTCTCGGTCACCGTCATGTCGTGGGTGATCGACGAGAAATAGGTCAGCGCCACCCGCAGGGCGATGTCGGGGCGTTCATAGGCCGCGCCCACCAGGTAGCCGAAGGCCGTGTCGGACGGGGCCGACGCCGAATAGCCGGCGATCGCCGGGATCGACACGTCCGCATCCAGTTGCTGGGCGCGCAGGCCGGCGTGCAGGCTGACGCCGTTGTCGAAACGATACCGCAGGATGCCGGTGATCTCGATCGAGTTCAGTTCCGCGGTGGAATCGGCGAAGGGATAGCCGGTGCCCGAGGGATAGGACACGTCGGCGCCATAGGGCTGGCCGAACAGGATCGCGATGCTCCAGTGATCGTCCAGGTCCGTCTTGTAGGCCGCGCCGAACTGCAGGTACCCCTCGGCCATGTCGCCGGACCCGATGCCGATCGCAGTGCCCGAGACATCCGGCGAGACATAGCCGAACGACAGTTCCGCATAGGACCCGGTTTCTCCCCCCTTTTCGAACAGGGGCGCGATGACCTGCCCCGATCGGTCCATCCCGCCCGCCTGGGCGATGGATGCGGTTAACAATCCTGCCGAAGCAAGTGCCAGATAACGTTGCATGATTTCCTCCCAATTGACGTAGGAGGATAGAAGGTCACCCTTATATCAGGCAAGCTTGACGATACGGAAATATAAATCTGACGTTGGGAAACTGACGCGGGTCGGCGTCAGGCGACAGGTGCGGCCCGTGCCTTCTTCTCCGCAAGCAAGTTTATGTAATTGCCTGCGAAAATGACGATAGCGCCCACGAAAACCCAGATATCCAGCGGCTCGCCGTAAAGAATCATTCCGACGATGGCGATGGTAGGCACGCGGGCGAAGTCGATGGGAATCACGAAGGTGGCCGGCGCGATGGCCAGGGCGTTGGCGACGCAGTAATGCGCCAGCAGACCGCCAAGCGCGACCAGAACCACCCACGGCGCGGTCTGTGCATCGGGCAGGGTGATGTCGAAATCATGCCCGGCAGTGATCAGCCCCAGCCCCAGCTGGATCGCGGTCAGCCAGAACAGGATGCACCCGATCGACGCGGTCCGCGTCAGCCGCTTGGTGAAGATCGTGGTGAAGGCGAAGAAGATCGCGGCAATGGCGGCGGCCAGCACGCCGACGTTCATCGAATCCGCGCCGGGCCGGATGACGATCAGGATGCCGGCAAAGCCCATGGCGGCGGCCAGTCCCCGAACCGGCGTCAACCGTTCGCCCAGCAGCAGCGGCGACAGCAGCAGAACCCAGATCGGCTGGGTGAATTCCAGGGCAAAGACCTGCGCCAGCGGAATCATGGTAACGGCGAAGAACCACAGGTTCTGCCCGCTGAAATGCATCACGTTGCGGATCAGGTGCAGGCCCAGCCGGTCGGTCGTCACCTTGTGCCAGCTACGGGTGAGTGTCAGCACCGCGGAAACGATGATCACGCCGACCAGCGAGCGGTAGGTCATCAGTTCGAACGTATCAAGCTGCGCGCTGACCTCGCGCCCGGCGACTGCCATCGCCGAGAACGAGGCGATGGCGCCGATCATCCAGACCGCCGCGCGGCCGGGTCTGTCCTGTGCCTGGGTCATTCGCGTCTCCGGCGTGGTCTTCGGGCCGAAGACCCTCGGGTCAGTCGACACTCTGCTGGCCGGGCGTCATTCCCACTCGATGGTTCCCGGAGGTTTCGAGGTGATGTCATAGGTGACCCGGTTGATGCCCTGCACCTCGTTGATGATCCGCGTCGCGGTCTCACCCAGGAAGTCGTGGGAGAACGGGTAGTAATCGGCTGTCATCCCGTCGACCGAGGTCACCGCGCGCAGGGCGCAGGCGTAATCGTAGGTCCGCCCGTCGCCCATCACGCCGACGGTGCGCACCGGCAGCAGCGCCGCGAAGGCCTGCCAGATCTCGTCGTAAAGACCATGCTTGCGGATCTGGTCGATATAGACCGCATCCGCCTTGCGCAGGATATCCAGCTTTTCGCGGGTGATCGCACCGGGGCAGCGGATGGCCAGGCCCGGTCCGGGGAAAGGGTGGCGGCCGATGAAATGCGCGGGCAGGCCCAGTTCGCGCCCCAGCGCGCGGACCTCGTCCTTGAACAGCTCGCGCAGCGGTTCGACCAGCTTCAGGCCCATCTTTTCCGGCAACCCGCCGACGTTGTGGTGCGACTTGATCGTGACCGACGGACCGCCCGAGAAGGACACCGATTCGATCACATCCGGGTACAGGGTGCCCTGCGCCAGGAAGCTGACATCGCCGATTTGATTCGCATTTGCCTCGAATACCTCGATGAAGAGGCGGCCGATTGTCTTCCGCTTTGTCTCCGGATCGGAAACATTTTCAAGCGCGTCGAGAAAGCGATCCTGTTCCTGCGCGTGGATCAGGGCCATGTTGTAATGGTCGCGGAACATCTTCACGACCTCTTCGCCTTCGCCCTGGCGCAGCAGGCCGTGGTCGACGAAGACGCAGGTCAGCTGGTCGCCGATCGCTTCGTGAATCAGCACCGCCGCGACCGAACTGTCGACGCCGCCGGACAGCGCGCAGATCACCTTGCGGTCGCCGACCTGGTCGCGAATCTTCTGGATGGCTTCCTCGCGGTAGGCGCCCATGGTCCAGTCGCCGGCAAAGCCCGCGAGGCGGACGAAATTGGCATACAGTCCGGCGCCGCGCGGGGTGTGGTGCACTTCGGGGTGGAACTGCACCGCAAAGAAGTTGCGCGTGGGATCGGCGGTGATGGCAAAGGGCGCGTTGGGCGAGGTGCCGAAGACCTGAAAGCCCGGGGCGATGCGGCTGACGTGGTCGCCGTGGCTCATCCAGACCTGTTCGGGACCCTCGTCGAACCAGCCGTCCAGCAGGGGCAGGCGGTCATCGGTGGGCGTCACGAAGGCGCGGCCGAATTCGGCGGTGCCGTGGCCGCGTTCGACGTGGCCGCCCAGCATGTGCATCATCACCTGCTGACCATAGCAGATGCCCAGCACCGGGACACCAAGGGTGAACACCTCTTCGGGCGGACGCGGTGCGCCGTCGGCAAAGACCGAGGCGGGGCCGCCCGACAGGATCACAGCCTTTGGCGCGAACTCGGCCAGGAAGGCGTTGTCGACGCTCTGGAAGGGGTGGATTTCGCAATAGACGTTCAGCTCCCTCAGGCGCCGCGCAATCAGCTGCGTGACCTGGCTGCCGAAGTCGATGATAAGAAGGCGGTCGTGGGAGATCTGGCTCATGGCCTGCCTTTAGGGCCATTGGCGGGTCCGGGCAAGAGCGCCGTTGAACGCTTTGCCCGGACAAGGCTGGGGAGCCGGTTTTTTCGCAGGGTCAGGCCGGAAAATTTCGAATTTTCCGGCGCGCGTCGGATCAGGTCACTGAAATCAGGTCACTGAATCGGCGCCAGCAGTTCCGGCGCCGTGACCAGTTGGCGCACGCCGTGGCTGTGGTTTTCCTCGAACACGTTGCCCTGGGCGGCCCATTCGTCCAGCGTGGCGATGTTCAACCGCGCGCAACGGGGACGGACCGACCATGTGACCTGCAGGGGCGAGCAGGTTTCGGCATCGTATTTCGGCCCCGTGGTCGAGCCCTGGAAGACCACCGGATTGCCGGTGCCCGTGGGCAGCGCGCGGGGCTGGTGCAGACCGTTGCGCATGGTGCTGCGATAGGCAAAATCCATGAAATCCAACGCGTTGGGGTCGTTCACCACCAGGAAGACCTGGCTTTCGACCCGCAGTTGCGGGTTGGAGCATCCCGAGGACAGGCAGGACCCCAGGCCCGGGCCGGGGTCGACGGGGCAGGTGGAATAGACCCAGTGCACCTCGATCGTGTCGCCGGGATTGACGCCGGCAAAGCGGCCCGTGGCGCCCGAATCCGTCCCGTGCCCGGTGGCTGCGGGAACCACCTGCGCATTGCTGTCGCCATGCCCGTCACCGGCGGGATCGTTCCCATGGCCGGAGGCCGGCAGCGGATCGCCCGGGCGCGTCAGTTCGGCCGCGGTCAGATCCTCGGCGCCCGAGCATTTGAACCCGCCATGTTCGCCGGGTCCGGCATAGACGGAAAATCCGGGCCCCATGTGTTCGGCATTGGTGTGGGTATGGATGTTACACAGGTTCATTTCGCTCGACGGCGGAGCGAAATCGAACCGCACGCCGTTTCGGCCGTAGGCATTGGAGATATCCCGCGGCGTTTGCGGCCCGAATCCCTCGCAAAGCGCCAGCGCCGAACCGGCCATGAGCGAAAAACAGAGGGACAGGCCGGACAGGCGGGCGGCAATGGGGAAGACGGGCATCAGCTATCTCCTGGGCTAACGGTTCCGCGGGGAACTTGACGTGAGGGCGTTTACATCCCGTTAATGGCCGCAAGGCTAGCGTGAATGTCGTTTTCCGGACTCATATGACGCAATCGCGTGGCGGTCTGCCCCTTGTTGCGGATAAAAATCGGTGCAACCGGGTGCATCCGTGCCCGCAAGGCGACGAGGTGCGAAAAGATGTCAGACCCAACGACACGGCGCAGGGGCAGGGGCGGCGGCGGCGCGGCGCGCCGGGCGGAACGCACGGCGGTGCGAATCGAAACCGCCCGGTATATCGAGCGCAACATCCCCAATTTCGAGATCCTCAATGCCGAGGCGCTGGAGATCATCGAAACCAATGCCGAAACTGTCCTGGCCGAGATCGGCGTGAATTTCGTCAATAATCCCGCGGCACTGGCGCTTTGGCGCGATGCGGGTGCCGAGGTCGAGGGCGAGCGGGTGCGCATCCCGCGCGGGCTGGCGCGCCAGCTGTGCGCGACGGCGCCGTCGTCCTACACCCAGCACGCCCGCAACCCCGAGCGCAACGTGGTTATCGGAGGCAAGTCGCTGGTCTGCGCGCCGGTCTACGGACCGCCCTTTGTGCGCGATGCCAAGGGCGGGCGGCGCTATGCCACGATGGAGGATTTTCGCAATTTCGTGAAGCTGGGCTACATGTCCAAGTGGCTGCACCATTCCGGCGGCACGGTGTGCGAACCGACGGACGTGCCGGTGAACAAGCGTCACCTGGACATGCTGCACGCCCACATGACCCTGTCTGACAAGCCGTTCATGGGCTCGGTCACCGAACCCAGCCGCGCCCAGGACAGCGTCGACATGTGCGAGATCCTGTTCGGCAAGGATTTTGTGCAGAACAACACTGTGATGACCTCGCTCATCAACATCAACTCGCCGCTGACCTTCGATGACGTGATGATGGGCGCACTGGAAGTCTATGCGCGCAACAACCAGGCGTCGATCGTGTCGCCTTTCATCGTGGGCGGGGCCATGGCGCCGGTGTCTGTCGCCGGCACGCTGACCCAGGTTCTGGCCGAGGTTCTGGCGGGAATCGCCTATTCGCAACTGGTGCGCGCGGGCGCCCCCGTGATCTTTGGCGCCTTCGTGACCTCGATCGACATGAATTCCGGCGCGCCCACCTTCGGCACGCCCGAGGCGAGCCAGATCCTGTACGGCGCCGGCCAGCTGGCGCGGCGGATGAACCTGCCGTTCCGGTCGGGCGGCGCGCTGTGCGGGTCGAAATTGCCTGATGCCCAGGCCGCTTACGAGACGTCGAACACGCTGAACACGGCGCTGATGGGGGGTGTGAACTTCATGCTGCACGCCTGCGGCTGGCTTGAGGGCGGGCTGGTCAGTTCCTACGAGAAATTCGTGATGGATGCCGACCAGCTGGGTGTCCTGCACAAGCTGGCCGAAGGCATCGCGGTGGACGAAAACGCCCAGGCCATGGGGGCGATCGCCGAGGTGGGCCCGGGTGGCCATTACCTTGGCTGCGCCCATACCCAGGCCAATTTCAAATCCGCCTTCTGGCGAAGCCAGGTCTTTGACTACAAGCCATTCGAAACCTGGGACGAGGAGGGCGCGCGCGATACGCAGGCCCTGGCCTCGGAGCGGGTGGCGAAGATGCTGGAAACCTACCAGCAGCCAACGCTGGATCCCGCGGTTCTGGAGGCGCTTGACGCCTACGTGGCCCGGAAGAAGGCCGGAATGCCCGACGCTTTCATGTAAGGCGGCGGGCCAGGCCCGGGCCGGATCCGGTGATCTGGGGACCGCCCGTCAGGCGTAATCTTCCAGCGCCGGTGCGGCCTGTGCCGTGCGGATCAGCTGTGCCTCGCCCATGAGCGCGATCAGCACGTCAATGTGGCGGATCAGCGAATAGGCCGCGTCTCCGGCGCGGCGCAGATCGTCAAGGTCGCTTTCAAGATCCATCAGCCGCATCAGCGCCGAGGCCGGCCGGGGCAGGCCGCCGTATCCCAGAACGCGCTGAAGGTGGCGGTCGCGGCGGTAATCGGCGGCGCCACAGCGGGCGGCCCGTACCAGAAGGCGGGGGCGGCGCAGCGCGGCCACCATGGTAAGCAAATCCTGCATCTTTCGTCTCCTATTCTGGTCGGCCACAGGCGGCCCTGTGGATATCCTTACACAACCTGTACGGGTGTTGCGCAAAGTGGCGAAGATGCGTTCGGCGGCTTCATGTCTGTTTATCGTTTAGATACAATGATGAAGGCGCAAACCTTCATTAACTTCCACGTAAGGAATTCTCCTCAGGGTTGTGAAAAACGTTGAGGATAACCTTGGGATAACCAATGCACATGATGAACGGACCGCAGCGAACGAACGACGGCATGGCCGGGTTGCCCGGCTGGGTTTCGTCCAGCGTTCGCTATTACCTTGCCCACACGGAAGCCGGTCGGCCGATCCGCGATCTGGCCCGGCACGAAGGCTGTCATGCCTCGACCGTGCTGCGCCAGATCCGCAAGGTCGAACAACGCCGGGACGACCCGTTGGTGGATGCGGCGCTGAAGGCGCTGTGCCGGGTCGGCCGCATCGATCCGCGCGACGCCCGCGCCCGCCAGGTCCGCGCGGCCGAACTGAGCCGGCTGCATGACGAAGCCCGCCGGGTGCTGGGGCGGCTGTGCGAAAACGGCGCTGTCCTGGCGGTGGCCGAGGATATGGACAAGGCCGTGGTGGTGCGCGATGCGGCGGCGGGGTCGGGCATGCGCACGGCGGTGGTGGATCGCGATGTTGCCGGGGCGCTTGCGCTGAACGACTGGATTGCCGGGACCGGCAAGGGCCGGGTCCGGCGTTACATGATCACCGCCTCGGGGCGCGGCGCACTGAACCAGCTTCTGGCCGAGACCGCCAATGCCGCCCGTGCACGGCTGGAACACGGATTTGCCGAGGCACCGCAAGCGTTTGCGGGAAAACCGATGGCCAATCCGGAAGACGCCGACGCGCGCAGCCGCCGGGTGCGGTATGGCGCGGTGGAAAGCCCGCTGGTGGCCTTGTCACGGCGTCGTGACAAGGATGGAGAGCCGTTCCTGACCGATGACCTGGTGCGCGCGGGCGAACGGCTGCGGGAAGATTTCGAGCTGGCCCAGATCGGGCCGCAGGTCACCCAGGACTGGGACGGGTTCCTGACGGCGGGCGTCGATGACCAGGCCGCCGGGTCGGGTTACCACGGTCCCGCGGCGGCGCGCACCCGGGTCGAACAGGCGCTGGCCGAACTGGGTCCGGGACTGAGCGACGTGGCGCTGCGGTGCTGCTGCATGCTCGAAGGGCTGGAAACGGCCGAAAAACGCATGGGTTGGTCGGCACGGTCGGGAAAGATCGTGCTGCGCATCGCCCTGCAGCGCCTGAAGCGCCACTACGAAGGGCCCACGGCCCGCGACTGCCTGATCGGCTGAGCCCGGTCGGTCCCGGCCCGAACGACGGGCCATGCCGGCGGACAGCGAGACGTCCGCATTCCACCAGATCCGACCCTGGACACCACCCGGCCCGCGCGGCGGGGCGGATCATTGCGCATTTTTCCGGGGGGGGGCGGACATGAAAACACCCGGGGGAAGCCCCCCGGGTGCCGCCTGTCCGCGGTGTAAGGGCCGGTCTTACGCGGCCGCTTCCTTGCTTGCGCCGGTGAGGTACTTCATCAGCGTCTCGGGCGAGCTTTCGCCATAGGGATCTTCGCCGTGGTTGTCGCACATGCCGGGCTCTTCGAACCAGGCTTCGATGACACCATCGTTAACGATGGCCGCGTAACGCCAGGACCGCATGCCGAAGCCCAGGTTGTCCTTGTGCACCAGCATGCCCATCTTGCGGGTGAATTCGCCCGACCCGTCGGGGATGACCTTGACGTTCTTGATGCCCTGCATCTCGGCCCACTTGTTCATCACGAAGCTGTCGTTGACCGACATGCAGTAGATCTCGTCGATGCCCTGCGCCTTGAAATCCTCGAAGCCGTTTTCGAATCCCGGCAGCTGATAGGTCGAGCACGTCGGCGTGAACGCGCCGGGAAGCGAGAACAGGACAACGCGCTTGCCGGCGAAGTAATCCGCCGTGGTCATGTCCTGCCAGCGGAACGGATTCGGACCGCCGACGCTTTCGTCGCGAACACGGGTGCGGAAGGTGACATTGGGCAGCTTGAAGCCGGTTTTCATGGGATCGCTCCTTGACGAATGGGGGAGTTTTTAACGGTTTTACGGTTTCGTTTCTGCGGGTGCAATGCCCGCTGCCGGCTTGGCACGGTGCGACAAATCGCTTGCTTCTCAAACGACTGCGCAAATAGGCACAATGCTGGCTTGTCGTGCAGTTTGCATCTGCAGCATGGGGGTGCAATGCCACTGGGTGCATAGCGGCCATGCGTCACTGGCGGTGCATCCCGCGCCTGTCTATGATAGCGCAACGCCGCTGTACCGGCGGAGGAGACACCCGATGCGCGACCTGAAGATCCCTGATCAGCGCCACCCCGAAAAGGCGCACCGCCCCGACAATGCCCAGCCGCGCAAACCGGCCTGGATTCGCGTCAAGGCGCCGTCGGGCCCCGGCTACAAGGAAACCGCGCAGATCATGCGCGAGAACCGCCTGACCACCGTCTGCGAGGAAGCCGGCTGTCCGAACGTGGGCGAATGCTGGAACCAGGGTCACGCGACGATGATGATCATGGGCGACATCTGCACGCGCGGCTGCACCTTCTGCAACGTGGCGACCGGGCGGCCCGATACGCTGGACGTGTTCGAACCGGGCCGCGTGGCCCATGCGGTGGAAAAGCTGGGGCTGAACCACGTGGTCATCACATCGGTCGACCGCGATGACCTGGGTGACGGCGGGGCGGACCATTTCGCCCAGACCATTCGCGCCGTCCGCCATCGCTCGCCCGCCACCACGATCGAGATCCTGACGCCCGACTTCCTGAAATGCGGTCCCGAGGCGCTGGAGAAAGTGGTCGAGGCGCGGCCCGATGTCTTCAACCACAACCTGGAAACCGTGCCGGGCCTCTACCCCGAGGTTCGGCCCGGCGCGCGCTATTTCCATTCGCTGCGCCTGCTGCAGCGCGCCAAGGAACTGGATCCGCTGATCTTTACCAAGTCCGGCATCATGGTCGGCCTGGGCGAAACCCGGCAGGCGGTGGGCCAGGTGATGGACGACATGCGCGCGGCGGGGGTCGATTTCCTGACCATCGGCCAATACCTGCAGCCGACGCCCAAGCACCACGCCGTCGACCGGTTCGTCACGCCCGAGGAATTCGCGTCCTTTGAGAAGACCGCCTTTGGCAAGGGGTTCCTGATGGTGTCGGCCACGCCGCTGACGCGGTCGTCCTATCATGCGGGCGATGATTTCGAACGCCTGCGCGCCGCGCGGCAGAAACAGGTCGAACGCGGCTGACGTCAGGGCATTGCGCAGTTGAACGGGCCTTGCTACGGCTTGGCCCGTGATAGAATTCGCCCTTGCCGTCCTTTTCCTGATCATCACGCCCGGACCGGGCGTACTCTCGACCGCCGGGGTCGGGTCGGGCTTTGGCTATCGGGCCGGGTTTTCCTATGTCTCGGGGCTGTTCGTCGGCAACGCCATGGTTTCGGCGCTGGTCATCTCGGGCGTGGCAGCGGTGGTGCTGGCGGTGCCGTGGCTGCGCGGCGTGCTGGTCTTGGCATCGACCGCGTACCTGTTGTACCTGGCGCTGAAGATCGCGCTGGCGGGGTCGAAGATCGCCTTTATCCATGCCGAACGCGCGCCGGGGTTCTGGAACGGGCTGGCGCTGCAGCCGATCAATCCCAAGGCCTACGTGGTGTCGTCGACGCTGTTCTTCGGGTTTCCGTTCATGGCGGGGACGCCGGCAACCGAGGTGCTGGTCAAGCTGTTGATCTTCAACGTGCTCTGGATCCCGGTGCACCTGTCCTGGCTGTGGGCCGGGGTGACGTTGCGCCGGCTGGACCTGGATCCACGGATCCAGCGGGGGATCAACATCGCCATGGCGGTGGCGATGCTGCTGGTTGTCGGACTGGCGCTTTACGCGCAGCTGAGCGGGCCGGCCTCTACTGCGGCAAGGCCTTGAGGTAGGCGGCGATCGCGGCGCGATCCTCGGCCGGAAGCTTGGCCATGTTGCTGACGACATGGGCCATTTCGCCGCCGGCACTGTCGTAATCCGGGGTGAACCCGCTTTCCAGGTAATAGGCGATATCCTCGGCCGACCAGTCGAGTTTCGACGGGACGATCCCGGGGATCCGGCCATCGCCCGACGGGTTCGGCGCGCCCATCAGCCATTGCGATCGGTCCAGCCCGCCGGTGACGTCGCGCGGCGTGTGGCATTCGGCGCAATGCCCCAGCGCCTCGACCAGGTAGCGGCCGCGCTGGATCTCGGGCGTGGGCGCGTCCTGCAGGACCCAGTCACGCCTGAGGTTGACCATCTTCCACAGCGCAATGCCCCGGCGCATGGTGAAGGGAAAGCTCAGCTCGTGATCCGGGGCGACAGTGTCGGACCCGGGCAGCGTGTCGAGGTAGGCTTTCAGGTCCACCACGTCCTGCGGCGTCATGTGGGTATAGGTGGTGTAGGGAAAGGCCGGGTAGAAATTGGTGCCCTGCGGCGACACGCCCTCGATCAGCGCATTGGCCAGGTCCACCGTGGTCCACCCGCCGATGCCGGCGTCGGATGGCGAGATGTTGGGCGCGACGAAGGTGCCGAAGGGGCTTTCGATCCGATAGCCGCCCGACAGCACCGGCGGATCGGCGGGCTCTGCCGCCGGGTCCGTGTGGCAGGACGTGCAGCCACCCGCGTGGAAGACCAGCGCGCCATGGACCGGATCGGGCGTCAGACCGGTGTACAGATCCGGGTCGACGGTTTTGGGACGGGTGATGAACAGCCCGGCGCCAACCAGGATGAGAACGATCAGCAGAAGGCGAAGAAGTGTAATCATGTCAAACCCTTGGCGGTTACTGGCTAACAGGGGAAATGTGAATGTGGTTCCGTTTGACACGTTCGGTCTTGGCCCAGTCGGGCCACAGGCCGGCCTGGTCGATGCCCCAGATCCCGAAGCAGATGGCGACCACGGCAAAGATCAGCTTCACCCGGCGCCACGACGGCGGATGCTGCGCCCACCGGCGCAGCCGAAACAGCTGCAGCAGGTTCATTCGGTGAACCGGACCGAACCGATATAGGGCAGGTTGCGGTTGCGCTGCGCGAAGTCGATCCCGTAACCCACGACAAATTCGTCCGGAATTTCGAAACCGATCCAGTCGGACTTGAAATCGACCTCGCGCCGCGACGGCTTGTCGAGCAGCGCGATGGACTTCAGGCGCGCGGGCTGGCGGCTGCGCAGCAGGTTGGTCACGTGGAAAAGCGTGTGGCCGGTGTCGACGATATCTTCGACCACCAGCACGTCGCGCCCTTCAATTTGCCCGCGCAAGTCCTTGATAATCTTTACTTCCCGGCTGGATTCCATGGCGCTGCCATAGGACGATACCTCCATGAAGTCGACTTCGACCGGCAGTTTCAGTTCCCGCACCAGGTCCGCGATGAAGATGAAGGACCCGCGCAGAAGCCCCACGACCACCAGCTTTTTCGTTTCGGCAAAGGTGGTCTCGATCTCCTTCGCCAGCGCCTCGATCCGGGCGGCGACGGCCTTGGCCGAAATCAATTCGTCAATCACATAGGCTCTGTCGGTCATTTGGCCCCCTTGATCTTTCGGGCTGAGCATACGACATCACGCGCCACTGTCACCCGCCAAGAAAGCCGTACCGAGCCCTTAAAGATGCCGAAACATTCGGAAACCCGCACACTGCCTTACACGGCGCAACAGATGTACGACCTTGTGGCGGACGTGGGATCCTACCCCGAATTCCTGCCCTGGTGCGCCGCCGCGCGCATCCGGTCGCGCACGCCCGAGGCAGAGGGCGAGGTGATGGAGGCGGACCTGGTGATCAGCTTCAAGGTCTTCCGCGAGAAGTTCGGCAGCCGGGTGACGCTGTGGCCGGCGGACATGAAGATCGACACCGAATACCTGGACGGACCCTTCAAGTACATGAAGTCCAACTGGGCCTTTGCCGACACCGAAGGCGGTTGCGATGTACATTTTTTCGTCGATTTCGAATTCCGCAACGCGGTGCTGCAGAAATTGATCGGCGTGGTCTTCAACGAGGCGATGTTGCGCATCGTGCGCGCTTTCGAACGCCGGGCGGCGGACCTTTACGGCTGAACCCTGGGGCAGGGCCTCAGGTCTGGCGCCTCAGCGCGCCCATCAGCAGCCCCAGCGCATGATCGCGCGCCGCCAGCCGGACATTGCCCCGCCCAAGCGCGCCGAAGTCCACCGTTTCCGTGAACACCGGCCGGCCGTCCATGGCCAGGCCGAAACAGACGCGGCCTTCGGGCTTGAACTCGGACCCGCCGGGGCCGGCGATGCCGGTGATCGACACGGCCAGGCCCGCGCCCGAATGATCCACCGCGCCCTGCGCCATCTCGGCCGCGACCTCTTCGGACACCGCGCCATGGGCGTCCAGCGTCGCCTGCCGCACGCCCAGCATGTCGCGCTTGGCGGCGTTGGAATAGGTGACAAAGCCCCGGTCGACCACGTCGGAGGAGCCGGCGATATCGGTCAGCGCGGCGGCGACCATGCCGCCGGTGCAGCTTTCGGCGGTGGCGATCATGATGCCGGCGTCACGCGCGGCCTGCAGCAGGTCGGGGATGGTCACAGGCCCAGCACTCCGTGCGCCAGGCCGGCCAGAACCACGGTTCCGATTGCCGCGAAAAGCCCGGCGATCAGGTCGTCCAGCATCACGCCCAGGGGACCGCCCGACCGGTCGGCCCAGCCGACGGGGCCGGGCTTCCAGATATCGAACAGGCGGAACAGCAGAAAGGACGACACCCAGCCGGGCCAGAGCACGGTGATGTCCAGCCCATGCAGCCAGGCGGGCAGGGAGATCGCCCACAGCGCCAGCCACTGGCCCGCCACCTCGTCGATGACCACTTCCGGCGGGTCCATGTGCCGGTCGGCTCCCAGCACCACCCGCGTGGCCCAGAACCCGCCCACGGCGGCCAGCACCGTGGCGAACGCCAGCAGCGGGAAGCCGCCCCAGGTGTGCAGCGCCCAGGCCAGCGGCAGCGCCGCCGCCGAGGCCCAGGTGCCGGGCGCCGGTTTCAGGTGGCCCAGGCCGCCGACGGTGGCGATCAGGCGTGCGATCTGTTTCATGTCCGTACCAGTGTCGCGGTGGCCAGCGCCGCGATCCCTTCGCCGCGCCCCGTGAAGCCCAGCCGTTCCGATGTGGTTGCCTTGACGGACACGCGGTCGGCGTCGACCCCCAGGATCCGCGCCATTTCCGCGCGCATGGGGGCGGCGTGGGGCCCGATCTTGGGATATTCGCAGATCAGCGTGCAGTCGGTGTGGGTCAGGACAAAGCCCTTCGCGGCGGCCAGATCCGCCGCGTGGCGCAGGAAGATATGACTTTCCGCGTCCTTCCATTGCGGGTCGGACGGCGGGAAATGCTGGCCGATGTCGCCCATCGCCAGCGCGCCATAGATCGCGTCGGTCACCGCATGCATGCCCACGTCGGCATCGGAATGGCCCTGCAACCCGCGGTCATGGTCGATCCGGACGCCGCAAAGCACCACGTGGTCGCCCGGCCCGAACCGGTGCACGTCGAACCCGTTGCCCGTGCGAATATCCATCGTGCCTCCTAGAAGCTGGTCTGCCCGCGCAAAGTCGGCGGGGTGGGTGACTTTCAGGTTGCGCTCTTCGCCCGGTACGATGCGAACGTCCAGCCCCGCGGCGCGGGCAACTTCGACATCATCGGCCGCTTCGCCGGGAAACCCAGCATGTGCGGCGCGGATCGCGTCAAAGTGAAAGCCCTGCGGTGTCTGTGCCCGGTAAAGCCCCGCGCGGTCCTGCATCCCCGTCACCACCCCGTCCGCCCCGGTCCACAGCGCATCCGTCACCGCCAGCGCCGGCGCGGCGCCGGGCGCGTCATCCAGCGCGTCGCAGACGGCGGCGATCAGCGCGGTCGATATGCAGGGGCGGGCGGCGTCGTGGATCAGCACCCGGTCGACGCCTAGGCCCGCCAGCGCATCCAGCCCGTTGCGCACCGAAACCGACCGCACCGCGCCGCCCTGCGTCACCAGCAGACCGGACTTGCGAAAGGCGTCGGCCTCGCCCATGTCATCGCCATGCATGACAATGCACACGGGGCCGATCCGGCCCGACTCGGTGAAGGCGGAAATCACATGGTCGATCACCCTGCGCCCGGCCAGGGGGCGCCATTGCTTGGGCAGGCCGCCACCGGCGCGGGTGCCGCGCCCCGCGGCCACAATCAAAGCGGCAGTCGTCGTCACCTCGGGTCCCCTGTTTTTGCCGAGACGGTTCATAGGCCCAGCCGCGCCGTGACGCAATCTTCACGCGGATATGCTCAAATTGTGAGCACAGCATCGAAAGTGGGCAATTCTTGTGCCGTGAAACATTGAGCGTTTCCCGCAATCTCTGTAGCAGGGGTGAACGTGCACAAGGTTTAATCAAGTGACCGTTCTCATCGCAGGCAAACTCTTACGACCGCCCGTCTTTCTGGCGCCGATGGCAGGAATCACCGACAGGCCCTTTCGGGACCTGGTCACGCGTTTTGGCGCGGGGCTGGTCGTCTCTGAAATGGTCGCCAGTCAGGAGATGGTCCAGGCCAAGGCCGCCATGCGCGAGCGGGCAGAATTGGGCATGAATGCCCAAAACACCGCCGTGCAGATTGCCGGGCGTGAAGCCTATTGGATGTCCGAAGCCGCGCGCTGGCTGGAAGAGTCGGGCGCGGCGGTGATCGACATCAACATGGGCTGCCCGGCCAAGCGGGTGACCAACGGTTATTCCGGCTCGGCGCTGCTGAAGACGCCGGACCACGCGCTGCGCCTGATCGAGGCGGTGGTCGACGCGGTGTCGGTTCCCGTGACGCTCAAGACCCGGCTGGGCTGGGACGAGGACCTGATGAACGCGGCCCAGGTGGCCCGGCGCGCCCAGGAGGCGGGCGTTCAGATGGTCACCATTCACGGCCGCACGCGGTGCCAGTTCTACAAGGGCCGCGCCGATTGGGCGGCCATCGCCAACGTGGTGGATGCGGTCGACGTGCCCGTCATCGCCAACGGCGACATCGTCGATGCGGACACCGCTTCGGCCGCGCTCAAGGCGTCGGGCGCGGCGGGGGTCATGGTCGGGCGCGGGGCACAGGGCAAACCCTGGCTGCTGGCCCAGATCGCGCATGCGCTTTTCGGGGCAGATGCCCCGGACATCCCGGAAGGATCCGCACTTTTGGACATGGTTTCAGAGCATTACCAGGCAATGCTTGGTTTCTACGGACCCGAACTTGGACTGCGCGTCGCGCGCAAGCACCTGGGCTGGTACATGGACGAGGCCGGCACCGAACCGCCGCTGCGCCGCGCCGTTCTGACGGCCCGCGACCCCGACCAGGTGCTGCGGCTGCTGGCCGATGCGCTGGACCCGTCGGGGCAGGTGGCCGCATGAGCCAGCGTGACTGCCAGATCTGGGCCTCGCTGCCGCTGCCGGCATTCCTGATCGATCCGGACGACCGGATCGACGACATCAATTCCGCCGCCGAAGGGTTCCTGAACGCCTCGGCCAAGGCGGTGACGGGCACGCCGGTCTGGGACCAGGTGATGATCGACGCGCCCATCGAAGAGGCGTTCGAACGCGCCCGTCAGAACGGCACGCCGCTGTTCGTCAACGATATCGACGTGGGGTCGGGCAACCGCGCGCCGCTGCAATGCGCGCTGCAGATCGCGCCGCTGCTGGGCGATCCGGGCTACATGCTTTTGCTGATCTCGCCCCGCGAACTGGCCGGGCGGATGACGCAAAGCCATTCGGTCAAATCCGCGGCCAAGTCGGCCATCGGCATGGCCGAGATGCTGGCGCACGAGATCAAGAACCCGTTGGCCGGGATCACCGGCGCGGCGCAGTTGCTCAGCATGAACCTCACCCCGGAAGACCTTGAATTGACGGATCTAATCGTCACCGAAAGCCGCCGGATCGTGAAGCTGCTTGAACAGGTCGAACAGTTCGGCAACCTGACCGAACCCGATTTCCGGCCCGTCAATATCCACGATGTGCTGGATCGCGCGCGGCGTTCCGCGCTGCTGGGATTCGGCGCGCACATGAAGATCATCGAGGATTACGATCCCTCGCTGCCGATGGCCTATGGCGATCCCGATCAGCTGTTGCAGGTGGTGCTGAACCTGCTGAAGAACGCCAGCGAAGCCGCCGATCCCAAGGGCGGCACCATCCGCATCCACAGCTATTTCGAACATTCCTTCCGCCTGCGCCGGTCCGACGGTTCGGGGCAGTCGCTGCCCCTGCAGGTCGAGATCATCGACGACGGCCCGGGTCTGCCCGAGAAGATCAAGGCCGACATCTTCGATCCCTTCGTGTCGGGCCGCGAAAACGGCACGGGGCTTGGCCTCGCGCTGGTGTCGAAGATCATATCCGATCACGACGGCTGGATCTCGGTCACTTCGGTGCCCGGAAAGACCGTCTTCCGTTTGTCCTTGCCCCGGGTCCCGCGCGAATTGCGGGACCAGCAGAACTAGGAGTATTGCCCTATGGACGGCACCGTCCTTGTCGCCGACGACGACCGCACGATCAGAACCGTGCTGACCCAGGCCCTGACCAGGGCCGGTTGCAAGGTCCATGCGACCTCGTCCCTCACCACCCTGATGCGCTGGGTCGGCGAAGGCAAAGGCGACGTGGTGATTTCCGACGTGGTCATGCCGGATGGCAACGGCTTGGAAATGCTTCCGAAAATCGCGCAGGACCGGCCCGGGCTGCCGGTGATCGTGATTTCGGCCCAGAACACGATCATGACCGCGATCCAGGCAGCCGAGGCCGAGGCCTACGACTATCTGCCCAAGCCCTTCGACCTGCCAGACCTGATGAAGCGCACGGCCCGTGCGCTTGAACTGAAACGCCGCACCCCGACCGAGCCGCGCGCCGAGATCGTCGATCGCCCGGACGAACTGCCCCTGGTGGGGCGCACCCAGGTGATGCAATCGCTGTATCGGCTGGTCGCGCGGGTGATGAACACCGATCTGCCGGTGTTGATTTGCGGTGAAAGCGGGACCGGCAAGTCGTTGATCGCACGCGCTATTCACGATTTTTCGGACCGGCGGACCATGCCGTTCGTCACTGTTACCGGTGCAGATCTGCGCGACCTCGAAGGCCCGGCCCGCGTGCTGGCGCGCGTGAAGGGCGGCACGCTTTTGATCGACGAGATCGGCGATGTCGAGGACGAGATCCAGGCGCGCATCGTGCGCATGATGGACGCGCCGGGCGATCACGCGCCGCGGTTCATGGCGACCAGCCAGCATGACCTGTCGGGCGCCATGGACGCCGGCAAGATGCGGCAGGACCTGTATTACCGCCTGTCGGGCGCCACGATCCACGTTCCGGCCGTGCGCGAACGGGTGGACGACATCCCGCTGCTGGCCGATCACTTCCTGGCCCGTGCCGAACGCGAAGGCGCGCCGAAACGGGTGCTGTCGGAAGAAGCGTCCGAACTGTTCCGCGCCTATTCCTGGCCCGGCAACGTACGCCAGTTGGAAAACGCCGTGCGCCGGCTTGTCCTGACGTCGCGCGCCGAGGAAATCGCGCGGTCCGAGGTCGAGGTGGTTCTGGGCGCCCAGCCCGAGATGGAGCCGGCGCTTGGCGGCAACAATTCGGAAAAGCTGTCCGCCGCCGTCGCCCGCCACCTGCGCCGCTACTTTGACCTGCACGGCAATCTTCTGCCGCCCCCGGGTCTGTATGCGCGGATCCTGCGCGAGGTCGAACTGCCGCTGATCGAGATCGCGTTGGATGCGACCGGCGGAAATCAGGCCAAATGCGCGGATTTACTGGGGATCAACCGGAATACCTTGCGTAAGAAGATCACGGATCTGGATATTCAGGTGACACGGCGTCGCAAACTGATGTAAAACCGTCACAGATCGTGGCGGTCCGGTCCCACAACCGGGGATAGACCACGACATATGGCGGTAGTCGCCTGAGGCGGCACATCAATTCGTGAGGGCAGTGGGTGGCAACCCGGTCACACAAAACTCTGGCTACGCTCAGTCGTTGGCGGCGGGCGCGGCGGATGCAGAATATTGCCACGCTCGGTCTCGTGTTTCTGGGGCCGGTCCTGGCGCTTGCCACCTATCTGGTGCTGGGCCCCATGGATCAGGGGGCCTCGTCCCCGGCGTTGCGTGCGGTTCTGCTGGCCGACCTGGTCTACATCATCGTCGTCGCGGCGCTGGTGCTGGGGCAGGTGGCCCGGCTTGTCGCCGCCCGCCGCGCCCGGTCCGCCGGGTCGCGCCTGCACCTGCGGCTGACGGCGGCCTTCGCGCTGATCGCGCTGATTCCCACGGTGACCATCGCCGTCTTTGCCGGCCTGACCGTGAACATCGGTCTCGAGGGCTGGTTTTCCGATCGTGTCCGCCAGGTGGTCGGCAATTCGCTGGCCGCGGCCGAAGCGTATCAGGACGAACATCGCGAGGACATGACCCAGGACGCCATGGCGCTGGCCGATTTCCTGAACCGCGCCCGCCGGTCCACGGCCTTCATGTCCGACGGCGAATTGCGCGCGGTGCTGGCCAATGGCCAGTCACAGATCCAGCGCGGTCTGCGCGAGGCCTACGTGATCGACGGCACCGGCGACATCAAGGCGCGCGGCGAACGATCCTACCTGTTCGATTTCGAAATGCCGACGAACGAACAATTCGTCGAAGCGTCGGACAAGGGCATCGCGATCATAGAGGATTGGGACAACAACGAATTCCGCGCGCTGCTGCCGCTGGTCGCCTTCGTGGACCGGTTCCTTTACATCAGTCGCGACGTCGATGGCGGGATCCTGAACCTTCTGGACGACACCAAGCAGACCGTGCGGCTGTACCAGCAGCTGGAAAACGAACGGGGCAGGGTGCTGTTCGAATTCGGGCTGATCTACCTGGGCTTCGCGCTGATCCTGATCCTTGCCGCGATCTGGGCCGGGCTGTGGTTCGCCGAACGATTGTCACGGCCGGTGGGCCGCCTGACCGGCGCCGCCCAACGGGTTGGCGCGGGCGATCTGGACGTGCAGGTGCTGGAAGATCCCGGCGATGATGAAATTGCCATGTTGGGGCGGTATTTCAACCAGATGACCCGGCAGCTCAAGGCACAGCGGCAGACGCTTCTGGACAACACCCGCCAGATCGAGGAGCGGCGGCGGATGTTCGATTCCGTGCTCAGTTCCGTCACCTCAGGGGTGGTCGGACTGGACCCGGGCGGGCGCGTGACCTTCGTGAACCGGTCGGCGGAACGGTTGCTGGGGTGGTCGGGGGGTGAACAATCGCTGGCGCTGTCGGTCGCCGTGCCCGAATTCGGCCCGCTCTTCGAGGATTTGCGCCACGGTCCCAAGGAAGTGACCCAGGGCGAGATCAAGGTCGTGCGCCAGAACGGGCAGGAAAACCTGCTGGTGCGCATGGCGACGCGGCGGTCCGGCGATGGCGGGCTCGAAGGCTACGTGGTGGCTTTTGACGACGTCACCGACCTGGTCAGCGCCCAGCGGATGGCGGCCTGGGGCGATGTCGCCCGGCGCATCGCACATGAAATCAAGAACCCGCTGACACCGATCCAGCTGTCGGCCGAACGGATCAAGCGCAAGTTCTCGCCCATGGTCGGCGAGGATTCGGAACGGTTGGAAGCAATGACCGACGTCATCGTCCGCCAGACCAATGACCTGCGCCGGATCGTCGACGAATTCTCGAAATTCGCCCGCATGCCGGAACCCGATCGCCAGTCCGCCGACCTGGTCCAGGTGGTGCGCGACGTGGTGATCCTGCAGCAAAGCGGGCAGCCCGACGTGGTGATCCGCACCGATCTGCCGCAGGCGCCGCTGATCATCGAATTCGACGCGACCATGGTCAGCCAGGCGTTGACCAACCTGATCAAGAACGCCGGCGAGGCGATCGAAAGCTACGTGAAGGCGGGCGGCAACGTGAAGCCGGAAATCCGCGTGACACTGAAGCCCGACGGACCTTTCGCGCGCATCACGATCGCCGACAACGGCATTGGCCTGCCGGAAGACCGCGCGCGGCTGTTCGAACCTTACGTAACGACCCGCGACGAAGGCACCGGCCTGGGCCTGCCCATCGTCAAGAAGATCATCGAAGACCATGGCGGCGCATTGGGTCTTCAGGACGCCCCGTCGTTCGACGGGTCGGACCATGTCGGCGCCATGGCGGTGATCCGGTTGCCCCTGGCAACCGGGGTCGCCGCGAACCAGGACAAAGCCCAACAGGTAGAAGAGGCGACTTTAGATGAGTGACATTCTGATCGTAGACGACGAACGCGACATCCGGGAACTGGTGTCGGACATTCTCGAGGACGAAGGTTACACGACCCGAAAAGCCGGCACCTCGGACGAGGCGATGGCCCAGATCAATGCCGAGGCGCCTGCGCTGCTGATCCTCGACATCTGGCTCAAGGACAGCCGGATGGACGGGATCGACATTCTCAAGACCGTCAAACGCGACAATCCGGACGTGCCGGTTGTCATCATCTCGGGCCACGGCAACATCGAGATCGCGGTCGCCGCGATCAAGCAGGGCGCCTATGACTTCATCGAGAAGCCCTTCAACATCGACCAGCTTCTGGTGGTGATCCGCCGCGCGATGGAGGCCTCGCGCCTGCGTCGGGAAAACGCCTCGCTCAAGCGGCGCGAGGTGACCAGCGCGGACATGATCGGCAAGTCGGCCGCCTTCCGCACGCTGGTGGGGCAACTGGACAAGGTCACCAAGTCGAACGGCCGGGTGATGCTGACCGGTCCTGCCGGATCGGGCAAGGAGATCGCCGCACGCTACATCCACGCCTGTTCGAACCGCGCGACCGCGCCGTTCGTGTCGGTCAGCTGTGCCTCGATCGCGCCAGAGCGGATGGAAGAGGTGCTGTTCGGCCGAGAAACCGTGGAACGCGGGGTCGAACCCGGCCTGCTGGAAGAAGCCCACGGTGGCGTCGTCTATTTCGACGAGGTGGCGGACATGCCGCTTGGCACCCAGTCCAAGATCCTGCGTGTGCTGGTGGACCAGCAGTTCCAGCGCGTGGGCGGGACGGACAAGGTGCGGGTCGACCTGCGGGTGATTTCGTCGACCAACCGGGATCTTGAGCTTGAGATCGCCAATGGCACCTTCCGGCAAGAGCTGTTTCATCGGCTGAACGTGGTGCCGATCGCGGTGCCGTCTCTGGAGGACCGGCGCGAGGACATCCCGGTTCTGGCCGAGCATTTCATTGCCGCCTGCAACCAGGCCCAGGGTCTGCCGCTGCGCGAGCTGTCCGAAGAAGCCGTGGCGCTGATGCAGACCATGATCTGGCCGGGCAACGTGCGGCAGTTGAAAAACCTGGTGGAACGGGTGCTGATCCTGGGCGAAGGCACCGGCCCGATCGAGGCCCGCGAATTGCCGAACGACCCTGACAAGGGCGGCGAAGAAGGACGCCTGGTGATGTCCGGCGCGTTGGCCGCTTTGCCCCTGCGCGAGGCGCGCGAAGCGTTCGAACGGGAATACCTGCTGACCCAGATCAACCGGTTCGGCGGAAACATCTCGCGGACCGCGGCTTTTGTCGGAATGGAACGGTCGGCCCTGCATCGCAAGCTGAAGTCGCTGGGCGTGGTCACGACGAACAAGGCCGGCGCGCGGATCGCCCATGTGGACGTGGATGAAACCCAGGAAGCGGCCGAATAAGGCTTGATCCGTGGCGGCCCGGGCGGGACGGATCCATGTGCCTCGTCCCCGGAGCCATCCGCCCCGAATCCCATCCGCCCCGTCTCCTGTCCGCCCGGGCGTCCGTCGGGACGCCGGGCGGATGAAGATTCCGGTTGGCAGGATCGCGGTTATCCCGCCATGCGCATGTCGTGCGACATGTCTGCACCGGCGCCCGAGACGCGGAAGCGGTTGATGAGGTTCAGCAGCTGTTCGGTGTCGTTGGCCAGCGCTTCGGTCGATGCGGTGGTTTCTTCCGCCATGGCGGCGTTCTGCTGGGTGGTCGCGTCCATGTCGTTCATGGCGGAGGTCAGCGACCGCAGGGTGGTATCCTGCTCTGACGCGGATTCCGCGATGTTGGTGACGATGTCGCGCGCCGCGATGATCTGGGTGAAGATGCGCTTGAGCGCCTCGCCCGTGTTGCCGACCAGCCGCACGCCGTTATCGACCTGGGCCGAGGATCCGGCGATCTGATCCTTGACGTCCTTGGCCGCGGCACTGGACCGCTGCGCCAGCTCGCGGACCTCTTGCGCGACGACAGCGAAGCCCTTGCCGCTTTCCCCCGCGCGGGCGGCTTCGACACCGGCGTTCAGCGCCAGCAGGTTGGTCTGGAAGGCGATGTCCTCGATGACGCCGATGATGTTGCCGATCTGGGCCGAGGAGTCCTCGATCAGGCTCATCGCCTTGATGGCGTCGTTCACGATGGCATCGGAGTTCTCGGTTTCCTGGGAAACCGACACGACCCGCGTGGCCGCATCCCGCGCGCCTTCGGCCGTCTGGCGCACCGCTTCGGACAGCTGTTCCAGGGCGGCGGAGGTTTCCTCGAGGTTGGCGGCCTGGCGTTCGGTCCGGCGCGACAATTCGGTCGAGGCGCGGCGAATCTCGTCCTTGGAGGAGGAGATGTCGGTGCCCTTGATGGTGACTTCGGACATGGCGGCTTCAAGCTTGCCGATGGCGGTGTTGAAGTGATCGCGCAGCGCGGCGTCCTGTTCGCCCAGGTCGTCGCAGCGCACGGTCAGATCCCCGTTCGCCACCGCTTCAAGCGCGCTGCGGATGGTGGCGACCACATGGGCCTGGCGTTCGGCTTCGGCCTGCTGGAAGGCCGCGTTGCTCTGGCGTTCGGCATCCAGCGCGGCACGATCCTCCGCCTGCTGGCGTTCCAGTTCGATCCGTTCGCGCACCTTGTCCTGCAACGCCTGGGTGGACTTGGCCAGGCGGCCGGCTTCGTTCGTGTTGCCCGTGAAGGGAATCGCGATATCGACATCGTCCGAAGCAACGGCGTCCAGCGCCGCACGTACCCGGTTCAGCGGGCGGGTAATGCTGAGCCCGAAGAGCAGGGCCAGAAGCATGAGGAACGCGACCGCTCCGCCGCCAATCAGCGACATGCGGCGCAATTCCGCAGCGACATGCGCTTCGATGTCATCCACATAGGCCCCGGTGCCCGCGGCGATCTGCCAGGGGGCGAAACCGGCGGCGTAGCTCACCTTGTCGAACAACTCGTTCGGATCCCGCCCCGGCATTGCCCATTTGTACCAGGAAGTCCCGCCGCCGTTGCGGGCGGCTTCGATCAGGTCGCGGATGAAGTAGTTGCCCGCTTCGTCCTTCAGCTCGGTCATGTCGGTGCCGATAATCTTGGGGTTGGGATGGATGTAGTTCGTCCCGTCAAAGCCCATCGCGAAGATGTAGCCATTTGGTTCGAAGCGCATCGCGCCGACGGTTGCGTAGGCGCGCGCCTGGGCTTCTTGGCGGGTCAGTTCGCCCGAGACTTCCAAGTCATGGTAATGCTGGAAGATCGCGACAGCGCTTTCCACCTGGGTCCTGAGCAGGTCCGTCCGTGTGGCGTAGGCGTCTTCGTGGATGCGCCCGACCATGATGTGCGTCAGCCAGGCCACCACCACGGCCATTGCAATGACCAGCGCGCAGAGCTTGTGGGCGATTGTCAGGTGCTTCATGCGTTTTCCGCGCCTTGCGGCGCCCCTTGCCAGATCCGATTGTCGCCCCGTCCCGATCCAGGTCAGAGCGGCGTCAGACTGACCGTAATACCTTAACAGACGGAGAACATCGTAAGGGCCCGCCGCTTGGGGGCCCCTGGAATCTAGATTGGATTGGATGCTTTTGGCACGCGAAGGCAGCTTGCCTGCCGCGTAAGGCGCTCCGGAAACGGCCATCCCTGATCCAGGCAACGCAGCACAAAGCGGAACGCGGATCGCAGCGTAGGCCCCATGCACTCCAGCTCTGATCCGAGAATGTGCCTTTGCAGACACACGACGAAGTCCGCCGTATCAACCGGACCCTTCGTACCGGTAGGGAACCGGCAATCAGAAAGTTCCCGGACCGATGCACGAGGCACGGCCCGGGGGAAGATGACCGGCGGCGCTGACGCGCCGGGAAGAACAAGGTGGCGGCGTGTCTATCCCGCCATGCGCATGTCGTGCGACATGTCCGCGCCGGCGCCCGAGACACGGAAGCGGTTGATGAGGTTGAGCAGCTGTTCGGTGTCGTTGGCCAGCGCTTCGGTCGATGCGGTGGTTTCTTCCGCCATGGCGGCGTTCTGCTGGGTGGTCGCGTCCATGTCGTTCATGGCGGAGGTCAGCGACCGCAGGGTGGTATCCTGCTCTGACGCGGATTCCGCGATGTTGGTGACGATGTCGCGCGCCGCGATGATCTGGGTGAAGATGCGCTTGAGCGCCTCGCCCGTGTTGCCCACCAGCCGCACGCCGTTGTCGACCTGGGCCGAGGAGCCGGCGATCTGATCCTTGACGTCCTTGGCCGCGGCACTGGACCGCTGCGCCAGCTCACGGACCTCTTGCGCGACCACGGCGAAGCCCTTGCCGCTTTCCCCCGCGCGGGCGGCTTCGACACCGGCGTTCAGCGCCAGCAGGTTGGTCTGGAAGGCGATGTCCTCGATCACGCCGATGATGTTGCCGATCTGGGCCGAGGAGTCCTCGATCAGGCTCATCGCCTTGATGGCGTCGTTCACGATGGCATCGGAGTTCTCGGTTTCCTGGGAAACCGACACGACCCGCGTGGCCGCATCCCGCGCGCCTTCGGCCGTCTGGCGCACCGCTTCGGACAGCTGTTCCAGGGCGGCGGAGGTTTCCTCGAGGTTGGCGGCCTGGCGTTCGGTCCGGCGCGACAATTCGGTCGAGGCGCGGCGAATCTCGTCCTTGGAGGAGGAGATGTCGGTACCCTTGATGGTGACTTCGGACATGGCGGCTTCAAGCTTGCCGATGGCGGTGTTGAAGTGATCGCGCAGCGCGGCGTCCTGTTCGCCCAGGTCGTCGCAGCGCACGGTCAGGTCACCGTTCGCCACCGCTTCAAGCGCGCTGCGGATGGTGGCGACCACATGGGCCTGGCGTTCGGCTTCGGCCTGCTGGAAGGCCGCGTTGCTCTGGCGTTCGGCATCCAGCGCGGCACGATCCTCGGCCTGCTGGCGTTCCAGTTCGATCCGTTCGCGCACCTTGTCCTGCAGCGCCAGGGTGGACTTGGCCAGGCGGCCCGCCTGGGTTGAATATCTGGTGTAGGGAATCGCGATCTCGGTATCGTCGGCGGCCACCGCGTCCAGCGCTTCGCGGACCTGCTTCAGCGGCCGGGTGATGCTGCGCCCGATCAGCAGCGCCAGCACCATCAGGAAGGCAATCGCCCCGGCGCCAACCAGCGACATGCGGCGCATTTCCGCTGCAATCATCTCTTCGATATCAACAACATAGGCGCCAGTGCCCAGAAGCATCTGCCAGGGCTCGAACCCCTGCGAATAGCTGAGCTTTTCAAAGATCTTTTCGGGGTCCTTGCCGGGAATCGACCGATAGTAGGACGTGAACCCGCCGCCGTTGCGCGCCGCTTCGACCAGGTCGCGGTTGTAGTAGCGTCCTGTCTTGTCCTGAACGTCCAGCCGGTACGATCCAACGAGATCGGGGTTGGGATGCAACAAGGTGTAGCCGTCGTAGCTGGTGCCGAAAAGATACCCGTTCGGTTCGTACCGCATTGAAACAACTGTCTCAAATGCAAGCGACTGCGCTTCGTCGCGAGTCAGGTCGCCCGATAGTTCAAGATCGTGGAAGTGCTGGAAGATCGCCATCGCGCTTTCCACCTGCGTCCGCAGCATGTCCTGGCGCGTCCGATAGGCGTCATCGTGGAGGCGCCCGACCATGACGTGGGTCAGCCAGGCCACGACCACGGCCATTGCTATAACCAGCGCGCAGAGCTTGTGGGCGATTGTCAGGTGCTTCATGCCGATATCCGCGCCTTGCGGCGCCCCTTGCCAGATCCGATTGCCGCCCCGTCCCGAACCAGGACAGAGCGGCGTCAGACTGACCGCAATACCTTAACAGACAGAGAACACTGGCCGCCCCCAGCCGGCGCAAAACCCCCTTGTTGCATAGGATTCTACAGGTTTCCGGCGCCGCGACGGCCGGTCAGCGGACTTCGACGATCTGGAAGCTGCCGTCGCGGTTGCGCACGGCGCAGGAATTCGGCGTCAACGCAGGCATCCGCGTCGTGCGGCCGGGGGGCGGTGTCACGCCGATGGCGCATAGCGGGATGCGGACAGGGGCGTACCCCTTTGCATCCATGCACTGATCCGTGACGCGCTTGCGCAGGCCCGCGTTCACGTCCACCGTATAGACCGACCCTTCGACCCAGTAGGGATTGCCGTACCAGCAATTGCCGGCCCCGTCGCAATAGGATCGCCCGGGATAAAAGACCGGCGGAGCCTGGCGGATCTGGGTGTTGGGCGGAACGTCCCGCGCGGCCGAAGCCTGGCAGGTCGTGGTGTCGGTCTGCAGCCGCGTGACCTCGACCCCGGGCTTGTAATAGACCGAAAGCGGCGCACAGGCGCCAAGGAGGCCCAGCAGGGCGAAGCGAAGCGTCAGTCTCATACCCGGAGATTGCCTCAGCACTGGCGCCGAGACAATTGAATTGACCACAATTCTCCTCTCTGCCATGCAGAAACCTCCGGTCATCTGAACAGGAACGCCTGAGAGGCAAACCGATGAAAGTCATCATCTGCGGGGCCGGCCAGGTAGGCTGGCAGATCGCGCGGCATCTCTCGGGCGAGCTGAACGATGTCACCGTGGTCGACAGCAATCCCGAACTTGTCCGCCGCGCCACCGAAACCCTCGACGTGCAGGGAATCGCGGGCTTTGCGTCCTATCCGGACGTTCTGGACCGCGCCGGCGCGCGCGACGCGGACATGATCATTGCCGCGACCCATTCGGACGAGGTCAACATGGTCACCTGCCAGGTGGCGCATTCGGTCTTTTCCATCAATCGCAAGATCGCCCGCCTGCGGGCGCAGAGTTATCTGAACGCGATCTATTCCGACCTTTACCGCCGCGATCACCTGCCCATCGACGTGGTGATCAGCCCTGAACGCGAGGTCGCCAATGCGGCGCTGAAGCGGCTGAAGGCGCCCGCGACCTTCGATATCGAGACGTTCATGGACGGCCGCGCCCAGCTGCTGGGAATTCAGATCGACGAAAGCTGCCCGGTGGTGAACACGCCGCTGCGCCAGCTGACCGACCTGTTTTCCACGCTGCGCGCCATCGTTGTCGGGATCCGGCGCGAGGGCACTTTGTTCGCGCCCGAAGCCAACGACCAGATGTTCAAGGGCGACCAGGTCTATGTCTTTGTCAACCGCGAGGACGTGGACCGCACGCTGGAAGTGCTGGGCAAGACCCAGACCCGGCAGGACCGGGTGGTGATCATCGGTGGCGGCAACGTCGGGCTGACGGTGGCCAAGACGCTGGAAAAGGGCGAAGGCCGGATCCGCGCCCGGGTGATCGAACGCGACCGCAACCGGGCCGAGATCGCCGCCGAGGAGCTTGAGCGCACGATCGTCCTGCATGGCGACGGGCTGGATGCGGCGCTGCTGCACGAGGCGGGCGTGGCGCAGGCCGACGCGGTGATTTCGCTGACCGACGACGACAAGACCAACATGCTGGCCGCCGTGCGGGCCAAGGCCGAGGGCGCCAAGATGTCCATCGCGCTGGTCAACGACCCGACGCTGTCACCGCTGATGAAACCGCTGGGGATCGACGCCTACATCAACCCGCGCGCCACGACGGTCAGTTCGATCCTGCGCCATGTGCGCCATGGCCGGGTGCGCGCCGTCTATTCCATCGGCGATGCCGAAGCCGAGGTGATCGAGGCCGAGGTGATGGGGACGTCGCCGATGGCCGGGCAGCGGCTGCGCGACATCGATTTCCCCGAAGGCGCGCTGGTTGGCGCGGTGATGAAGGGCGACAAGGTGATGCGGCCGGCCGGATCGCTCAGGATCGACGAAGGCGACGTGGTGGCCATTTTCGCAATGGCAGACGACGTGCCCGAGATCGAGCGGCTCATGCAGGTCTCGATCGATTTCTTCTGACATGACGCGCCCCCAATGACATGACACGCGCCAGATCCAGACCCGGCCCCGGTCGCCTGACATTGTTCCTGATGCTGTTCGGAATCTCGGCCGCGGCGATGTACCCGCCGGCGCTGCTGGCGACGATGCATGACGACGACAATACCGCGCGGGCCTTCTTCTATGCCGGATCGCTGGGGCTGACGGTCGTCACGCTGATCGCCATCGCGCGTGGTCGCGTGAAGGTTCAGCGCGAAGAGATGCGCCAGCTGCTGGCGATCTTCGGCGCCTTCGCGATCCTGCCGGCCTACCTGGCGGTGCCGTTTCACGACGCGCTGCGCACCACCAGTTTCATGAACGCCTACCTGGACATGGTCAGCGCCGTGACCACGACGGGCCTTGACCTTTACGAGGATCCCACGCGCCTGGGTCCCGCGCTGCACCTGTGGCAGGCCGAGGTCGCCTGGCTGGGCGGGTTGCTGATGTGGATCGCCGCCGGGGCGATCCTGGCGCCGATGAGCCTGGGCGGTTTCGAGGTGACGGCGCGCGGCGAGCCCGGGCGCGCCGATCCCGGGACGCTGGCGATGACCCGGGCCGATCCCGCCAAGCGGTTGCGGCGCGTGGGATCGGCCCTGATTCCGATCTATGCCGGGCTGACCGGGGTGCTGATGATGCTGCTTCTGGCGGCAGGCGACACGCCGCTGGTCGCGCTGTGCCACGCGATGTCGGTGATGTCGACGTCGGGGATTTCCCCGGTGGGCGGTCTTTCGGGGGGCGAAGCGGGCAGGGTGGGCGAGGTCGCCATGTTCTTCTTCATGGTCTTCGCGCTGAGCCGTATCACCTTTTCCGACGACACGCTGTCGGGTGGACGCAAGCGCAACCTGTTGCAGGATCCCGAATTCCGCGCCGGTCTGCTGCTGGTGGTGGGCGTGCCGCTGGCCTTGTTCGCGCGGCACTGGATCGGGGCGTTCGACCTGAACATGACGGGCCGGCCGGTCGACGCGATCCGTGCGCTTTGGGGCGGGGTGTTCACGGTGATGTCGTATCTGTCGACCACCGGGTTCGTCAGCGCCGACTGGCAGACATCGGAAAGCTGGTCGGGGCTGGGTGCCTCGGGGATCATCCTGATGGGGCTGGCGATGATCGGCGGCGGGGTGGCGACGACCGCCGGGGGCGTGAAACTGCTGAGGGTCTATGCCCTGTACCTGAACGGCCTGCGCGAGATGGAGCGGCTGGTCTATCCGTCCTCGGTCACCAGCGCCGGGCGACGGCAACGGCGGCTGCAAAGCAACGGGGCCTTCATCGCCTGGGTCTTCTTCATGCTCTTCGCCGTGTCGCTGGCGACGGTGACGCTGATCCTGGGCCTCTTCGGGATCCAGTTCGAGGACTCGCTGGTGCTGGCGGTCGCCACGCTGTCCACCACGGGGCCATTGATCGAACATGCGACGACGACGGATATCCCGATCCTGACGTTTTCGGCGGGTGCAAAGGGTGTGCTGTGCGCCGCAATGGTGCTTGGCCGGCTCGAGACATTGGCCATCATTGCATTGCTGACGCCCGATTTGTGGCGTAACTGACGCAGCATGCAGTGCTGCGTGCGGGCCGGGACCCGATTTGGGGTGGAAGTTCCCGGATCACGCGGACATACTCCGGCCAAGCGCCGTATTTAGTTTGCTGCGCATATAAGAAGCACAAAAACAAGGGCGAGTATTTCTCAATATGGCCTCCGACAGACAGAATCTGCAGGATGCATTCCTCAACCACGTCCGCAAGACGAAGGTTCCGGTTACCATCTTTCTGATTAACGGGGTGAAGCTGCAGGGCGTTATCACCTGGTTCGACAACTTCTGCGTGCTGCTTCGCAGGGATGGCCAGTCACAGCTTGTCTACAAGCATGCCATTTCGACGATCATGCCGGCACAGCCGATCAACCTGTACGAGGGCGAAGACGCCACTTGATGGAGCATGAGCGGAGGACGACCCGTGCCTGGGTCATCCATCCGGAACTGAAGAACGACATGGAGCGGCGGGCGCCTGCGCCCGCACTGGAAGAGGCTGTGTCGCTGGCGCGTGCCTTGCCCGACCTTGATGTGGTCGGGTCCGAAGTCGTGCGGATCGCGCGACCTCATCCGGGGCTTCTGTTCGGGACGGGCAAGATAGACGAGCTCAAGGACCGCCTGAAGGCGGCCGAGGTCGAACTGGTGCTGGTGGACGGGCCCTTGTCGCCGGTCCAGCAGCGCAACCTGGAACGCCAATGGAAGGTCAAGATCCTCGACCGGACCGGGCTGATCCTCGAGATCTTCTCGGATCGCGCGGCGACGCGTGAAGGGGTGCTGCAGGTCGAAATGGCGGCCCTGACCTATCAACGCACGCGCCTGGTCCGCGCCTGGACCCACCTGGAACGCCAGCGCGGCGGGCTGGGATTTGTCGGCGGTCCGGGGGAAACCCAGATCGAGGCCGACCGCCGGGCGATCGACGAACAGCTGGTGCGGCTGCGCCGACAGCTGGAAACCGTGGTCAAGACGCGCGCATTGCACCGCGCGGCGCGCGCCAAGGTGCCGTACCCGATCGTGGCGCTGGTGGGGTATACCAACGCGGGCAAGTCGACGCTGTTCAACCGTCTGACCGGCGCCGAGGTGATGGCCAAGGACATGCTGTTCGCCACGCTGGATCCGACCATGCGGCGGGTAGAGCTGCCCGAGGGACCCGAGGTGATCCTTTCGGACACGGTGGGATTCATTTCCGACCTGCCGACCGAACTGGTCGCGGCCTTCCGCGCCACACTGGAAGAAGTGCTGGCGGCGGACCTGATCCTGCACGTGCGCGACATCTCGCACGACGAGACCGAGGAACAGCGCGAGGACGTGGAAACGATCCTGGCCTCTCTGGGCGTCGAACGCGAACGGCCGATGTTCGAGGTCTGGAACAAGATGGACCGTCTGGACCCGGAAGACCACGAGGCCGCCGTGGCCCGGGCCGCGCGGGAGGAGACGATCTTTCCGATTTCGGCCCTGACCGGCGAGGGGCTGACCCCGTTGCTGGGCGCGATTGCCACGGTCCTGGCCGGTGCGCGTCGCGACGCGGAACTGCACCTGGCCTTTTCCGACGGCCGCCGGCGTGCCTGGCTGTTCGCCCAGGACGTGGTGCAGTCGGAAGCCCAGGATGATGACGGCTTCGTCATCCAGGTGCGTTGGACCGACAAGCAGGCCCGTCAGTACGCCGCGCTGTAACCACAAGAAAATTCACTGAATTTTCTGATCCAAGCGAGAACCGGCGGGGCTGTATTGCCCGGCCGGTTCCATCAGCAGAAAATTCGTCGAATTTTCTCGCCCCTCACCCCGTCATTCCGGCACCAGGTGGGTGATCCCCACCGCAGCGGCCCGCGCCAGGTCGGCATCCAGCGACATGGGAATGTACTCTCCCCGCCGCCACAGCTGCGCCAGGTCGTCGTAATGGCGCGACAGCGGATGCCCCGACTGCCCGGTCGAGATGATAAAGACCGAACTGTCGGGATCGGCGAAATCGTAGACCCCGCGATACCCGGCGCCGTGCACGTTCTCGAACGGATCCGACCCGGTCCCCGATGTCAGACCGCGCATCAGCGTATTGTCCCCGCCGCTGGTCGATTGCCGGATATTCACGAAGTACCGCAGCACCGGCACCTTGCCCAGCACCGGGTGATCATGCACCGCCTGGTGCGCATCGCCCCAGCGCAGCGTTTCAAGGTTGGTCCCGTAGTGATCGCCGATCCACACCAGCGCATCGTCCAGCGCCAGCCGCGCCATGTCGGTGCAGGTCTCCACCGGCGCGCTCTGCTTCACGTCGCACCAGGCCGACGCCCCGTCGATGTTGCGGAACACCCGTTCGATGAAGATCGGCTGCACATGGTCGAACTGGTCCGCCAGCTGCCCCAACTCGTCATGGATCAGCCGGTGCTGCAGGGCCCGCAACCAGGCCGCGTAGATCAGCGGTTCCGGCAAGTGTTCGTTCATCTCGCCGTTCCAGTCCGCCAGCAGCGACAGCGCGATCTGCCTTTGCCGCTCCGGCGTGCCTTCGGGCGCGGCTTCGCCGGTGAACCACAGGTCTCCGCCGATCAGCGGCAGCAGCGACCGGGCGGTGAAACTGACCGTGTCCAGCTGCGCTTCGATGAAACTGTCGCGGGTATGGACCTGGCGCGACTGCATCAGCTTCTGCCAGCGGTTGATCCGCTGCGTATCCCCCCACAGGAACGAGATGTGGTTGGGGAAGGGCCGCTGCACCGTCTTGTTGTTGGTGTTGCCGATGATGCCGCCGCGCGGGCTGACGAACTCCGGGTTCGCCGCATAAGGCGCCCGGCCCAGCCAGCGGTTTTCGGCCCGCCATCCTTCGGACGGCAGCCGCCCCTGGCTGCGATGCCGTGCGTCGCGCCGCGGCGCCCAGCCGATCGTCTTCATCGCGATGGTTTCCTGGTCCACCAGCATCAGGTTCTGCGACGGCGCAATATAGCCTTCGGCCGCGGCAATCGCCTCGTCCACGGATCCGGACCGCATCACCGCCATGGCCGAAGACAGCGTCGTGTCATCCGGGCTCAGCGCCGTCCAGGCCAGCGACACCACGTGCCCCGGTGGGGTGATCGTGCCCAGGTTGTAATGTGTCGGCGGCAGGACGGGGCCGTTCTCGGTCCACCGCAGCGTCAGCGTGATCGGCGGCGCCCCCTTGATCTGGATGATGGACGGGCGGCTGTCGAACCGCTTGTAGCCATCGGGCGTCAGGTATTCCTGCGGATTCTCGGGGTTCAGCTTCTCGATATACAGATCCTGGTCGTCCAGGTAGGACGACGTGATGCCCCAGCCCAGCCGCGCGGTCCGCCCCAGCAGCACCACGGGAATGCCCGGGATCGTGCCCCCGATGACCCCGCCCGACGACAGCTCCAACCGCGCCAGGTACCAGTAGGACGGCGCAGTGAAGCCCAGGTGCGGATCGTTGGCCAGCAGCGTACCGCCCGAGGCCGACCGCGACGGCGCCGCCGCCCAGGCGTTGGACGCACCGGCCATGTCGTGTTTCGGGAAGGGCGACAGCGGCCCGTAATCGACCGAGGTATCCTTGGCATAGCGCGGCAGATCGGGGAACAGGCTGGCGAATTCGGGCAGGGCGGCGACGCCGTTGCCGGGGGCATCGGGCATGATGTCGGCCAGCCGCGCCGGGTCGTCCAGCATCAGGGCGGTGCGCGCGCGCAGCACCTCGTTCTCCAGGTGCGGGCTCAGCATCAGGGCCATCAGCTTGATCATCGCAAGAGAATCGGCGGGCTGCCAGGGGGCGACGGGGACGTTGAACAGGAACATCTCGGGCGCGCCGCGCCCCAGCGCGCGATCGTTGATCTCGGCCAGGCGCGCGTTGACGCCCGCGGAATAGGCGTTCAGCGCGGCCATTGTCTCGGCATCCTGGTCCGGCACCGATTCCACGGCCAGCCGATACAGGTCCAGCCGCCGCATGATCTTGTCGGTCTCCACCGTGCGGGGGCCAAAGACCTCGGACAGCTTGCCCTGCACCGTCCGGCGCATGGTCACCATCTGCCACAGCCGGTCCTGCGCATGGGCATAGCCCAGGCCAAAGAACACGTCCGCATCCGTGTCGCCGAAGATATGGGGCACATCCGCATTGTCATGCACGATCTCGACCGGTGCGGTGATGCCTGCGACATGGACCGTGTCGTTGTAATCGGGCAGCGATTGCGCGGCGAGGTAATAGACCATCAGCACGACAAGAACCACCAGGGCGACAAGACCCGATGCCAGCCTCAGCAGCCAGCGAAATAGGAACGACATCTGGTCCTCCGGATTGAAACCCGCGCCCCGCCTGTTAGGGTGCCGGGGCAGTTTAGAACAGGCACTATCAGGGGAAAAGTCGATGGCAAAGGTCACGTTTCTGGGACTTGGGGTAATGGGTTATCCCATGGCCGGACATCTTCAGGCCAAGGGCCACGAAGTGACGGTCTACAACCGCACCGCCGCCAAGGCCGAAGCCTGGGTGGCCGAACATGGCGGCGCGTCGGCGTCCACTCCGGCGGCGGCGGCCAAGGGCGCCGAATTCGTGATGTCCTGCGTGGGCAACGACGACGATCTGCGCAGCGTCTGCCTGGGCGACGACGGCGCTTTCGCGGGCATGAGCGACGGCACGGTCTTCGTCGACCACACCACCGTCTCGGCAAAGGTGACCCGCGACCTGTACGCGGTGGCCGATGAAAACCAGGTCAGCTTCGTCGACGCCCCGATTTCGGGCGGCCAGGCGGGGGCCGAGAACGGCGTGCTGTCGGTGATGTGCGGCGGCGACCAGGGCGCCTATGACCGGGCCGAACCGATCATCGCGTCCTACGCCCGCATCTGCCGGCGCATCGGCGACAGCGGCGCCGGCCAGATGACCAAGATGTGCAACCAGATCGCCATCGCCGGCCTGGTCCAGGGTCTGTCCGAAGCGCTTCATTTCGCCGAAAAAGCCGGTCTTGACGGGCGCGACGTGGTCGAGGTGATATCGCAGGGCGCCGCCGGGTCCTGGCAGATGGCGAACCGGTACGAAACCATGCTGGACGATCATTTCGAACATGGCTTCGCGGTGGACTGGATGCGCAAGGATCTGGGCATCTGCCTGGACACCGGCAACGAGATCGCGGCAAGCCTGCCGGTCACGGCGCTGGTCGACCAGTTCTACAAGGATGTCCAGAAGATGGGCGGTGGCCGCTGGGACACGTCTGCGCTGTTCAAACGCCTGCGGGCCATGGGGTAAACGTCGGAGCAGGAAGAAGGGGGGCAAGCAGGGGCAACCCGGGCCGGACGCCCCTGCTTCTTCTTGGCCCAAATACCCGCGGGGGAGTCCTTCGCAGAAGGACGGGGGCAGCGCCCCCCATCCCCGGGTCGGATCAGTGCCAGGATCAGAGTTAGGCCGGGATCAGGGAATGATCCGGGTGTATTTCGCGCCTTCCAGCGACGCGCCGACCAGCAGCCCGGCGCGTCCGAAGACGGCGGCCAGAACGGGCGCGCGCAGCGTGTTGCTGTCGGCGTTCAGCCCGTCGCCCTGGTCGCCCAGCACGTATTCGATATCCGCGCTGGCGGTCCAGCCGTTGCCCTTGCGGAACGTGTTCAGCGCGTCCTCGGTCATGAAGAACAGCACGTGGGCGTATTGCTGCGCCCCGAACTGGACGCCGGCGCTGGCCTTGGTGGTGGAATAGTAATCCACCGTCACCCCGCCGACCCTGAGCGCGCCGCGGCCGTAGCCGCCGCCGACCCAGAAGCTGGCCTCGGTGACCAGCGGCATCACCAGCATGCCGTTGGCTTTCTCGGCGATCTGGATGGTGTTCGGGTACTGGGTGAACATCTCGGAGAGGGTGGCGTCGACGCGGGCGTCGATGGTGGAATCTCCGGTGGAGCCCACGCCGTTGCCGCAGGCGGCCAGGACGCCGGTTCCGGCGAGAGCGGCCGCAAGGGTCGTCCGGGTGAAGCCGCGCCGGGTCACCGGCGGGGAAAGGGGTCTGCTCATGTCTGTCGTGCCTCGTTTGCCTGACTGTGGCCGTTCTTGGCCGGCCTTGTCACAGATCATACCGGCTGGGGCCCCGGGTGTCACCTCCTGAGGGGATCGGGCGGCGGGGCGGTGCCGGTAAAGGTGTCCCACGCGTGGGACATCAGGTGACATAAGGAATTTCAAAGGGTTACAGAGGTGAATTAACCATTTGTTAGGTGATTGCCCATGTGCGCGCGGGGTTGTGCGGTCCCCGCGTGCCCGTTTCATCGGCGTTTTGCGCCTGTTTCACGCCTGCTGCATCGGCCAGAACGACCAGCACGACCAGGCGCGGGCGCCGTGCGGGATGTCCCCGACACCGCGCCCGCGTCCGGAAAGCCGATCAGAACAGGAAATCGGACGCGCCGAGATCGTTCGCCGTCACGCCGACCAGGACGATGACGTTCTCGCCGTCGCCGCCCATGTCGTAGACCAAGCCGGTGGTGTCTTCGGTCGAGGCGGCAAGGAAGTCGGTGAGGGACTGCGCCTCGCCCGTCAGGGCCGAGATATCCAGCGTGTCTTCGCCCGCGGTGAAGTCGGTGATGCGGTCGACGCCGAAATCGCCGGTGAAGACGAAGCTGTCTTCGCCCGCGCCGCCGGTCAGCGTGTCGTCGTCCGCGCCGCCGTCGATCACGTCCGCGCCGTCGCCGCCCAGGATGGTGTCGGCGCCCGCGTTGCCCTTGATCGTGTCGTCGCCCGCGCCGCCCGCGATCTGGTCGTCGCCGTCGCCGGCGCGGATGATGTCGTCACCGTTGCCGCCCGCGATCGCGTCGTCGTCGTTGCCGCCCGAAATCGTGTCGTCGCCGTCGCCGCCATTGATCCGGTTCAGCCCGGCGCCGCCCTTGAGCGTGTCGTTGCCGTTGCTGCCCCGGATGGTGTCGTCGCCATCGCCGCCGTTGATCGTGTCGAAACCGGCGCCGCCGTCGATCACGTCGTTGCCCGCGTCGCCCGTGATCGTGTCGGATCCGGCATGTCCGAAGATCTTGTCGTCGCCCGCGCCGCCAAGGATCGTGTCGTTGCCCGCGCCGCCCTTCAGCTGGTCGCCGCCGTCGCCGCCGTCCAGCCGGTCGTCGCCATCGCCTCCGTCCAGCACGTCGCGGCCGGCGCCGCCGAACAGCCTGTCGTCGCCGCCCATGCCCCAGAGCCCGTCATTGCCGCCCTTGCCGACCAGCACATCGTCGTGGTCGTAGCCGGTGAACCGGTCCTTGCCGGCGCTGCCGATGTAGGTGATGTCGTCGGTGGCCAGAAGCGCTTCCAGCGCGTCGGTGGGGGCGACACCGGCCGCGGCCAGCCCCAGCAGGCCGTAGAGCACGTCGTTGACGGTGTCGCCGTCGTCAAGCTGGGGGTCGAATTCGACGGTGAAGTCCACCTGCGCCATGTCGAGATCGACCAGCATCGGGCTGTCGGTCGCGGTCGAGGTCACGCCATAGCCGAACTGGATGTCGTTGATGATGCCGGTGACGGTGTGGGTGTCGAGGCTGTAGCTGAGGCTGTCGCCGATGATGACCCCCTGCGAGGACAGGGTCGCGCTGTCGGAGATCGAGCTGTCGGCCAGGGCGTATTCGCCGCCCAGCCCCTGCGAGAACACGCCGCGGCCCGAGGCCGTGAAGGTGGCGTCGAACGCGGCCAGGTAGCCGATGAAGTCGGTTGCCCCGGCATTGCCGGAGGTGATGGTAATGGTCATGATGCAAGCTTTCGTGGCTGGACCTTGGAATGCGGGCTGGCCAGGGTGTGTCGGGCCTGTGGCCGGACCTGCGAGCTTGCGTTGCGGATTACTTGCCGCATCAGGCCGGGTTTTCAAGGGAAAACTGTGCCGATGGCGGATGTGTGACGCGGATGGGGTCCGTCCCGGCGGGCGGGACGGTGTGTTACAGGAGCGGCGCCACTTTCGGGGCGAAATAGGTCAGGATTCCGTCGCAGCCGGCGCGTTTGAAGCCCATCAGGCTTTCCATCATGATCTTGTCGCCGTCGATCCAGCCGTTCTGGGCGGCGGCCATGATCATCGCGTATTCGCCCGACACCTGGTAGGCGAAGGTGGGCACGCCAAAGCTGTCCTTAACCCGGCGGCAGATGTCCAGGTAGGGCATGCCGGGCTTGACCATGACCATGTCGGCGCCTTCGTTCAGGTCGCGGGCGACCAGGCGCAGGGCCTCGTCGGAATTGGCCGGATCCATCTGGTAGGTGTTCTTGTCGCCGGTCAGCGCGCCGGATGCGCCCACGGCGTCGCGGAACGGTCCGTAGAAGGCGGATGCGTATTTGGCGGCATAGGACAGGATCATCACGTTGCGGTGACCGCCGGTTTCCAGCGCCTGGCGGATCGCGCCGATGCGCCCGTCCATCATGTCCGACGGGCCGATGATGTCGGCGCCGCTGTCGGCCTGGGCCAGCGACATCCTGACCAGCGCCTCGACGGTTTCGTCGTTCAGGATCTGGCCGTCCACGACAAACCCGTCGTGGCCGTTGATGTTGTAGGGATCCAGCGCGACATCGGTCATCACCGCCATTTCAGGCACTTCGGCCTTGATGGCGCGGATGGCGCGGTTGGCCACGTTGTCGGGCGACCAGGCCATGGCGCAATCTTCGGTCCGGTCTTTCAGCGCGGTATAGGGAAAGACGCAGATCGCCGGCACGCCCGAGTCAAAGGCGCCGCGCGCGGCCTGGGCGATCAGGTCGACGGACCGGCGCACGACACCGGGCATGGACGGCACCGGTTCCTCGATCCCTTCGCCGTCGCGGACGAACACGGGCCAGATCAGGTCTTCGGCCTTGAGCGCGTTTTCACGGACCAGGCCGCGTATGGCGGGCGTCTGGCGGGCACGGCGCAGGCGGGCGAAGGGATAGGGCGCGACGGTGGGGATCATGGGGTGAACCTTTCCATTCTGTCGAATGGTGCTTCTGGTGGCACGGAACGGGCACGGCGGCAAGGGTGGGGCATTGCCGCAGGACCGTCATGCTTGCGCTTGTGTCACCGGGGTGGCATGACGAAATCCTGTTCGCGAACCGGGACCTGGCAGGGGCCGGGCCCGGGCGGGTCAGGCAGAGGCAGGCGGCGTGGACTGGTATCTTGGACTGGTATAAGGCGATCTTCGAGCTTATCGACATGCGGTCGTTTTCGAACCTGTGGTTCTGGATTTCGCTTGCGGTGCTGTGGTCTTCGGTCAGCCACTGGGTGATGGGCGTGCCTTATGACATGGTGGTGCGGGCCCGCAAGACGGGCGGGCAGGCGGCCATCGACCTAGAGGACATGACGCGGATCAACGTGAACCGGGTGCTGTACATCGCCGACGTGTCGGGGCTGTGGATGCTGGGTCTGGGGTGTTTCGTGCTGACGTCGCTGGCGATGCTGGGCTTTGTCTATCGTGTCGAACTGGCCCAGGCGGTGTTCCTGCTGCTGTTGCCGCTGTCGGCGGTGGCGGGGCTGTCGCTGCGCACGGCGCGCCATGTCGCGGGCCAGGGGCTGAGCGGCGAGGACCTGTACCGGCGGCTGACGCGGCACCGGCTGCATGTCCAGATGATCGGGACGCTTTCGATCTTTGTCACCGCGCTCTGGGGGATGTACCAGAACCTAACGATCGGTGTGCTTGGCGGCTGACGGCGCGCGCATCGGAACTTGACGACCGGCAGGACATGTATGAGCTCCTCTGACCATATCGTTGTGGGCGGTGCCCCCGAAGGCTTTGACGCCAGGCTGATCCTGGACGAGATCGGGCGCAGCGGCGCGCCGGTGCTGCACGTGGCGCGCGACGACAAGCGGCTGGCGGCGATGCGCGCGGCGCTGGAATTCCACGCGCCCGACATGCCGGTGTTCGTGTTCCCGGCCTGGGATTGCCTGCCCTATGACCGGATGTCGCCGAACCCGGACGTGTCGGCCGCGCGCATGGCGACGTTGGCGGCGCTGGTGCATCAGATGCCGGACCGGTTCGTTCTGCTGACGACGCTGAACGCGGCGACGCAACGGGTGCCCGCGCGCGAGCTGTTGCGCGAGGCGGCGTTCACGGCGCGGGTCGGTGGACGTATCGATGAAAAGGCGCTGCGTAACTTTCTGGTCCGCATGGGGTTTTCCCAAAGTCCGACGGTGATGGAACCCGGCGATTACGCGGTGCGCGGCGGGATCATCGACATCTTTCCCCCCGGCGATGCGGGGCCGGTGCGGCTGGACCTGTTCGGTGACGTGCTGGACGGGGCGCGCCGGTTCGATCCGGCGACACAGCGCACGACCGAACCGCTGGAGGTGGTCGAACTGGCGCCGGTCAGCGAGGTGATCCTGGACGAACCGGCGATCACCCGGTTCCGGCAGAATTACCGGCTGACCTTTGGCGCGGCGGGCACCGACGATCCGCTGTACGAGGCCGTCAGCGCCGGGCGCAAGCACGCCGGGGTCGAACATTGGCTGGGCTTCTTCCACGACCGGCTTGAGACGCTGTTCGACTACCTGCCCGGCGCGGCGGTCACGATGGATGACCAGAGCACGCCCACGCGGCTGGCCCGGTGGGACGCGATCGCCGATCAGTATGAAACGCGCCGCCTGGCGTTGGAGGGGCGGTCGCACCGGGATTCGGTCTATAAACCGGCGCCTCCGGGGATGCTGTACCTGGACGACGATGCCTGGGAGGCCGCCGTTCAGGGCCGCCGGGTGTTGCAGTTCCATCCCTTGCCGCAGGCGTCGGGGCCCGGCGTGATCGATGCGGGCGGGCGGATCGGGCGCAACTTCTCGCCCGAACGCCAGCAGGAAAACATCAGCCTTTTCGGGGCTTTGGCCGCGCATGTGACGGCCAAGCTGCAAAAGGGGCCGGTGGTTGTCGCGTCTTATTCCGAAGGCGCGCGGGAACGGCTGACGGGTCTGATCGAGGACGAGGGCCTGGCCGAGGCGATCCCGATCCCGAACGCGACGCGGATCGGCAAGCGCGGGCTGCACCTGGCGGTCTGGGCGCTGGAACACGGGTATGAGACGCCCGGGATGACGGTGATTTCCGAGCAGGACGTGCTGGGCGACCGGCTGATCCGGGCGCCCAAGAAACGCCGCCGGGCCGAAAATTTCCTGACCGAGGCGCAATCGCTGAGCCCCGGCGACCTGGTGGTGCACGTGGACCACGGGATCGGGCGGTATCAGGGGTTGGAGGTGATCGAGGCGCTTGGCGCGCAGCACGAATGCCTGCTGCTGGAATATGCCGAGGACGCAAGGCTTTACCTGCCGGTCGAGAATATCGAACTGCTGTCGCGCTACGGCCACGAGGAAGGCCTGCTGGACAAGCTGGGCGGCGGGGCCTGGCAGGCGAAGAAGGCCAAGCTGAAGGAACGCATCCGCGAGATGGCGGACCGCCTGATCCGGGTGGCCGCCGAACGCGCGCTGCGCAAGGCCCCGATCCTTGAGCCGGTGCCCCATGCCTGGGAAGAATTCTGCGCGCGGTTCCCGTACCAGGAGACCGACGACCAGCTGCGCGCGATTGCCGACGTGATGGACGACATGACGTCGGGGCAGCCGATGGATAGGCTGATCTGCGGCGACGTGGGCTTTGGCAAGACCGAGGTCGCGATGCGGGCGGCCTTTGTCGCGGCAATGACCGGCGTGCAGGTGGCGGTCGTCGCGCCAACGACGCTGCTGGCGCGCCAGCACGCGGCCGGGTTCAAGGAACGGTTCCGTGGATTTCCGTTGCAGGTCAGGCAGTTGTCGCGGTTCGTTTCCGCGAAGGAGGCCGCAGAGACGCGCAAGGGCATGGCCGACGGGACGGTGGATATCGTCGTGGGCACGCATGCGCTGCTGGCCAACGGGATCCGGTTCCAGAACCTCGGGCTGCTGATCATCGACGAGGAACAGCATTTCGGCGTGACCCACAAGGAGCGGCTGAAGCAGCTCAGGTCCGACATTCACGTGCTGACGCTGACGGCGACGCCGATTCCGCGCACGCTGCAACTGTCGCTGTCGGGCGTGCGCGACCTGTCGATCATCGGCACGCCGCCGGTCGACCGGCTGGCGATCCGGACCTACGTCAGCGAATTCGACAGCCTGACCATCCGCGAGGCGCTGCTGCGCGAACATTATCGCGGCGGGCAGTCCTTCTTCGTGGTGCCGCGCATTTCCGACCTGCCCGAGATCGAAGCCTTCCTGCGCGACGAGGTGCCGGAAGTGAGCGTGGTCACGGCGCATGGCCAGATGGCCGCCGGAGAGCTGGATGACCGGATGAACGCGTTTTACGACGGGAAATATGACGTGCTGCTGGCCACGACGATCGTGGAAAGCGGCCTGGATATTCCGACGGCGAACACGATGGTGATTCACCGGGCGGACATGTTCGGGCTGGCGCAATTGTACCAGATCCGGGGGCGCGTGGGCCGGTCGAAGACGCGGGCCTATGCCTACCTGACGACGAAACCCCGCGCCAAGCTGACCACGACGGCCGAGAAACGGCTGCGGGTGCTGGGGTCGCTGGATACGCTGGGGGCCGGGTTCACGCTGGCCAGCCAGGACCTGGACATTCGCGGCGCCGGCAACCTGCTGGGCGAGGAACAGTCCGGCCAGATGCGCGACGTGGGCTATGAGCTGTACCAGTCGATGCTGGAGGAGGCGATTGCCAAGATCCGGTCGGGCGAGCTGGAAGGGCTGACCGAGGATGACGGGCAATGGGCGCCCAGCATCAACCTTGGGGTGTCGGTGCTGATCCCGGAGGATTACGTGCCGGACCTGGACGTCCGGCTGGGCCTGTACCGGCGGTTGTCGTCGCTGACCACCAAGGTGGAGCTGGAAGGATTTGCCGCCGAACTGATCGACCGGTTCGGGAAATTGCCCAAGGAGGTCAACACCTTGTTGCTGGTCGTGCGGATCAAGGCGATGTGCAAGAAGGCCGGGATTGCCAGGCTGGACGGCGGGCCCAAGGGGGCGACGATCCAGTTCCACAACGACAAGTTCGTCAATCCGCAGGGCCTGGTGGAGTTCATCCAGGCGCAGAAGGGCCTGGCCAAGGTCAAGGACAACAAGATCATCGTGCGGCGCGACTGGACGACGGAGGCGGACAAGATCAAGGGGGCGTTTGCCATTGCCCGGGACCTGGCCGAAAAGGCGGGGACGTTCCGGAAGAAGGCCGCGGCGGGGTAAGGGCACGGGTCGAGATTATTCGTCCGAATAATCTTGGGGGGGCGATTTTATGTTGCACATAAAATTGCGCGGTCACTGCGCCGCGCGCATGGCGGCCTGGGCGCAGAAACAGGACGCGCCCACCGCCCGGTCCGCGCGGGCCAGCGCCAGGTCCAGGCGCTGGCGGATCAGCGCGATCTCGACCGTGTCGCCCCGTGCCTTCAGGCAATCGTGCAACCCCTTGAGCGACCAGACATTGTCGGGATGCACGCTGGCCCGGCTCAACTGTCCGCCCAGCCCCAGATCCGCGCGATAGGCGGCCTCGGCCTCGTCGATGCGGCCCTGTTCGAACAGCAACGCGCCAAGCGCGTGGCGCGCGGGCTGCATCCAGCCCCAGGGTTCATCGTAGGGCAGGTTGTCTTCCAGCGTGACCGAGCGGCGCAGGTGGTCGAAGGCGGCGTCGAAATTGGCCTTGCGGTATTCGACCTCGCCCCGGACCATGGCCCTGGCGATGTCCAGCAGGTCGATGACGCGGTTGTTGTGCAGCAGCCGGCTGTCCGGCACGCGGGAACAGGCGGCGAGGAAGACCGCCTCTTCGGCTTCTGCCTCGGCCACGCGGCCGAGGGCGGCGAAGGCGATGGTGCGGGCGTAGTGCACGAAGGCGGTTTTCGTGCAGTAGAGATCCTGGTCGGCGGGCGGTTCCAGGGCGATCGCCTCGTGCCAGCGGCCAAAGCGGACCAGCACATGGGGTTCGAACGACAGGTAGCTTTCGAAGAAATCCGCCATGGGGGGCGAGGGGATGCGCAGCATGGCCTCGGGCGTGGTGTCGTCGAGGCCCTTCAGCGCCGTGCGGGCCGGTTCGATCTGGCCCAGGAACATCGCGCCGTAGATGATGAAGTGGTAATCGTGCTGGCGATAGCCGGTGTAGATGTTGAAGGCGCCTTCGGTGCGGTAATATTTCAGGTCGGCCGCGACCGCCTTTTCGTTCCACAGCACCACGTTCTGATAATCGCCGCAGAGGATGTCGATATGGGTCGGCATGTGCACCAGGTGGCCGGCGTCGGGCACCAGGGTGCGCAACACGTCGGACGCCTTCAGCGCCTTTTCGGGCCAGGGCGACATTTCCATCAGGTGGACGTAAAAATGCAGCAGGCCGGGATGCGCCATCGCGCCGGGGCTGGCGGAAAACGCGTCTTCCAGCACCATCTGCGCCTCGACAGTGGCGGCGCCGTCGGCGGGTTCGCCGGTCTTCAGGTCCCACATCTTCCAGGGCGTCAGCGTCAGCAGCGATTCCGCATAGATCGCCCGCAGGTCCAGGCTGTCGGGGAAGGCGGAGAAGGCGGCGCGCATGGCTGCGGCATAGGCGTGGTCCCAGCGCGACAGATCGTCGATCGGGTCGGCCTGCGGATAGCGGGACGTCAGCGCCTCGATCATGGTGCGTTCGAGGGGCGTGGCGCCGTCCAGACGCGCGAGCGCCTCGGTCGTGGCGGCATGGGCCTGGGCCAGCGCCCTGGCGCGGCCGGGGGCGTCCAGCAGGTGCCAGGGCAGGTTGTAGTTGGGCCCCGAGGCATAGGCCACGCCCCACCAGGGCATCGCGGCGCCGGGGTCCAGCATGGCCGCCCGTCTGAAACAGGCGATGGCCTCTTCGTGGTTGAAGCCGTAGGTCCAGTTCAGACCGCGGTCGAACCACAATTGCGCGTCGGGCACCTCTGTCGAGATCGGCCAGGAATGCGGCCCCAGGTCGTAATAGTCCATCGCTTGCCCCCCTGCGGATGGTCCGCGTGCGCGCGTGCGTCACCTGCGCGAAATTCTTCCGCGGATGATAGCACGCAAGGGGGGCTCAGGTCATGCCGTCTGGCGGGTCTCGACGCGGGTCATGACAAGCATCAGCGCCAGTCCGATCATGGCCAGCAGCAGGATGCCGAAGGCGAGCGGACGCGGCGTGCCGTCGTAGCTGAGGCTGACGAGCGTGGCGACGGGCGCGGCCAGCACGGTGGCCACGCCGCCCATGATCGAGGCCGCCATGCCGGCGATGTGGCCCATGGGTTCCATCGCGATGGCGTTGAGGTTGCCCATGGTCAGACCGACCATGAAGAAGACGCTGATCTGCCACAGCACGAAGGTCACGAACAGCGCGTGTTCGCTTTGCCGGGTCAGGAACAGGCCGGCGACCACCGCGGCAATCACCACCTGACCCAGGAAGGCCAGGGTCACCATGCGTCGCATGCCGACCTTCACCACCAGCGTCGCGTTCAGCAGGCTGGACGAGCCGGCGACGACGGCCACGAAGCCGAACCAGTAGGGAAAGCTGTCCGCCTTGTGAAAGACCTGGTCATAGATGGGCTGCACGGTTGTCAGCATCGAGAACATGACCGCCATCGCCACCCCCTGTACGAGGATCGAGATCCGCACCGCGGGGTGGGCCATCATCTCGCGCAGGGCGTTCCAGAGCTTGGGGAGGCGGAACGGGCGGCGGTGATCCTGCGGCAGGGTTTCGGGCAGGCGGATGATGACCCAGATCGCGATCACCGCCATGAAGACCATGTAGGACAGGAAGACCGCGGGCCAGCCGAAGGCGGTTATGACGAAGCTGCCCAGCATCGGCGCCAGGGCGGGCACGACCATGAAGATCATCATCACGAAGGACATCACCTGCGCCATGGCGCGGCCCGAGAAGATGTCGCGCAGAATGGCAAGCGACACGACCCGGGGCGCGGCGGCGGCGATGCCCTGGACGAAGCGCGCCAGCAGCAGCCAGTGCAGTGTCGGCGCCAACCAGGCCAGGCCGGCGGCCAGGATGAACAGCGCAGCGCCGCCCAGGATCACCGCGCGTCGGCCAAGAGCGTCCGACAGCGGCCCCGTCACGAAGGTTCCGGTGCCGAGGCCCATGGCGAAGACAGTCAGGACCATGCCGATGGCATTGGGATCGTCCGGTGTCAGGGCCCGCGCCATTTCGGGCAGGGCGGGCAGCATGGAATCGATCGACAGGGCCACGCAGGCAAACATCGATGCGACAAGCGCGATCAGTTCAAAGCGGGAGATGGGAATGGGCATGGACGAATTGGACATGGGCGCTCCGGGACTTGTGGGTCTGCGCTAACAGAGCCGGGGCGTTGCGGCCATAGGCGGGCGAAGGGATGCAGGTATGCGCCTGATGCATAGCAGCCATTCCGCCATGCGGAACCGAGCGGGCGCGGCTTGCGCGGCCGGCGGTGGCTTAGCGCCTGTCGGGGTCGTCGTGTTCGGGGTGGTGGTGTTCGTGGTGTTCGCCGTATTCGGGGCGATGATGGTGCTGCCGGTTCATCCGCATCACCATGCGCTGGATCGCGCCGGGATGCCTGTCGCGTTCGGCCAGGTGTTCGGCTGCGAATTGCTGAATCGCCATGGCAAAGACGCCGAGGCCCAGGAAGATCAGGATCGTGGCGCCGATCTTGCCCAGGTCGGTGGCCGGGGTCGGATCGCCGTAGCCGACTGTCGATATGGTGACGACGGTAAAGAAATAGCTGTCCACCCAGCTCCATTTCTCGACGAAACGGAAGAACACCGTGCCCATCGCCACGATGGCGAACAGGCGGATGCCGAGGGTGATCAGGCTGACCGGTTTCACGGGGCGTCCTTGGTCATGATCTCGTGGATGACCTTGACCCACAGGTCGGTGGGCTGGGCGCCGGGCACCGCGTGGGCATTGGCGACGATGAAGGTCGGCACCGAACTGATCCCCATCTCGCGCGAATGGGTGTCGCGCGCGCGGATGGTGTCGACGTCGGCGTCCGAAGCCAGCAGCCGGCGCACGACCGACGCGTCCATGTCGCAGCTGTCGGCGATATCGGCCAGCACGTCATGGCTGCCGATGTCGCGGCCGTCGACGAAATAGGCCCGGAACAGCGCGTCGACCGCCCGGGTCTGCACATGTTCGATGCCGGCCCAGTGGATCAGCCGATGGGCGTCCAGCGTGTTGGGCGTGCGCTGCATGGCGTCGAAATTGATGGACAGCCCTTCGTCGGCGGCGTGCTGGACGATCGGGGCATAGGCCTTTACCGCGCCCTCCTTGCCGCCGAACTTGGTTTCCAGGTAGGTGCGCCTGTCCATGCCGCCGGCGGGCATGTCGGGGTTCAGCTGGAACGGATGCCATTCGATCACGAACGGATGGTCGGGCACCTGGGCCAGCGCCTTGTCCAGCCTGGCCTTGCCGATATAGCACCAGGGGCAGATCGGATCGGACAGAATGTCGAGCTTGACGGTCTGGAGGGGCTTTTCGGTGGTTTCGGTGGTCATTCTGGCTCCGGCGGGAAAAGGGGCTTTAGGGCGCGGCGCAGGACCTTGCCGTTGGCGCCGGTGGGCAGCGCGTCAAGGCGGACATACGCGCGGGGTTGTTTGTAGCGCGCCAGGTGCCCGGCCGCAAATTCCTTGAGCGCGGCATCGTCCAGCTGGTCCGGCGCGGTGTAGAAGGCCACGATGATGCGGGCGTCGGCCTTGACCTCGACTTCGGTGACGGCGACGTGGGCGAGGCCGGGAAAATGGCTGAGCGCGGCTTCGACCTCAAGCGGCGACACCCGGTAGCCGCCGGCGTTCATCATGTCGTCGTTGCGCCCCAGGTAGGAGATATGGCCGTTTTCGTCCATCGCGCCCTGGTCGCCGGTCAGGAACCAGTCGCCCTGGAAGCGGGCGGCGGTGTCCTCGGGCGCGTTCAGGTAGCCCAGCATCAGGCCGGGGTCGTCGCGGTGGATGGCGATGGTGCCGGGATCGCCCAGGGGCACCGGCCCGTCGGGGCCGATGATGGCGATGCGGCGGCCCTTTTGCGGGGTCCCCAGCGCGCCGGGCGGCGCCGGGTCGGCGGGGCTTGAGGAGATGAAAGTCGAACATTCCGACATGCCGTAGGCCTCGTAGACCTGGGTGCCGGAGGCCCCGGCCCAGGCCTGGCGCAGCGGTTCGGACAGCTTTTCCCCGGCCGACAGCGCGTGGCGCAGATCGGGCAGGTCGATCTGGGGGTGATCGGCAAGGATCTTGCGATAGACGCCCGGCGCGGCGGCGAAGATGGTGGCGCGGCTGGCGCGCAGGCAATCGGGCAGGGCGGTGATGTCGGTGCCGGGGCGCGGGATCAGCGCGGTGGCGCCATTGGCCCAGGGATCCATCAGCCCGGTGCCCAGCGTATAGGTCCAGTTGAAGGCGCCGGCATGCAGAAGGCGGTCGGCTTCGGTCATCTGATACCAGCCGGCGGTCATCATCCGCCGGGCCCAGATCGCGCGGTGGGCATGGGCCACCGCGCGCGGCGTGCCCGACGTGCCGGAGGTGTAGATCACATAGGCCAGCCGGTCGGGATCGCCCATGGCATAGTCGCAGGGCGGAAGGGTGCGCATGGCGGTAAGGTCGTCCAGCCCGATTTCGCGCGACCCCGGTGCGCTGGCGACGTCCGGGTCACGCAGGATGGCGGCGGGCTGCAGATCGGCGATCATGCGCGCGACCTCGTCCGATGTCAGCTGCGAGGAGGTCGGCACCGGCACGATCCCGGCGGCGATGGCGCCCAGGTAGGCGATGGGGAATTCGACCGAATTGCCCAGCCGCATCAGCACGATGTCGCCAGGGGCCAGCCCGGCCCGCAGCAGCCCGGTGCCGGTGCCGCGCACGGCGGATTCAAGGGCGCGATAGGTCCAGTCGTCAGACCCGTCGCGGCCCAGCACCGAGAGCGCGATCTTGTCTCCAAGCGTCGCGGCATGGCCCAGCACATGGGCGGTGAAGTTGAATGGCGCGGGGCAGGGCCTGGGCGCGCCCTGATCGAAAATCGACAACAGCATGAAGGATGGGCTAGCCCGGCGCCCATATTGTTGCAAGCGGCACGTGACAGGCATAATGAAACATTCATGACGCAAAGCGACCCGAAATCCATCATCCGCATCGCCCGCAGCACGGGCGAACAGGGCAGCGCCGAACCGCTGGACCTGGGCGTGCGCGTGCGCGAATTGCGCAAGGCGCGCAACTGGACGCTGGAACAGGCGGCCAACCAGGCCGGGCTGGCGCGGTCGACCCTGTCAAAGATAGAGAACGGGCAGATGTCGCCCACCTACGACGCGCTCAAGAAGCTGGCCGTGGGCTTGCAGATATCGGTCCCGCAGCTGTTCACCCCGCCGGAACGCGACCAGGTCAACGGGCGCATGGCGCTGACCCGGTCGGGCGAGGGGATCGAGACCCCGACGGCGACCTATGAACACGAGCTGCTGGCCGAACAGCTGACCCAGAAGCGCATGCTGCCCTACCGCGCGCGGGTGCGCGCACGGTCGATGGACGAATTCGACGGCTGGGTCCGGCACGACGGCGAGGAATTCCTCTATGTCCTGACCGGGGTGGTCAAGCTTTACACCGAATTCTACAACCCGGTGGAAATGCGCCGCGGCGACAGCGCCTATTACGACGCCAGCATGGGCCACAACGTGGTATCTGTCAGCGATGAGGACGCCACCATTTTATGGGTGACGTCGCTCACGTGATGTTGTCAGGACTGCGCGGGGGGCCATTTGGGCCCGCACCCGCTTTTGGCTGGCGTCAGGCGTCGACGCTGGCTTTGGACTGGCCCTGGGCGCGGGCCAGCGTTTCGATGTAGAGAAACCCGTTCACGGCCTCGCGGGCTTCGTTCAGGGTCATGTCGTGTGTTTCGGCCAAGTGGGCCTCGAACCGATTCCTGTCCAGTTTCAGAAACGGCATGGACGCATCGTCCAGGTTCGGAAACTGGGCCTTAAACCTTGAAAACCAAAGAGACCAGTTCTGAGTCAGGTCCGACCAGTACATGAGCAGCATCCCTTTTCTAATTTTCCCGTCCCCCCGTAACGAAACGTTAACAATGCCGTGCATAGCCGTAAAGTCCCACTGAGTCGTCTTTTTTGGCAGAACGGGCTCTGCGGCGCAGAAATTTACATCATCCGTCACATTGCACGTGCAGAAACGATGTTTCACGGTTGGTTCGGCGGCTTTTGGCCCGCGGAACAGATCGGCGACAGGACTGCCTTGAGGTTGTCACAATCACCCTGATAGCGTGTGTCGCGCCGCGCAAGTGCCTGATTTGTCGAGGTCGGGACCCGCGGTGAATAAGTTTCTATCAGCGTAATATCTATTTTGCAACTCCGTCGGAACGGGCATCGGCGGCGGTTTGGCGTTTTTGATCAAAGGGTCAAGCGCCTGCGACAACCTGCCTCACCCACCGGTGCGGGGCCCTTCACAGCGTCGTTCCATGCTGCGGTACGGCACGATCGGGGGCCGGAAACGAAACAGCACCGGCGAGGTCCTGCCGGTGCTGCGTAAGGCGTTTGTCTGGGCCGGAGCGCTGTTCCGGCGGCCGTCCGAGCTAATCCGCGGGGACAAGGGTCTCCTGGCGGCCGATTGCATCCAGGCGATGCTGAAGCTCGGCCGGATCGATCGCATCCAGCGGCATCCGCACCAGCGTGTCGATCTTGTCGCGCAGGGCGCGGAAGGTGTCTTCCATTGCGGCCTTGCGCAGCGCCTCGGTCGGCTGTTCCAGCGGATCGGGCAGGCCCCAGTGGGCGTGGATGGGCCGGCCGGGCCACTTGGCCACGTCGTCGTTCGCCGCCCGGTCACAAACCGTGATGACGAAATCCATGGGGGCGGCCCCGTTCAGGTATTGCCCCACCGGCTTGCAGCCAAGCCCGTCGACCGACACGTCGTTCTGCCGCAGCACCGCAAGCGCCAGCGGATTGGGACCGGAGGTGGGCGCAGTGCCGGCGGAATGCGCGTTGTAGCGTGCGCCCGAGCCCCGCAGCAGCGCCTCGGCCATGATCGAACGGGCCGAGTTCTGGCTGCACAGGAACAGCACGTTCAGCGGCCTGTCATCGGTCAGGCGCAGGTCGGGCTGGGCCGACATGCCGGGCAGGCAGATGTCGGGCCGGTTGCGGCAGCAATCCCCCAGCAGCTTGCGGAACATGTTCTGAACCGCATCCAGCTTGACCTGGTACAGCTGGAAGGTGCCCTGTCGTGTCTGCGAGATAAGCCCGGCCTGTCGCAGGCTGGACAGATAGACAGAAGCCGTGTTTGGGCGCAGCCCGAGAACCGATGCGATCTCGCCCGCGGGGACTGCATCGGGGTAACGCCGCATTAGAAGCCTGAACACGTCAAGACGACGTTCATGCGCCAATGCGGCCATCTGATCGGTGACCGGAGTTTTCATGCTGGGTGACCTACGAAGAGGTTTTCGCCACGTCAAGCGTGATCCCGCGTCTCTTAGGGTTCGTACCACCACATTTGCGGCATAAATTCCGGTCCGTCCCCGTAAATGGGCAATTTCGCAGGGAAATGCATGTTTCTGACGTGTGCAATTCTACCGACATCGTAAGTCCAGAACGGAATGACCAATCTTTCAGCAGTCAGCACACGATCAAGGGCCCGGGTGGCGGCGGTGAAATCCTGGGACTCGGTCACGCTGAGCATGGTGTCGATCAACCCGTCGACCGCCGGGCTGGCCACGCCCATGGCATTGCGCGACCCCGGCGTGTCGCGCCCGTCCGAGCCCCAGTACAGTTTCTGTTCATTGCCGGGCGACAGCGACAGGGCGCGCCGGAACGAGGTCATGTCGAAGTCGAAATCCAGCATCCGCTGAGTATACTGGGCGCTGTCCACCACGGTGACGGTCACCGGGATGCCCAGCCGTTCCAGCGCGGGCAAGAACATGTCGACGGCGGTGCGGGTTTCCTTGTCGGATTGCTGCAACAGGATGTCGAAGGTCACCGGGCCGTCGGGGCCGGTCAGATGGCCGTCTTCGACCGTATAGCCGGCATCCTGCAGCTGCTTGATGGCGACGCGGATGTTCTTGCGGTTCCGTTCGGTCCCGTCGGACACCGGCAGGGCATAGCCGTCCAGCGCGCCGTCGGGCAGGGCGTCGCCATAGGCGTCCAGGAAGTCCTTGACGCGGCCGGTGGCGGGGCCGGCCTGCATGCCCAGATCGGAATTGGCGAAATAGGACTGGATGCGGCTTTGCGCGCCGCCGGTGATGGCCTCGTTGATGAATTCGAAGTTGAAGGCATGGATCATCGCATCGCGCACCCGCCAGTCGGAAAAGAACGGCTTGCGGGTGTTCATCACCAGCCCGGTCATGCCGGTGGGCTTCTGGTCGGGGATCTCGGACAGGACGACATCCCCGCGCTGGACGGCGGGGAAATCGTAGTCGCGCGACCAGGCCTCGGCGTTGAATTCGCGCACGGCCGAGATGTCGCCGGCCTTGAACGCTTCGAAGAGCGCGACGCCGTCGCCGAAGAATTCCAGCCGCATCGTGTCGAAGTTGTTGGTGCCGCGCCGGAACGGCAGGTCCTTGCCCCAGTAGTCGGGGTTGCGGGTGTAGGTAACGGACCGGCCGGCTTCGAAATCGGTGACCACGTAGGGGCCGGTGCCGATCGGCACGGTGTCCAGCCCCGAGGCGGTGAAATCCTTGCTCCCGTTCTGGCCCTCATATTGGGCCTTTTGCAGGATCGGACGCATCCCGGCGATCAGCGCCAGTTCGCGGTTGTCGGACTTGAAGGTGAAGCGGATCGAGCGCGGGCCGGTCTGTTCCATCTTGTCGACCTGGGCCCAGAACGACCGGTAGCGCTGGTGCCCTTCGGTGCCCAGCGTCTCGTAGGACCACATCACGTCCTCGACGGTCACCGGCGTGCCGTCCGAGAATCTGGCTTCGGGGCGCAGGGTGAATTCAACCCAGGATCTGTCATCCGGAGTGGTCACCGATTCGGCCAGAAGCCCATACAAGGTAAACGGTTCATCGTAGGATCTGCCCATCAGGGACTCGTAGGACCAGAAGCTGTGCTGCCAGGGGACGGTGCCCTTCTCGATGAAGGGATTAAGGGAATCGAAACCTCCGGTATTGCCGAAAACCACGGTTCCGCCCTTGGGGGCGTCGGGGTTGGCATAGGGGAGGGACACAAAATCAGGTGGGAGGGCGGGATCACCGTACATAGCTATGCCATGGGACGATTCTCCGAAACTGGGCGCGGCGGTGGCAAGAGCCAGTGCGAGCGCCACAAATGCGGGAGTTCCTGCGAAAATTTTATGTCTTGTTTTGCCCATAAACCTGTCCTGCCCTTATTTTATTGCGCGCCGAGCGTAGGCCCGGATTTACGCATTTTCAAACTTTTAGCTTGGATGCGAGCCGAGAATTGCTTATAACAAAGGCACTGCTCGATAGGTTTCTTGCCTGTATGAAACCTGCCTCAATAACTGAACGCCGGCTTCGTGCCGGCGTTTTTTTTTGGCCCTACGGGAGCCGCGCGGGCCTGTCGAGACATTGCCGCATCACAGGATGGAGAGCGCCGGGCGGCAGGCAGCGCCGGGATGTCCCCCGACGTGCACCGCAGCCGCAGGCAGGGTCAATATTTCGATGGAACGTACAGCTCGGGCGGCAACACGGCGCGCTCGTATTGTTCGTTGTGCACCCGGTCCGGGAGGCTGATCTCCTCGTGCGCGACCGGCTGGTAGGGCACCATGCCGAGCAGGTGATCGATGCAGTTCAGCCGCGCGCGTTTCTTGTCGTTGGCGGGCACGATGTACCAGGGCGCCTCGGGGATGTTGGTGCGCGCGAAGGTGTCTTCCTTGGCCTTGGTGTAGTGTTCCCAGCGCACGCGGCTTTGCAGGTCCATCGGCGACAGTTTCCATTGTTTCATCGGGTCATGGATGCGCATCAGGAACCGCAGCTGCTGTTCGGCATCGGTGATCGAGAACCAGTATTTCACCAGCCGCACCCCGGACCGCACCAGCATCCGTTCGAATTCCGGCACGTCCTCGAAGAACTGTTCGACCTGGTCTTCGGTGGCAAAGCCCATCACCCGTTCGACGCCCGACCGGTTGTACCAGGACCTGTCGAACAGCACGATTTCGCCCGCCGCCGGCAGGTGCGGCACGTAACGCTGGAAATACCACTGGGTCTTCTCGCGGTCGGTGGGCGCGGGCAGGGCGACCACGCGGCAGACACGCGGATTCAGCCGCTGGGTGATACGTTTTATGACACCGCCCTTTCCGGCGCTGTCACGGCCTTCGAAGATCACGACGACCTTCTCGCCGCTATTCTGCACCCAGTCCTGCAGCTTGATCAGTTCCGACTGCAGGCGCAGAAGCTGCTGGAAGTAATCCTTGCGTTCCAGCGTGGGCGGATGCGCTTCGCGGTAGAGGCGGCGCAGTTCCATCGACAGGGCCGGTTCCGACAGCTCAAGCTCGAAATCCTCGTCCAGCGTGTCGGCCAGTTCGGCTTCGAGCCAGTCGAGGGCGGGGTCTTTCTTGCTGTCGTCGGGCATTCCGGGGCTCCTGTCGTTTCTGGCAGCATGCTTCTAGCAGAAGATTTCCAACATCAATGTGACTGTTTCCGCTGGCGGGCCGGCGCACCGAACCCGTGCGGGCCGTGCCATAGCATTTGCAAGGGGCGCGATTACATGGTGTCTGGTTGGAACGTCACGGGTGGCGGGCCTGAAGACGGGCGCTGAAGACGGGCCTGCAGACGGGGCCGAGGAAGACGGGGCCGAGGAAGACGGGGGTGAGGATGACGGGGGCGCTGCCCCCGGACCCCCGGAGGTACTTGGGCAAAGATGAAGCACAGGGGCACGTGGACCCCTTGGAAAGGCGGGTAACTTGGCAAGAAAGAAGCGGATCAACCTGGCACTGCAGGGTGGCGGGGCGCACGGGGCCTATACGTGGGGCGTGCTGGACCGGATGCTGGAAGAACCGGAGCTGGAGATCGCCGGGATATCGGGGACCTCGGCGGGGGCGCTGAATGGCGCGGCCTTGAAGGCCGGGATGGTGACCGGCGGAGCCGAGGGCGCGCGCGAACAGCTTGACTGGCTGTGGAGCCAGATGGGCGCCATCGACGAGCCCGGCTGGACGGACTGGATGGAAGGCGTGAACCCGCGCCGCGTCGCCCGTGCGATCGAGCTGTCGCCAGCCTACCAGATGGGCGAGACCCTGTCGCGGATCATGTCGCCCTATTCCTACGGGCCGTTCTACGCCAACCCCTTGCGGTCGGTGGTGACGGGGTTCGATTATGAACGGGTCTGTTCCCAGGGCGGCCCGGCGTTCTTCATCTGCGCCACCAATGTGCGCACCGGCAAGATCCGGGTGTTTTCGGGGGCCGAGATCACCACGGATGCGATCCTGGCGTCGGCCTGCCTGCCGACGATCTTCAAGGCGGTCGAGATCGAGGATCCGGTGACCGGCAAGATCGAGGCCTATTGGGATGGCGGTTACACGGGCAACCCGGCGCTGTTCCCGCTGTTCAGCCGCGACCTGCCGCAGGACATCGTGGTCATCAACATCAACCCGCTGGTGCGCGAGGACCTGCCCGTGACGCCGCAGCAGATCCAGAACCGGATCAACGAGATCGGGTTCAACACCTCGATCCTGCGCGAGATGCGGGCCATCGCCTTTGTCCAGCGCCTGCTGGACGACGGCACGCTGCCCGAGGGGCGCATGCGGCGGCTGTACCTGCACATGATCGCCGATGACGCGCTGATGAATGAATTGTCGGTGGCCACCAAGACCGTGCCGTCGCCGCCCGTGCTGATGCAGCTGAAGGCGGCGGGGCGGGCCTCGGCCGAGGCGTTCCTGTCGAACCATATCGACGACATCGGCAAGCGCAGCAGCGTCGACATGGTGGCGATGTACAGCTGAACGGCGCGGGCACGCCTGTCAGGCGTGCTCGCGGATGCGCTGGCGGCGGTTGAGCAGGTTGGCTACATCGTCGTCGTCGGGCTTTTCGGACGGATAGACCAGGCCGGCCGAGATCACCAGCTTGGCCGCCTCTTCCACCGACATGTCCAGTTCGATGACGTCGTCGGCCGGGAAATACAGCAGGAAGCCCGAGGTCGGGTTCGGCGTGGTTGGGACGAAGACGCTCATGATCTTTTCGCCATTGCCGGCGCGGCGCAGGATCTCGCCCTTGGCATGGGTCGAGATGAAGCCGATGGCCCAGATGCCGCGGCGGGGATATTCCACCAGGACAGCCTTTTCAAAGGACCGTTCGCTTTGGGCAAAGACGGTTTCGGATATCTGTTTGATGCCGTTGTAGATGGTGCGCACCACCGGCATGCGGTCGACGATGTTTTCGGCCTGGCGGATCAGCGACCGGCCGATCAGACCCTTGGCGATCCAGCCCACCACGATGGTGAAGACCAGGAAGATCACCACGCCGACGCCGAAGAAGTTCACGTTGATCAGGTTCTGCGGCAGCAGCTTGTCGGGCACGAACGGCAGGACGACCTTGTCGACCCAGGTGACCACGGCAAAGATCAGCCAGATCGTCAGCGCCACCGGCGTGATCACGACGATACCTGTCAGGAACGAGGACCGTAGTCTGAAGAGAAGGCCAGCCTTGCGGGGCGGCTCCGGAGTGTGGCGCTTTGTCATCTGTATCCCAGTGTCGGCCGGTTAAACTTAGGAACGCCCGCGCACGCCGACAATGGGTTGCCGGTCATCGATTGTTAAATGTGGGGGGCGCTGCCTATGGCATGGGCAATCCGTGCCGCCAGGCGGGCATTGTTTTCCACCAATGCGATGTTGGCCTCCAGTGACCGGCCCTCTGTGACCTCGAAAATCCGCTGCAGCAGGAAGGGGGTGACCGCCTTGCCGGTGATGCCCTGCACGTCGGCGTCGGCCTGTGCCCGGGCGATGATCGGGGCCAGGGTTTCGGCGGCGATGGCGTCGGTCGCGGGGATCGGGTTGGCGATCAGCTGACCGCCGGGCAGGGCGAGCGCGGCGCGCATCAGGTGGGCGCGGGCGATGGTTTCGGGATCGTCCATGCGCAGCGGCGCCTTCAGCCCCGAGGACGGCGACCAGAAGGCGGGGAAATCGTCTTGTCCATAGGCGATGACCGGCACGCCAAGCGTTTCCAGCACCTCCAGCGTCTTGGGCAGATCGAGGATCGCCTTGGCCCCGGCGGCGACCACGGTGACCGCGCTTTGCGCCAGCTCGTGCAGGTCGGCCGAGATGTCAAAGCTGGTCTCGGCCCCCTTGTGCACGCCGCCGATGCCGCCGGTGGCAAAGACGTCGATGCCCGCCAGCCGCGCGGCGATCATCGTCGCGGCCACGGTGGTCGCCCCGGTGCCGCCGGTGGCCAGGCACGCGGCCATGTCGGCGCGCGACAGCTTGGCGACGTCCTGTGCCCGGCCCAGGGTGTCCAGCGCATGCGCTTCCAGCCCGATGTGCAGCGATCCCTGCAGCACCGCGATGGTGGCGGGCACGGCGCCTTCGGCGCGGATGATGTCCTCGACCTTGCGCGCGACCTCGACATTGCGGGGGGCGGGCATGCCATGGGTGATGATCGTGCTTTCCAGCGCCACGATGGGCCGGCCCTGGGATTGCGCGGCCGAAACTTCGGTGCTGAAGACGAGATCGATCATGCTTCGTGTCCTCCGGAGACATAGGTGGCCGCGGCAGACAGCGCCTCGTGCAGGGCCTCTTCGCGGGCCAGGCCGCGGGCCTCGCCGGCGATATGGGCGGCCATGAAGGTATCGCCCGCGCCGGTGACGCGGGTCACCATGACTTCGGGCGGGGTTTCGGTGATGCAGCCGGTGGCGTCGGCGTCGCTGGTAGCCTGGCCGCCATCGGTGACCAGCACGCGGGCAGCGCCGCGCGCCACCAGGTGCCGCGCGGCCTCGCCCGATGTCGCGAAGGTGCGCCCCGACAGCAGACCGGCCTCTTCGAGGTTGACGTAAAGCGTCGCGCGGCCCGCCGCCAGGAAGGGCAGCAGCCGGTCCGCCTTGCCGGGCGAGGCGGGCGCGACACGCAGGTCGGCGCGGGCAAAGGCAGGGTGCCTGGAAATGTCGTCCAGCAGGGCGACCGTCAGGTTGCCGTCCAGCGCGATGGGCCCGTCGTAGGGGTCATTTTCACTGCCCAGGGCGCCGCCCAGCAGGGGGCGCAGGATCTTGGCGCCGGCGGCTTCCAGCGAATGGGCATCGGCGATGGCGGCAATCAGGCCATTGGCGCCCTCGACCGCCATGTAGCGATCGGTGGGCAGGTCGTCGGAGCGATACAGATGATCGGTCACCAGCCCCAGCCCCTGGCAGGCGCGCGTCAGCTCGTCGCCTTCGGCGTCGCGGCCCACGGCCGACAGCAGCACGGGGCGCATGCCGAAGCGGGCCAGCGTCATGGCGATGTTCAGGGCCACGCCGCCGGGCAGGCGGCTGATGCGGCCGGGCACGTCCGAGCCCTGGCGCATGTGCAAGGGCGCGCGGCCGATCACGTCCCACAGGACGGAGCCGATGCACAGGATGTCGGAGGCGGGATCGCGTGTCATGCCCGAACCAATGGCCGGAAAATCCTGCGCCCGCAAGCCTTACGCGGCCGGCTCAGGGGACCGCGAAGGTCAGCGCCGCCCAGAGCGTTTCCCACACCGCGTCGCTGTCGGGCGGCGCCTCGCGCAGCACGACTCCGTCCAGCAGGTAGTCATGGCCCGGCGCGACCGCGATCCGCGCCTCGCCCGCATTGTCGGTGCGGGTCCTGGTGACACTGACCGTGCCATCGGGCGCACGGTCAAAGATTTCCACCTGCGCATCGCCGCGTGGCGCGCCCTGGTACAGAAGCCGCACGGGCAGCCCTTCGGTCATGTCGTCGGTATAGGGGTTGGCGAGCGCCACGAACTCGGTCTCCATCCCCGTGACGACATCGGCGCCGGCCCCGTCGCCCACCGCCACCAGCGTCTTGGCGTGACGTGTGTAGCGTTCGGCAAAGCCGTCCTCGGGCAGGCCGCGCCGGTCATGGCGGGCGCGGATATCGGGAAAATCCTTGTGTTCGGCAAAGGCTTCGAACTTGGCCCAGGTGTCGTAGGTCAGCGGCTGCGCCCGGGTCTCGTGCACGATGGTCCAAAGCCCGTCCCGGGGCAGGTCGGCCACCAGCGCGGGAATGTCGCCGGTGCGCCCCTTGGCGGGCAGAACGGTGCCGCCGCGGATCATGTCGAACCGGGCGATGCGCGGTTCGTAATAGCTGAGGCTCTGCCCGGTGAAATTCTGACCGTTCATGAGCTGCGCGGTCAGCGGTGTTCCCGCCTGCAGCGTGTAGTCCTGGGGTTCCAGCCAAAATTCGTGGCTTAGTGCGGGCGTCGCTGCCATACAGGCAACAAGACCAAAGACGTAACACGAGAGCGACATGCTGCACTTTCCTTTCCTGCACAGCCTGAAGCTGTGTCTGGCTGCGCTTTTGTCAATCGTCTTGATGTCCGTGCAGCCCGCACGGGCGCATGAAGTTGCCCCGACGGTTGCGGATTTCTCGGTGAACGGCACCGAACTGACCATCGAATTCCGTCTGAATGCCGAAGCGTTACTGGCCGGGCTGGACCTGGACGGTCTGGAGAACACGGATTCCACCGATCGCGGCGCCATCTACGACCGCTTGCGCGCGCTGGAGCCCGAGGCGCTGTCGGATCGGTTCGTGCCCTTCATCTCGGCCTGGCTGGACGAGCTGGTGGTCGATGTCGGCGGCCGCGTCATGATGCACGTTGAACGCTTCGACCCGGGGCCCATGGGCGATCCCGCCCTTGCCCGCAGCTCGACCCTGGTGATCCGGGGCAGCCTGCCGCCGCTGGCGGCGGACATGGTGCTGAGCTGGCCGGCCGGGGCCGGGGCGCTGGTGCTGCGCCAGATCGGGGTCGAGGCGCCCTATACCGGCATCCTGCAGGGCGGGCAGTCGACGCCGCCGATCCCGCTGGACGGGGGCGCGCAGGTGTCGGGGCTGAAGGTCTTTGCGCAATACATCCCGGTGGGATTCGAGCATATCGTGCCGCTGGGGCTGGATCACATCCTGTTCGTGCTGGGGCTGTTCTTCCTCAGCATCGGATGGCGGACGTTGTTGTGGCAGGTTTCGGCCTTCACTCTGGCCCATACGGTGACGCTGGCGCTTGGGGCGCTTGGCTGGGTGAGCGTGCCGCTTTCGATCGTCGAGCCGCTGATCGCCGCCTCGATCTGCTACGTGGCGCTGGAAAATATCTTCCTGGGCCATCTGACGCGGTGGCGACCGGTGGTGATCTTTGGCTTTGGCCTGTTGCACGGGCTGGGCTTTGCCAGCGTGCTGGCCAACGTCGGCATGCCGCGGGCGCAGTTCTTCCCGGCACTGATCGGGTTCAACGTGGGCGTGGAATTCGGCCAGCTGTCGGTGCTGGCCTTCGCCTTCCTGGCGGTGGGCGCCTGGTTCGGCCACAAGTGGTGGTACCGCGCCCGCATCGCCAACCCGGCCTCGGCCGTGATTGCGCTGATCGGCGCGTACTGGTTCGTGGAACGGGTGTTCCTGTAACCGCTGTCGGCAGGTCGCGGCCAACTGGCCCCAACCAACTGGCCCCAACCAACTGGCCGCTGCTTATTGGCCGCTCAGCCGTCGGCCATGGCCGCGCGCAGGGTGCGCAGGGTGGCCAGCGGATCCTCGGTCGACCAGATCTCCTCTCCGAAGCCGAAGAAATCGGTGAAGGGCGCCAGGTCGCGGACTTCGCTCGCGCTCAGCCCGCCTTCGGCGACGACGGGCAGTTCGATCATCTGCGACCACCATTCAAAGACGTCGCGGTCGGCCAGCGTTCCGTCGCCCAGCGATCCGCCCACCGGGCCGAAGCTGACGTAATCGGCGCCGGCTTCGCCGGCGGAAATGCCGTCGTGGCGCGAGGTGCCGCAGAAGCAGCCGACGATGCCTTCGATCCCCATCGCCTTGCGCGCGTCGCGCACGCCGCGCGCGGCGGACGTCAGGTGCACCCCGTCCAGCCCCAGCCGCTGGGCCAGCAGAAGGTGATCGGCGGCCACGATGCTGACGTCGCGATCATGGCAGACCAGGCGCAGCGTATCGGCGGCGCGCGCGATCTCGTCTTCATCGCGCGAGGCCATGGCCAGGCGGACGCAGGCCACGGGGACGGCGTCCATCACCCTCGCAAGTTCCGGCGCAAAGGCATCGGGATCGAAGGTGGGCGGCGTGATGAGGTATGTCTGCGGCTGCTCGGTCATGGGGTCTTGTTATCGCAATGAGGTGACCCGCCGTTTAACGGATTGTGCAGCGGAAGCAAATGCAACCTGTGTCGGGACCCTTGCCCTTGGCGCGCCCGGCCTCTAGAGCACGCGCGACCTTCCCAAACACGCGCGAGCCCCATGCCCTCAGAGATGCCACAGCCAGCCTTCGTCCTTGTCCGCCCCCAGATGGGCGAGAACATCGGGGCGGCGTCGCGCGCCATGTGGAACTTTGGCCTGGACCGGATGCGCCTTGTCGCGCCCCGCGACGGCTGGCCCAACCCGGCCGCCATCGCCATGTCCAGCGGCGCGGGACGCCTGCTGGACGATGCGCGGGTCTATGACACCACGGCCGACGCGGTGGGCGATTGCGCCTATGTCTTCGCCACCACCGCCCGGTCGCGCGGATTGACCAAGCCGGTGGTCAGCCCGGAACGCGCCATGTCCATGGCGGCCGAGAAGATCGCCGCCGGAGAACGGGTCGCCGTTCTGTTCGGCCCCGAACGCGCCGGGCTGGAAAACGACGACATCGCGCGGGCCAATGCGATCATCTCGGTCCCGGTGAACCCGGACTTCGCGTCGCTCAACCTGGCGCAATGCGTGCTTCTGACGGCCTATGAATGGCGCCGCGCCTCGTCCGAGATCGACCACGAGCGCATCGAGATGGCCGGCGCCGACTGGGCCACCGCGATCGAGATCGACAAGCTCGCCGAACATTACGAGGACCGGCTGGACCAGGCGGGGTTCTATTTCCCGCCCGAGAAGGCCGAGGGCATGAAGATCGTGCTGCGCAACCTGTGGAGCCGGATGCGCCTGACGCGGTCGGACGTGCAGATGCTGCACGGGATCATGCGGCAGATGGTCCGCTGGAAGGAACGCGGCGACTAGGGTCGTCCGGCGTCGGCTGGACGTCCTCGCGCAGGCACCCTAGGGTCGCCGCCAGGAATGCAGGCCAGGAACGCGGGCCATGACAGCAGGCCGTGAAAATGGGCCATGAAAGAAGGCCATGAAAGAAGGCCATGAAAGAAGGGTTGTGACATGACCGGACAACGCAGCATCTTCGAGGACGTCGGAGCCGAGGGTCCGAGCAAGCCGGCCAGCGCCCCGGGCGGCATCGACCGCGGCCGGGGCGGCGCGCGCGGCGCCATACGTGTCTGGCTGATGCTGCTGTTCGTCATGGTCGTGGCGATGATCTGTGTCGGCGGGTTGACCCGGCTGACGGACAGCGGCCTGTCGATCACGGAATGGGCGCCGATTTCCGGCGCGCTGCCGCCGATGAACGACGCCGACTGGCAGGCCGAATTCGACCGCTACCAGCAGATCGACGAATTCCGGATCCAGAACCAGTGGATGGAACTGCCCGATTTCAAACAGATCTTCTGGTGGGAATGGTCCCACCGCCAGTTGGGCCGCGCCATCGGGCTGGTCTGGGCCCTGGGCTACCTGGGGTTCCTGGTGCTGGGCAAGATCCCCACCGGCTGGAAAGGCCGGCTGGTCATCCCCGGCGCGCTTGGCGGGCTGCAGGGCGGTCTGGGCTGGTGGATGGTGTCTTCGGGCGTGACCCAGGGCGAAGGCATGACTGACGTCGCCAGCTACCGCCTGGCGCTGCACCTGGGGCTGGCCTTCGTCATCCTGGGCACCATCGCCTGGTTCGTGATGAAACTGGGCCGCACCGAACGTGACCTGATGCAGGCCCACAGGGCCGGCGAACGCAAGCTGTACGGCATGTCCACGGGGCTTCTGCACCTGGCGTTCCTGCAGATCCTGATCGGCGCGCTGGTGGCCGGCATCGACGCGGGCCGGTCCTATACCGACTGGCCGCTGATGGGCGGACAGATCTTCCCGCCCAATGCCTTCTTCGCCGATCCGTTCTGGCGCAACTTCTTCGAAAGCCCGGGCCTGGTGCAGTTCATCCACCGCATCGTCGGCTACCTTGTCGCGGCTTTCGGCGTCGTCGTCTGGCTGCGCGGCCGGCGCAGCGCCCATCCGCGCACCCGCGGCGCGTTCAACGTGATGGCGGCCGTGCTGGCCCTGCAGGTGGTCCTGGGCATCATGACCGTTCTTTACGGCGCGCCGGCCCATATCGCCATCGTGCACCAATTGGGGGCCGTGGCGCTGTTCACCGCGATCCTGCGCGCCCGGTTCCTGTCGCTGTACCCCATCGCCACATCCCTGAAGGAGGGCCGCGCATGACCGCCTATGACGACCTGATGGCCTTTGCGCGCGAGACCGAAGCGCTGAAACTGATCGCCATGCGGCTGAGCTGGGACCAGGAAACGGTGATGCCGCGCGGCGCCGCCGAACAGCGGGGCGAGGAAATGGCCGCCATCGAGTCGGTCCTGCACGCCCGCCGCTGCGACCCGCGGGTCGGTGACTGGCTGGCGGCGGCGGACCCCGTGGATGCCGTGGGTCAAGCCCAGGTGCGCGAGATCCGGCGCGGCTACGACAGGGCCACCAAGGTGCCGGCGGACCTGGCCAAGGCGTTGGCGCGGCTGACCTCGGTGGCGCAGGGAATCTGGGCCGAGGCACGGTCGAACGAGGACGTGGCCGGTTTCCTGCCGACGCTGGGCGAAGTGGTGCGCCTGCGCCGCGAAGAGGCGGCGGCGCTGTCGGACGGGGGCAACCCTTACGACGCGCTGGTGCAGGATTACGAACCGGGCACCACGGGCGGCGAGATCGGCGCGGTCTTTGACGCGATGCGGCCCCGGCTGGTGGATCTGCGGGCGGCGATCCTTGAAAAACCGATGCCTGCGGGCCTGACGGGCACGTTCGATCCGGCGGTGCAGATGGCGGTGTCGGACCAGCTGGCGCGTGCCTTCGGCTACGATTTCTCGCGCGGGCGGATCGACAGGGCGGTGCATCCCTTCAGCTCGGGCAGCGGGTCGGACGTGCGGATCACCACGCGGACCAACCCGGACGATCCGTTCAACTGCTTCTACTCGACGATCCACGAGGTCGGTCACGCATCCTACGAGCTGGCGATCGATCCGGCCTACGCGATGACGCCGCTGGGGCAGGGTGTGTCCATGGGCGTGCACGAAAGCCAGAGCCGGATCTACGAGAACCAGATCGGCCGGTCGCGTGCCTTTGCCGGATGGATGTACGGCGCGGCGACATCCGCCTTCGGCGAACTGGGGATCGACGGACCCGACGCCTTCTACGCGGCCGCCAACCGGGTGCAGAACGGCTATATCCGGACCGAGGCGGACGAAGTGCAGTACAACCTGCACATCATGCTGCGCTTCGATCTGGAGCGGGCGCTGGTGTCCGGCGACCTTGCGGTCGAGGATCTTGAGGCCGCCTGGAACGATCGATTCCTGTCCGATTTCGGCTATGCGGTGGATCGTCCGTCCAACGGGATGCTGCAGGATGTGCACTGGTCGGTGGGTCTGTTCGGCTATTTCCCGACCTATGCCCTGGGCAATGTCTATGCCGGCTGCCTGCACGCGGCGATGCGCAAGTCGCTCCCCGACCTGGACGGGCAACTGGCGGCGGGCGATACCTCGGGCGCGACAGGGTGGCTTAAGGAGAACCTGCAGCGGCACGGCGGGCTTTATACCCCCCGCGAGGTGATCGAAAAGGCCAGCGGCGCGGCCCCGACGGAAGAGCCGCTTCTGGCCTATCTCGAAGCCAAGTTCGGGGCGCTCTACGAACTTTGATCGGCAAGCGGCGGGGTGAACCCCGCCCTGCGCAGGTGGTGCGGAATGGATGTCGCGCCGCCTTCTGCTTCTTTCTCTTTTGAAATACCCCTGTCCCGGCCGAGCCGCATGCGGACCGGTCGGATAGAGGTATTTTCACCAAGAAGAAGCCAGGACACCGGGCCCCTGACCGCTGTCAGATCAGGGCCATGCGCTCCGCACGCTCGGGGTCCGGGAAGGGGCGGTAGAGCCCGAATTCCGCAACCTGGATCTGCTCGTGGATCGTTCGATACAGTGTCTCGACCTCATCGTCATGTGAGGCCAGCGTGCGGAACGCCTGGTCGAGTTGCGTCAGGTCGTTGACCGCGATTTCCAGCAGGAAATCCCGATGCACCGATGACGCCAGGTTCAGCTTGCGCCGATACAGCTGCCATCCGGCGATCACGCCCTTGTCCTGCAGATGGGTCATCCAGGCCTCGAGCGCCATGGCGAAGTTAAGCGCCTTGGCCTCGTTCTTCAGGTCGATCATGCAGGTGTAAAGGTTCATCGTGCGGCCCTCCGGTTCCGGGCCGCACGATACGGGCGAGAGGTTTAGCGAGGATTAATCCTCGCCGTCCTCCTCCTCGCCCTGGTCGGCGATCCAGGCCACGCTGACGACTTCCTCGCCCTCGCCGGTATTGAACACCTTCACGCCGCCCGCGCTGCGCGAGCGGAACGAGATCCCGTCGACCGGCACCCGGATCGACTGGCCGCGCGAGGTGGCCAGCATGATCTGGTCGTCCATTTCCACCGGGAAACAGGCCACCAGCGGCCCGCCACGCATGGCCTTGTCCATCGCCTGGACCCCCATGCCGCCCCGGCCGCGCAGCGGATAATCGAAGCTGGAGCTGAGCTTGCCCGACCCCTGCGACGTGATCGTCAGGATCAGGTTCTCGGCTGCGGACATCTCGGCATAGCGTTCCTGCGGCAGCAGGCTGTCGGCGTTGCCGCCATCCTCGTCCGCTTCGCCATCCTCGACCACGCCTGCCATCAGCCGGCGCATCTTGAGGTAGGTGGCCCGCTGATCCGGTGTCGCCTCGAAATGGCGGATCACGGCCATGGAAACCACGCGGTCGCCGTTCAGCAGGCGGATGCCGCGTACGCCGGTGGAATCGCGGCCCTTGAAGATCCGAACATCCGTTGTCCGGAAGCGGATCGCGCGGCCCGAATCCGTGACCAGCATGACGTCCTCGTCCTCGGACGCGATGCGGGCATTCACCAGTTCGACGCCCTCGGGCAGCTTCATGGCGATCTTGCCGTTGCGCATCACGTTCGTGAAGTCCGACAAGGCGTTGCGCCGCACATCGCCGCCAGAAGTCGCAAAGACGATCTGCAGATCGGCCCAGTCTGCCTCGTCCCGGTCGACCGGCATGATCGCCGCGATCGACACGCCCTGCGGGATCGGCAGGATGTTGACGATGGCCTTGCCCCGCGACGTCCGTCCGCCGGCCGGCAGGCGCCAGGTCTTCAGCTTGTAGACCATGCCGTCGGTGGTGAAGAACAGCAGCGGCGTGTGGGTGTTGGCGACGAACAGCGTGGTGACCACGTCTTCGTCCTTGAGCCCGCCACCCGAAACACCCTTGCCGCCGCGCTTTTGCGCGCGGAAATCGGCAAGCGGCGTGCGTTTGATATAGCCGCCGGCGGTGACCGTGACGACCATGTCCTCGCGCTCGATGAGGTCCTCGTCCTCCATGTCGCCCGACCAGTCGAGGATCTCGGTCCGGCGGGGCACGGCGAATTGGTCTTTCATCTCGGTCAGTTCGGTCGAGATGATCTCCATGATCCGTTCGCGCGAGCCAAGGATGTCGAGGTAATCCTTGATCTTGGCGGCCAGTTCCTCCAGCTCGTCCGTCACCTCGCGCACGCCCAGTTGGGTCAGGCGCTGCAGGCGCAGTTCCAGGATGGCGCGCGCCTGGGTTTCGGACAGGTTGTAGGTGCCGTCCTCGTTGATCGGATGGGTCGGATCGTCGATCAGGCGGATGTATCCGGCGATCTCGGCGGCGGGCCAGCGGCGGGTCATCAGCTTTTCACGCGCTTCCGCCGCATCGGCCGAAGCGCGGATGGTCGCGACGACCTCGTCAACGTTGCTGACGGCGACGGCCAGGCCGCACAGGATATGGCTGCGTTCGCGCGCCTTGCGCAGCAGGTAGGCGGTGCGCCGCGCGATCACGTCCTCGCGGAAGTCGAGGAAGGCGGTCAGGAAGCCGCGCAGGGTCAGCTGTTCCGGCCGCCCGCCGTTGAGCGCCAACATATTGCAACCAAAAGACATTTGCATCGGCGTGAACCGCCAGAGCTGGTTCAGCACCACATCCGGTGTGGCGTCGCGTTTCAGTTCGATCACCACGCGCACGCCAGAGCGGTCGGATTCATCCTGCACGTGGGCGATGCCGTCGATGCGCTTGTCGCGCACGGCTTCGGCGATCTTCTCGATCATCGAGGCCTTGTTCACCTGGTAACAGATCTCGTCGATGATGATGGCAAAGCGGTCCTTGCGGATCTCTTCGACGTGGGTCTTGGCGCGGATGATCACGCTGCCGCGGCCTTCGATATAGGCCTTGCGCGCACCGGAGCGGCCCAGGATCTGCGCACCGGTCGGGAAATCCGGGGCGGGGATATATTCGATCAGCTGTTCCGAGCTGAGGTCCGGATCCACGATCAGTGCCAGCGTCGCGTCGATCACTTCGCCCAGGTTGTGGGGCGGGATGCGCGTGGCCATGCCGACGGCGATGCCTTCGGCGCCGTTGACCAGCATGTTCGGGTAGCGCGCCGGTAGGACCGTGGGCTCGCGGTCCTTGCCGTCGTAATTGTCTTGGAAATCAACGGTATCCTTGTCGATATCGTCCAGCAGGCCGCGCGCCGTCTTGGCCAGTCGAACCTCGGTATACCGGAAGGCGGCGGGCGGATCGCCGTCCATCGAGCCAAAGTTGCCCTGGCCGTCAAGCAGCGGCAGGGACATGGAAAAATCCTGCGCCATGCGCACCAGCGCGTCGTAGATCGCCGAATCCCCGTGCGGGTGGTACTTGCCCATGGTGTCGGCGACGGGGCGCGAGGACTTGCGGTAGGGCTTGTCGTGAGAGTTCCCGACTTCGTCCATTGCATAAAGAATACGCCGATGGACGGGCTTCAGCCCGTCGCGCAGATCAGGGATCGCGCGGCTGACAATGACCGACATCGCATAGTCGAGATAGGCCGTCTTCATCTCGGTCTCGATCGAGACCGTGGGCCCGTCATAAGGCGGGCGAGCCGGCTTTTCCTCTTCGTTTTCAGGCGGTTCGGGGGTATCGCTCACGTTTTATGCCCGTTCTTTTTGCAGGGTCTATATCTTGTGGCTGCACTCTAGCAGGTCCGGCACATAAGGTGCAATGGCTGCGGGACAGTGCCTTTGGCAGCCACTTTGGATGGCTTCTAACACACTGTTTTTATTGAAAAGTTCATTTCTCTTGGGAAAACTCGTCGGGCAGGTACCATCAACGAGGTTGCATGACAAGATGACCGAGACGGAAATGATGCTGAAGGGATATGGGCTGACCACGGCGGAAATCTTTTACCGGATGCCGGATTATGTGCATGTTATCAATACCTTCGTCTGGCAGGACTACGACATCGCACCGGATCATCCGCGGCTGTTCGAATTCATCGAGTTCTGGCAGCGCGAGATCGACGGGCCGCTGCATTCGGTGCGCTTTTCCCATCGCAAGATGCTGAAGTCGGGGGAATGGCGGAACGTGGTGGGGGAATTTACCTATCATTAAGGGGGCGCTGCCCCCGTCCGCCGCTGGCGGACTCCCCCGGAGGTATTTGGGCCAAGAAGAAGATATCGTCCGTTTTGTACATAACCCGCGGCGCGGTTTGGCCGTTTTGTACCGATGAACAGAAGCGCGACCTGCTGCTTCTTTCTCTTTCCAAATACCCCGGCCCGACCTGACCGGCAGCGCCGTCAGCCGGAACAGCTTGCGCCGCCCAGAACACAGAACTTGGCGCAGTGCGGATGGTTCAGCGCGACGTCGCGTTCGGCTTCGGCGAGCGTTTCGCCCAATTCGAACTGCGGGTCGTAGGGCAGGAGGGTGCAGGCCAGGACACTGGGCCGGGCGGCGCCCTTGCGTTTGACCACCATGCGCGACGAGGCGCACATCACGTCGCGGGGGGACTTGTTCAGGATGCTCCAGCAGGCGGTGGTGATTTCGGGGACCTCGGCGGCGAGGTCCATTTCGGGGAAGAGCACCGTTTCCAGGGGATTGTCCGCGTCGATGGCAAAGCCGTGGCGGGCGTAGAGCGCGGCGAAGCCGGCGCGGGTGTCGGATTCGGTGTCGTGCCAGAGCGTGCGGCCGGCAACCGACATGCGGATGCCGGCGTCGCGCAGCCATTGCATGCCGGCGATGGTCTTGTCGTAGCTGCCCGCGCCGCGTTCGGCGTCGTGATGGGCGCGATCGTGGTGGTCGAGCGAGACGCGCAGGGTCAGCCTGTCACCGTAGGTCGCGCGCATCTGCGAAAGGCCGTCGCGCATGGCCGGACGCATCATCGGGGCCATGGCGTTCGTCAGGATCAGAACCTCGAAGCCGCTGGCCAGGGACAGGCGCGCCATGTCGATCATCCGGGGGTTCATGAAGGGTTCGCCGCCGGTGAAACCGATTTCGCGCACCGGCCAGCCGCGGTCGCGGATCTGGTCGAGATAGCCCCGCACCTCGTCTGCGGTCAGGTAGACCAGCGCGTCGTTGGTGGGGCTGGAGTCGATGTAGCAATGCGCGCAGGTAATGTTGCACAGGGTCCCGGTGTTGAACCACAGCGTGCGCGGATCGCTGAAGGGCACCGTCGCGCGCGGGTCACCTGTTGCCGTGACCTGCGGGTCGCGGAACTTGTCGCGGTTGGCGGGAGGATGGGCGAGATCTTTCATGGGCGGTCCGCTGGCTGGGGGTGCGGCAAAGCTTAGGGAGTGCGGGGAAAAAGGAAAGCGGATCGGGCAAGGTTCTGTCGCCATCGTGATAATCTCTTTGTCATCAGGGATGATTGCGCTAACAACGCCCACGCAAGCCCGCGAAGGCCGCGCTATGCGGTCGACCGCCTTGAAGAGGTCGGGTATCGTCCCGACGAAAGGGAGAAAGCTTATGGTATCGCGCGTCATCCCGGTGGATCCTTTTGACCTGGTCATCTTTGGTGGCACCGGCGACCTGGCCCGTCGCAAGATCCTTCCGGCGCTGTTCCACCGGTTCCATGCCGGCCAGGTGCCGGCCGACGCCAGAATCATCGGCGCGGCCCGGGGCGAGATGACGTCCGAGGAATTCCGGACCTTTGCCGCCGAAGCGCTGCGCGAGTTCGTCAAGGACGCCGACGCGGTCTGGGTCGGGGAATTCCTGCAGCGGCTGGACTACGTCACCATCGATGCGCGCGGCGATGACGGCTGGGACGACCTGGGCAGGCTGTTGCGGCCCGACGTGGTGCGGGCGTTCTATTTTTCGGTCGCGCCGGCGCTGTTTTCCGACATCGCCGAACGTCTGAGCAAGTACGGGCTTGCCGATGCGACCAGCCGGATCGTGGTGGAAAAGCCCTTTGGCAAGAACCTTGAGACGGCGCGCGCGCTGAACCGGACGATGGCGTCCTATTTCGACGAGGGGCAGATCTATCGGATCGACCATTACCTGGGGAAGGAAACCGTCCAGAACCTGATGGCGATCCGGTTCGGCAACATGCTGTTCGAACCTTTGTGGAACAGCCAGTTCGTCGATCACATCCAGATCACCGTGGCCGAAACCGTGGGTGTTGGCGGGCGCGGCGAATATTACGACACGTCGGGCGCGATGCGGGACATGGTGCAGAACCACCTGATGCAGCTGCTGTGCCTGATCGCGATGGAGCCGCCGGCCAAGTTCGACCCCGACGCGGTGCGCGACGAGAAGCTGAAGGTGATCCGCGCGCTGGACCCGGTGCCGCCCCATCATATCGTGCGCGGTCAATACGAGGCGTCCGAGGACGAGGACGGCGTGCATCCGAGCTATCGCGAGGCGGTGGCCAACGAACGGTCGCGCACCGAAAGCTATGTCGCGATGCGCACGACGATTTCCAACTGGCGGTGGGCGGGCACGCCGTTCTATTTGCGCACCGGCAAGCGTCTGAAGGCGCGGTCGTCGGTGATCAACGTGATGTTCAAGCGGATGCCGCATTCGATCTTTGGCGTCGAGGCGGGCGAGCATCAGAACGTGCTGTCGATCCGGTTGCAGCCGAACGAGGGCATCACGCTGGGCGTGACGATCAAGGAACCGGGGCTGGGCGGCATGCGGCTGGTGGACGTGCCGCTGGACATGACATTCGCCGATGCGCTGGGGCCCGATGGGGCCGATACGGCGGATGCCTATGAACGGCTGATCATGGACGTGATCCGGGGCAATCAGACGCTGTTCATGCGCGGTGACGAGGTCGAGGCCGCATGGGCCTGGACCGACCCGATCATCGAGGGCTGGGAGGCGCGCCACGACGTGCCCAAGGCCTATCCCTCGGGCAGCGCGGGGCCGGCGGATGCGGACCTATTGCTGCGGCGCAACGGACGGGAATGGCGGGGGATCAACCCGTGAGCCTGGAAACCTATCAGGACCGCGAGATCCTGGCGATGGATGTCGCCGACAAGCTGGCTTCGGAACTGAGGGCGGCGCTGTCGCATGAGGACGTGGTGTCGCTGGCGGTGGCGGGCGGGACGACGCCGGGGCCGATATTCGACGTTTTGTGCGACGTGGACCTGGATTGGGACCGGGTCAGGGTGCTGCCCACGGATGAGCGTTGGGTGCCCCAGGACGATCCGCGTTCGAACGCCAGGCTGATCCGCGAACGCCTGCTGGTGGGGCGCGCTGCGAAGGCCACCTATGTGCCGCTGTCGGTGGATGGCAAGGAACCGGACGACGTGCTGGCCGGGCTTGAGGCGAAGATCGCGCCGCTGCTGCCGCTGAACGTGGTGGTGTTGGGGATGGGGGGCGACATGCACACCGCGTCGCTGTTCCCCGGCACGCCGGGCCTGAGCGAGGCGCTGGCCGCCGATGCGCCGATCCTGGCGGTGCTGAAACCCGACAGCCAGCCCGAGGTGCGCGTCAGCCTGACGGCGCGGGTGCTGCGCGACGCGATCCACCGTCACATCGTGATCACGGGGGCGGACAAACGCGCGGCGCTGGACAAGGCGCGGGGCCTGCCGCTTGAAGAGGCGCCGGTGCGGGCCATACTCAACGGAACCACGATACACTGGGCGGAGTAATACCGATGTTCGATCCTCTCGTCAGTCTGCGCGCCAAGGCCGCGGACCGGCACATGCTTGACCTTTTCGCCGAGGATCCCGACCGGGCCACGACGTTTTGCGCCTCGACCGGGGACATGCGGCTGGATTATTCCAAGACGCTGATCGATGCCGAGGTGCGCGACGCGCTGATCGCGCTGTGCGACAAGGTCGACCTGGCCGGGCGGCGCGCGGCGATGTTTTCCGGCACGCCGATCAACGAGACCGAGGGGCGCGCGGTGCTGCATACGGCGTTGCGCAACCTGGATGGCGGGCCCGTCGTCGTCGACGGGATCGACGTGATGGACGGCGTGCGCGAGACGCTGGTCGACATGCAGCATTTCGCCGAGGCCGTGCGGTCGGGCGACAAGGGGGGGGCCGGCGGGGCCTTTACCGACGTGGTGAACATCGGGATCGGGGGATCGGACCTGGGGCCGGCCATGGCGGTCGGCGCGCTGTCGCCCTATGCCGACGGGCCGCGGTGCCATTTCGTGTCCAACGTCGATGGCGCGCATGTCGCCGACACGCTGCGGGGCCTGGACCCGAAGACGACGTTGCTGATCATCGCGTCCAAGACGTTCACCACCGTCGAGACGATGACCAATGCGCGCACGGCCAGGGCCTGGCTGACCGAGGGCGGGGGCGATGCGGCGCTGCAGATGGTGGCGCTGTCGACGGCGGGCGACAAGACGAAGGCGTTCGGCGTGCTGCCCGAGCATGTCTTTGGCTTCGCCGACTGGGTCGGCGGGCGCTATTCCATGTGGGGCCCGATCGGGCTGTCGCTGATGATCGCCATCGGGGGCAAGGCGTTTGAATCCTTCCTGCGCGGCGCCGAGGCGATGGACGTGCATTTCAAGGCCGCCGAATGGGGGCACAACCTGCCGGTGATGCTGGCGCTGGTGGGGATCTGGCACAACCAGGTCTGCGGATATGGCACGCGCGCGGTGCTGCCGTACGACCAGCGGCTGGAGAAGCTGCCCGCGTATCTGCAGCAGCTGGAGATGGAATCCAACGGCAAGTCGGTGACCATGGACGGCGTGGCGCTGAAGGTGCCGTCGGGGCCGGTGGTCTGGGGCGCGCCGGGGACCAACGGGCAGCACGCGTTCTACCAGCTGATCCACCAGGGCACGTCGGTCATTCCCTGCGAATTCATGGTGGCCGCACAGGGGCACGAGCCCGACCTGGCGCATCATCACCGCCTGCTGGTGGCCAATTGCCTGGCGCAGTCCGAGGCGCTGATGCGCGGCCGGTCGCTGGCCGAGGCGCGCGAGCGGATGGCGGCAAAGGGGTTCGCCGGGGCCGAGCTGGACCGGCAGGCGCGCCACCGGGTGTTCCCGGGCAACCGGCCATCGACCATGCTGATCTACCCGCAGCTGACGCCGTTCGTTCTGGGCCAGATCGTGGCCGCCTATGAACACCGGGTGTTCGTCGAAGGGGTGATCCTGGGGATCAATTCGTTCGACCAGTGGGGCGTGGAGCTGGGCAAGGAACTGGCGACCTCGCTGGCGCCGATCGTCGATGGCGAGGAAAGCGCCGAGGGCAAGGACGGATCGACCGCGGCGCTGGTCGCGTTCGTGCACCTGCACGGGGGTGGACCGTCCGACGGGTGACGGGAGGGCCAAGGCGGGGGCGCGCGCAGCGCGCCCCCGCCTTGGCCCCGGGCGCCGCCGAAGGCGGCGCAACCGCTCCTGGCGGAGCGGTCACCTCCGGTGGGAGGTATTTTTGCCAAGAAGAAGATGAGGGGCCGGTCTGCGGATGAGGTCCGTCAGACCGAGAGGCGGGTGCCCCGGGCGCCGCGTTCGCGGTAGGGGGTGGTGTCGTAGTGGGACCGGTAGCATTTGGAGAAATGCGACGGGCTGGCGAAGCCGCAGGCCAAGGCCACGTTGATGACGGACATGTCGGTCTGCATCAGCAGGTTGCGGGCCTTTTGCAGGCGCAGTTCCATGTAGTAGCGTTTCGGCGAGCGGTTGAGGTAGCGGCGGAACAGGCGTTCGAGCTGGCGGGTGGACATGGCGACCTCGCGCGCGAGGATCGCCGGGCTGATCGGTTCCTCGATGTTGGTCTCCATCATCTGGATGACCTGGCTGAGCTTGGGGTGGCGCACGCCGATCCGCGTGGGCACCGACAGGCGCTGGGTGTCCTGGTCGGTGCGGATCGAGGAATAGATCAGCTGGTCGGCCACCGCGTTGGCCAGGTCTTCGCCGTGATCGTCGGCGATGAGCTTGAGCATCAGGTCGATCGACGAGGTGCCGCCGGCGGTGGTCATCCGGTTGCCGTCGATGACGAAGACCGACTTGGTCAGTTCGACATCGTCGAAGGCTTCGGCAAAGCTGTCCTGGTTTTCCCAGTGGATCGTCGCCCGCTTGCCGTCCAGCAGCCCCGCCATCGCCAGCGCATGCGCCGCCGTGCAGAGCCCGCCGACGCCCAGCCCCTTGCGGGCCTCGCGCCGGAGCCAGCCCAGCACCTTCCTGGTTGCCGCCGTCTGCACGTCGAGCCCGCCGCAGACCAGGACCGTGTCGTCGCGCGTGAGCTCGACCAGGTCGGAATCGAGCTTGAACGTGGTGCCCGCCGAGCAGCTGACCGCGTCGCCGCCTTCGCCGATCAGCCGCCAGTCGTAGAGGGTGAGGTCGCTCATCCGGTTGGCGATGCGCAGGCATTCCACGGCCGAGGCAAAGGACAGCATGCTGAATTTGTCCAGCAGAAGGAACACGAAACGCCGGGGTTTGTCCGGGTTGATGAGCGGCGTGCTGGGCACGGATGATGTCGACATCGGCTGGGGGTCCTTGATTCGCGCCCCGCGCCGCGCCGGAGGCCTGCAGGGTGGCGCGAAGGGTGCTCAGGCTTCGCCTGCGCCGTCAAGTGTCGCAAAACGGATATGGCCAGCGGGGATGTGCTTTTGTATAGGAGTGCGTCAACATCGGAGCGGAGAGGACGATATGACCGAGTGGCTCAAGACCGGCTGGCGCAGCAAACCGCGCGTGCAGATGCCGGACTACACCGATCCCGCGGCATTGCAGGCCGTCGAGGCACAGCTGTCGAAATATCCCCCGCTGGTGTTTGCCGGCGAGGCACGCAAGCTCAAGGCGCAACTGGGCAAGGCATCGCGCGGCGAGGCGTTCCTGCTGCAGGGCGGGGATTGCGCCGAGAGCTTCGAGCAGTTCAGCGCCGACAGCATCCGCGACACGTTCCGGGTGATGCTGCAGATGGCCATGGTGCTGACCTATGGCGCCAAGGTGCCCGTCATCAAGGTGGGCCGCATGGCCGGCCAGTTCGCCAAGCCGCGGTCCGCCCCGACCGAGACGGTGAACGGTGTCGAACTGCCCAGCTACCGCGGCGACATCATCAACGACCTGGCGTTCACGCCTGAATCCCGGATCCCCGATCCGGGCAAGATGCTGCAGGCCTACACCCAGGCGGCCGCGACGCTGAACCTGATCCGGGCTTTTTCGACCGGTGGCTTTGCCGACATGAACCGGGTGCACGCCTGGACCCTGGGCTTTGCCGATGGCCCCGAGGCCGAGCGGTACCGCGAGATCGCCAACCGGATCCAGGACAGCATCGACTTCATGGCCGCCGCCGGGATCGACCAGGGCAACAGCCACGAGTTTTCGACGGTGGATTTCTATACCAGCCACGAAAGCCTGCTGCTGGAGTACGAAGAGGCGCTGACGCGCCAGGATTCGACATCGGGCAAGTGGCTGGCGGGGTCGGGGCACCTGATCTGGATCGGCGACCGGACGCGCCAGCCTGACGGCGCGCACGTGGAATATTGCCGTGGCGTGATGAACCCGATCGGGCTGAAATGCGGGCCGTCGATGACGAGCGATGACCTGAAGCGCCTGATGGCGACGCTGAACCCGGAAAACGAGGCCGGGCGTCTGACGCTGATCGCGCGGTTCGGCGCGGGCAGCGTGGGCGATCACCTGCCGCGGCTGATCAAGACCGTGGAAGAGGAAGGCGCCAAGGTGGTCTGGGTCTGCGACGCGATGCATGGCAACACGATCAAGTCGTCGACGGGCTACAAGACCCGGCCGTTCGACAGCGTGCTGCGCGAAGTCCGCGAGTTCTTTGCCGTGCATGCGGCCGAGGGCACCGTGCCGGGCGGCGTGCATTTCGAAATGACGGGACTGGATGTGACCGAATGCACCGGCGGGGTGCATGCGGTGACCGACGACACCCTGTCGGATCGCTATCACACCGCCTGCGACCCGCGCCTGAACGCCAGCCAGTCGCTGGAACTGGCCTTCCTGGTCGCCGAGGAACTGACCGGCCTGCGCCAGGCCGGTCAGAACCGGGCGGTGGGCTGAGGCGTCACGCCTCAGTCGTCGCTTTTTCAGTCGTCGCTTTTGACGAGACGCAGATAGGGGACGCCGCCGGCCTTGGGTCGCGGCGTCCCTTGCGTTTGGGAGCGCGCGCGATCGCGGATGTCAGCCGGGCGCGGGGTGCCGAACCGGTCGACCGGGCGGTCGGCGGACAGGGCCGGATCCTGCCAGGCGGGCGCCGGTGCGGATGCGCGTTCGGGCGCGGGCGCGCGGTCGAACCCGGCCGGATCCTCGCCAAAGCCCGGCGGCAGGGGCGTCGTGTCCTGGCGCGGCGCCGGTTCGGCGCGGTCCAGGCCGTCCGGGATGCCGTCGACCGACCGGATGCGCGACGAGGCGATTTCGAAGCGCACGGGCGTCCGGTCCGGTTTGCCCCGTTCCGTCGACATCAATGCGCCGAGGATGCGGTCGACCCGGCCGAAGTCGCTGCGCAGGGGCATGACGAGCATCCGGGCCGCGATCGAGGGCGCGCCGGTACGGGCGACTTCGCCGCGCAGGTCCAGTTCGGCCACCGCCGGCGTGTCGAAGACATGTTCCAGAGTCGCCGACACCTCGGGCCGGGCGACCGGCGTGAAGAAGGCGGTCAGCGGCATGCCGCGCACTTCCATTCCCGCAATGGTGCACAGGTGCTGCCCCGCGATGCGGAACCGCGCCATGCCCGGCGCGATGCGTTCCAGGATGAAGGTGTATTCCAATGTCGACCCCATGCCTCTGGGGTCGATCTGCGATCTCATCGGGATCCTGCCATCCTCTCGAAGCGCGGTCCAATACGCTTCGATCTGACGGATGGGTGACAGGCTTGCCCCGTCCAGGAACCGATCCAATTGAATGACCTTTCCGTTGCCCGGCGGGACGGATCTGTGTCCAAACACGTCTGATACCTCAACTTTCCACCACACGTGCACCCCGCCGGAGGGAGCCCCCCAAGAGCTTACCGACGAAATGCTTACCCAAGTCTTAACGTGCCATGGGTTGAGGCAAATCTTCAGTGATTCCTTTACTATTGGTTAATCCCGCGCGAGGCAGGGTAAACCCGTTCGGGGGATGGCAGGGCTTGCCCTTGGGGGAGGCTTTGCTTTAGCTGCCTGCATTCCAGAGCAAAGGACACGCGCCCCCATGATCATGTCGATGACCGGATTTGCCGCGGCGCGCGGCGCACTTGGCGCCTATTCCTGGGCCTGGGAACTGCGCGGTGTCAACGCCAAGGGGCTGGACCTGAGGATGCGGGTGCCCGACTGGCTGGACGGTCTGGAAACCGCGCTGCGCACGGAGCTGACGGCGGCGGTCAAGCGGGGCAGCCTGACGCTGTCGCTGCGGGTGCAGCGCGGCGATGACGGCGCCGGGCTGCGGCTGAACGGTGCGGCGCTGGACGTGGTGCTGGAGGCGCTGGCCGAAACGGAACGGCGCGCCGAGGATCGCGGCCTGGTGATGGAACCGTCGCGGGCGGCGGATGTGCTGGCGCTGCGCGGCGTCTGGGACAGCGCCGCGGCCGAAGACGACACCGCGCCGCTGCTGGCGGCGCTGAAGGCGGAATTCCCCGATGTGCTGGCCGATTTCCTGGCGATGCGCAAGACCGAGGGCGCGGCGTTGCAGAAGGTGCTGCTGGACCAGCTGGGGCGTGTCGGCGATCTGGCCGCGCAGGCCGCCGTTCTGGCAGAGGCGCGCAAGCCCGTGGTGGCCGAGACGCTGAAGGCCAACCTGGCGCGGATCATGGAAGGCGCCGAGGCCGCCGATCCCGACCGGGTGGCGCAGGAATTGGCGCTGCTGGCCGTGAAGGCGGACGTGACGGAGGAGATCGACCGGCTGCGCACCCATGTGGAGGCCACCCGCACGCTGGTGGACAAGGGAGGCGTCGTCGGGCGCAAGCTCGACTTCCTGATGCAGGAATTCAATCGCGAGGCCAATACCCTGTGCGCCAAGTCGCAGTCGGCGGACCTGACCGCTGTCGGGCTGGAGCTGAAGGCCGTGATCGACCAGATCCGCGAACAGGTACAGAACGTGGAATGACCATGAAAGACACCATAACCCGGACCCGACGCGGTCTGCTTGTCATCCTGTCGTCGCCGTCGGGCGCGGGGAAATCGACGCTGGCGCGGCGGCTGCGGCACTGGGACAATTCCATCGTCTTTTCCGTCTCGGCCACGACACGCGCGCCCCGGCCGGGCGAAGTGGACGGGCAGGATTACCATTTCCTGCCCGAGGCGACCTTCAAGACCCAGGTGGCGCGCGGCGAGATGCTGGAACATGCGCATGTGTTCGGCAATTTCTACGGCTCGCCCAGGCAGCCGGTGCAGGAGGCCATCGACGCGGGGCAGGACGTGCTGTTCGACATCGACTGGCAGGGCGCGCAGCAGATCCGCAATTCGGTGCTGGGCCAGCACACGCTGTCGATCTTCCTGCTGCCGCCGTCCATCGCCGAACTGCGCCGCCGTCTGGAAGCGCGCGGGCAGGACGACGAAGAGGTGATCAAGCGGCGGATGCAGAAAAGCTGGGACGAGATCAGCCATTGGGACGGCTATGATTTCGTGCTGGTGAACGACGACCTGGATGCCACCGAGGCGCGGCTGAAGACCATCATCGAAGCCACGCGCCTGCGTCGTATCCAGCGGCCCGACCTGACGGACCATGTCCGGGCGCTGCAAGAGGAATTCGAGGAACTGTCATGACGGTCTATGCCCTGAACGGGATCCATCCGGAATTGCACGAGGACACCTGGGTGGCGCCCGATGCCAACCTGATCGGGAAGATCGTGCTGGAAGAGGCGGCTTCGGTCTGGTTCGGATGCACGCTGCGCGGCGACAACGAGCCCATCGTCGTGGGCGCGGGATCGAACCTGCAGGAAAACGTGGTCTGCCACACCGATCCGGGCGCGCCGCTGACCATCGGGCGCAATTGCACCATCGGCCACAAGGTCATGCTGCATGGCTGCACCATCGGGGACAATTCGCTGATCGGCATGGGCGCGATCATCCTGAATCACGCCGTGATTGGTGAAAACTGCCTGATCGGGGCGGGGGCGCTGATTACCGAGGGCAAGGAGATTCCGCCGGGATCCCTGGTGATGGGCGCGCCGGGCAAGGTGGTGCGCCAGCTGGACGAGACGGCGATCGCGGGGCTTGCGGCCACAGCGATGCGCTACCAGGAAAACATGCGGCGGTTCCGCACAGGCCTGACGGTGATGGGATGAGAAGAAATGGAAAGGGGTCGCTGATGCGGCCCGACGGGCTGCCCGAAAGTTCAAGCTGGCCGGTGGTGACGCCGCTGTCGCCGTCGGTGGTGTATGCCTCCGAGACGCCCGATGCGCTGGACGACCAATACGAGGGCCGCGCGCAGGGGTTCACCTATAGCCGCGAGGGCCATCCGAATGCCGAGGTGGTCGCGGGCCGCATCGACGCGATGGAGGGCGCCGAGGGCGGCGTGGTCACCGGGTCCGGCATGGGCGCGGTGTCGGCGGTTCTGATGGGGCTGCTGTCGGCGGGCGATCACGTGATCGGGGGCAACCAGCTGTATGGCCGGTCGCTGCGGCTGATGGCCGAGGATCTGCCGCGTCTGGGGATCGCGACCACGCTGGCCGATCCGGGCGATGTGGCATCGGTCGAGGCGGCGATCACGCCGCAAACCAGGATGGTGCTGGTCGAGGTCCTGTCGAACCCGACGCTGCGGCTGGCGGATATCGACGGGCTGGCGGCGCTGTGCAAGGCCAGGGGCCTGTTGCTGGTGGTGGACAATACCTTCACCACGCCGCGTGCGTTCAGGCCGTTCGACCATGGCGCGGATATCGTGCTGCATTCGGTGACCAAGCTGATGGCGGGCCATTCGGATGCGATGCTGGGCTACGTGGTGGCGAAGGATGCCGCGATCAGCCAGCGGATGCGGGTGTTTTCGGTGACGGCGGGGCTGACGCCCAGCCCGTTCGATTGCTGGCTGGCGGAACGGGGCTTGCTGTCGTTCGACCTGCGGTTCGACCGGGCCGAGGCGACGGCGGCGATGCTGGCGGATGCGCTGGCCGAAATGCCGGGGGTGAAACGGGTGATCTATCCGGGGCGCGGTGATCATCCGGATCATGACAAGGCGATGGCGCTGTTGAAGGGCCATGGCTGCAACATGGTCAGCTTTGAAATCGACGGGGGCAGGGCGGCGGCCAACGCCTTCGCACGCGCCGCGCAGGGGCAGCTGAGCTTTGCGCCGACGCTGGGCGACGCGGGCACGACGCTGTCCCATCCCGCGTCGTCGTCGCACCGGGCGCTGACGGCCGAGGCCCGCGAAAAGCTGGGCATGTCCGAAGGGTTCTTCCGGGTGTCGGTGGGGCTTGAGGATCCGGCGGCGTTGCTGGCGGTGTTTGCCCAGGCGACCGCGGCGGCCACAGCATAAACGTTACAAACGTCGGTCAAACCTGATGGACCCCGTTTTGGATGCCGTACCGGCCGAGGGAGCAAGGCCCCATGAACACCCGATGAACACCCGATGAGCACCCCATGAGCACTGCCGATCTGATTGCCGACGTCCTGGCGGCGGTGCCCTTGCCCGGCCTGATCATCGACCAGTCCGAACGCATCATCGCCGCCAATGGCGAGGCGCTGAACCTGCTGGGCCAGCAGATCGTGGGCCGCCACTTTGCCACCATCCTGCGCCAGCCGCAGGTTCTGCAACTGGTCGAGGAATCCCTGCGCGACCGGCGTCCGCGCCATGCCAGGCACATGACCAACGACGGGGTGCAGGACACGCTGTACGAGGTGTCGTGCCGCTATGTAAGCGGGATCGGGGCGGTGAATGCCGGGGCGCTTCTGATCTGTTTCCAGGACGTGACGCACCTGGAACAGGCGGAACGGATGCGCCGCGATTTCGTGGCCAATGTCAGCCATGAACTGCGCACGCCGCTGACCGCGATCATGGGGTTCATCGAAACCCTGCGCGGCCCCGCCCGCGACGACGAGGCGGTGCGCGACCGGTTCCTTGAGATCATGGAGGGCGAGGCGGCGCGGATGAACCGGCTGGTGGGCGACCTGCTGTCGCTGAGCCGGGTCGAGGACGAGGAACGCATCCGCCCGCGCGAGACGGTGAACCTGACGGGGATCCTGGAAGCCACCCTGAGGTCGGTCAAGCCGCTGGCCGAGGAAGCGGGGATGGAGCTGACGCTGGAGGCGCCCGAGGACCCCGTGACGGTGACAGGCGATGCCGATCAGCTGCAGCAGGTCTTTACCAACCTCATCGGCAACGCGATCACCTATGCGCCGGCGGGCAAGAGCGTGCACCTGGTGCTGAGCACGACCGAACGCGACCCGGCGGTGCGGGGATCGGCGGCGCGGGTGCAGGTGATCGACAAGGGGCCGGGGATCGACCCGGTGCACCTGCCGCGCCTGACCGAACGGTTCTACCGCGCCGACAGCCACAGATCGCGCGAACTGGGCGGAACCGGGCTGGGCCTGGCCATCGTCAAGCACATCATCAACCGCCATCGCGGCCGGTTGAGGGTGGAAAGCGAGCTGGGCAAGGGATCGACCTTCACGGTGATTCTGCCAAGATGACATGAAAGCCCCGAAAATTCGGTTCATTCGGGGGCAATCGGGGCCAATCGGGGCGAATCCCGGGGACGGGCTGCCGCGTCGGGTTGAATTTTCCAAGTTGTCTGCTTGTCGGGGGCTTTCCGTTGCGGCAAGCGAAATGGCCGGCGCCGGGTTGGTTTTTAGCCTCATTATCAGGGGCTTGGGCCCACTGACACATAGGCGGGCAAGGGACCCGGACGGGGCGTCCCGAGAAGAATTTGTCGAAATTCGCCCGAACCTGGCCGAGTGTCATGCAGTTGTTACATAACTTTCACAAAAGCCACACGCGCGGCCCATAGGAGGGGGCGCAAGGTCCTCATGGGGGGGACCACTATTCTACCCTTTAGGAGACTCACATGTCTTTTGTGAAACTGACGGCCTCCACGCTGGCCATCGCCGCAGTGTCGGCAACCGCTGCCGCGGCGCGCGACAACGTTCAGGTCGCAGGGTCCTCGACCGTTCTTCCCTATGCCTCGATCGTGGCCGAAGCCTTCGGCGAAAACTTCGACTTCCCGACGCCGGTTGTTGAATCGGGCGGGTCGTCGGCCGGTCTGAAGCGCTTCTGCGAAGGCGTGGGCGAAAACACGATCGACATCGCGAACGCCTCGCGCAAGATCAAGGACAAGGAAATCAAGGCCTGTGCCGACGCCGGCGTGACCGACATCGTCGAAGTCCGCATCGGCTATGACGGCATCGTCTTCGCCAGCCAGATCGACGGCCCGGCCTTCACCGCGTTCGAACCCGCCGACCTGTACAACGCCCTGGCGCCCAAGGTCGTGAAAGACGGCGAACTGGTCGACAACCCCTACACCAAGTGGTCCGACTTCAACGCCGACCTGCCGGATTCCGACATCCTGGCGTTCATCCCCGGCACCAAGCACGGCACCCGTGAAGTGTTCGAGGAAAAGGTGATGGCGGCAGGCTGTGAAGCCACCGGCGCCAAGGAAGCCCTGGAAGCGGCCGGCATCGAAGACGGCTGCCTGGACGTGCGCACCGACGGCAAGGCGGTCGACATCGACGGCGACTACACCGAGACCCTGGCCCGCATCGACAGCAACCCCAACGGCATCGGCGTGTTCGGCCTGGCGTTCTACGAGAACAACACCGACAAGCTGAAGGTCGCCACCATGTCCGGCATCGCACCGTCGACCGAGACCATCGCGTCGGGCGACTACCCGGTGTCGCGTCCGCTGTACTTCTACATCAAGAAGGCCCACGTCGGCGTGATCCCCGGCCTGCAGGAATATGCCGAGTTCTTCGTCAGCGACGAGATCGCCGGCCCCGACGGCCCGCTGTCGCAATACGGCCTGGTGTCGGATCCCGAACTGGCAACGGTTCAGGACACGGTTGCCAACCTGACCACCATGGGCTCGGGCTCGTAATCGAAACCCTGTCTGTCCGAGACGGCGCGGATCCGCGCCGTCTCGTTTTCTGTCCCTGATTTTTCCCTGACGACCTCGGCGGTGATCATGCCCCTGTCCTTGCTACTCCTGATACTCCTGGCGCTTGGCAGCGTGGGCTTCGTGCTTGGCCGCCAGCGGGCGATGTCGTCGGCCGGCGGCGAGATCCGCGAACTGCATTCCCTGCCCATCTACTACGGGTCCAACGTTTTCATTTCCGCGCTGCTGCCGGCGGTGGCCTTCCTGATCGTCGCGCTGGTCGTGGCGCCGATGTACGTCGAGAGCCACGTGTCCAGGATGATCACCGCCGCCGATGTCCGCGACGGGTCGAGCAGGAACCTGGTGATGGCCGAAGTCCGCCGGGTCGCGGACGGGCTGGACAATGCCGTGGCCATCGGCGCGATGCCCGAGGACATGGCCCGCAACGCGCGCGCCGATTTCACCGACATGACCGCCCGGCTGAAGGACGCCGGCCAGATCATCACCGCCGACGTGACCGTCAACGTGCTGAAGGCGGCGCAGGAATACCGCGCCTCGACCAAGCGGATCCACACGATCGTCATCGTGGTGACGATCCTGCTGGCGCTGGCGGGCTTTGCCTATGGCTACATGCGCACGCACAAGGATTTCCGCGCCCGCAACACGGTGGAAAAGGCGCTGCTGGCGATCCTGATCGTCGCGGCGTCGATCGCGGTGCTGACCACGGTGGGGATCATCCTGTCGCTGGCTTTCAACACCATCGATTTCTTCCGGCTCTATCCCTGGCAGCAGTACCTGTTCGGCACCACCTGGCAGCCCAAGTCGGGCGGCGGCGTGAACCAGCCGCTGGGCCTGATCCCGCTGCTGTGGGGCACGATGTACATCTCGTTCATCGCGCTGCTGGTCGCCGTCCCGATCGGGCTGTTCGCGGCGATCTACCTGTCGGAATATGCGTCCAGACGGGTGCGGGGGATCGTCAAGCCGGCGCTGGAAGTGCTGGCGGGGATCCCGTCGATCGTCTACGGGCTTTTCGCGCTGCTGACCGTCGGGCCGACGCTGATGAAGGTCTTCGGACCCGGCGCGCTTGGCTGGATGGGTGGTGCGTCGTCGGTCATGACCGCCGGCCTGGTGATGGGCATCATGCTGATCCCCTTCGTCAGTTCGCTGTCGGACGACATCATCAACGCCGTGCCGCAGGCGATGCGCGACGGATCCTATGGCCTGGGCGCGACCCAGTCGGAAACCATCCGCCAGGTGATCCTGCCGGCGGCGCTGCCGGGCATCGTCGGGGCCATCATCCTGGCCGCCTCGCGCGCCATCGGGGAAACCATGCTGGTGGTGTTCGGGGCAGGGGCCGCGGGCCGGCTGTCGCTGAACCCGTTCGAGGCCATGACCACCGTGACCGCCAAGATCGTGTCGCAGTTGACCGGGGACGCGGATTTCACCGCACCCGAAGTGCTGGTGGCCTATGCGCTTGGCACGACCCTTTTCGTGGTGACGCTGATCCTGAACTACATCGCCCAGCACATCGTCGCCAAGTACCGGGAGCAATACACATGACCATGGAGAACGCAGCCGCGCCCCAGAAGCGGCACGGCGCTTCGCTGCTGGTGCAGGACCCGCATACCCGCCGCCGGCAAGCCCGCGAGAAGCGGTTCCAGGCGCTTGGCATCGCGGCCATCGTGATCGGGATCCTGTTCCTGGTGATCCTGCTGACCCAGATCATCGGCAATGGCGGCAAGGCCTTTACCCAGACCTTCATCGACGTGCCGGTCTACCTGGATCCCGCCAAGCTGGACAAGAACGGCAACCGCGACCTTGAAGAGATCAAGAAGGCCACCACCTTCACCTACGATCCGCTGATCCAGAACGGTCTGCTGGGCGTGGTGCAGAAGGCCGGCATCGACACGCCGCTGCAAAAGGGCAGCCAGATGAAGGCGCTGATCTCGCGCTCGGCCGCGGGACAGGTGCGGGAATTCGTGCTGAACAACCCCGAGCGGATCGGCGACACGGTGGATTTCCGCATCTTCGCGGCGCCGTCGGTCGATGGATATTTCAAGGGCCGCGTGACCCGCGACAGCATTGCCCGCGACAAGAACATCAGCACCGAAGACCTGGACCTGGCCGATCAGCTGACCCAGGCCGGGATCATGCACCGGGGGTTCAACTGGACGTTCATCACCGGGTCGGACGCGTCCGACCTGCGCCCCGAACAATCGGGCTTTGGCCAGTCGATGCTGGGCTCGCTGGCGATGATGTTCGTGGTGCTGCTGGTCTGCCTGCCGATCTCGGTCGCGGCGTCGATCTACCTGGAAGAATTCGCGCCCAAGAACCGGTTCACCGATTTCATCGAGGTCAACATCTCGAACCTGGCCGCCGTGCCGTCGATCGTCTTCGGGATCCTGGCGCTGGCGGCGTTCATCCAGTTCGGCGGCGGCACGCTGGGGATCCAGCAGCTACGGTCGTCCGCGCCGCTGGTCGGCGGGCTGGCGCTGTCGCTGATGACGCTGCCCACGATCATCATCGCCACGCGCGCGTCGCTGAAGGCGGTGCCGCCGTCGATCAAGGACGCCGCGCTTGGCCTGGGCGCATCCAAGATGCAGGCGGTGTTCCACCACGTCCTGCCGCTGGCCATGCCGGGGATCCTGACAGGCACGATCATCGGCCTGGCCGCCGCGCTTGGCGAAACCGCGCCGCTGCTGATGATCGGCATGGTCGCCTTTGTGCAGATGGATGTGAATTCGGTCGGCGGCTTCTTCACGAGCCCGAACGTGGGGATGCCCGCCGAGATCTATATCTGGGCCAGCCGCGCCGATGGAGCATGGTACGAACGGGCCTGGGGTGGCATCATCATCCTGCTCGTGTTCCTGATGACCATGAACATCATCGCCATCATCTTGCGCCGCCGCTTCGAGCGCCGCTGGTAAATCCCCTGAAGGACCACATGAAAATGTACGATACGCCCGCCGTCAGCGCTGATGTCACCGCCAACGAGGTGAAGATTTCGGCAAACAAGGTTCAGGTCTATTATGGCGACACCCATGCCATCAAGGACGTGGACGTGGAAATTCAGGACAAGATGGTCACCGCCTTCATCGGCCCGTCGGGCTGCGGCAAGTCGACCTTTCTGCGCTGCCTGAACCGGATGAACGACACGATCGACATCTGCCGCGTCGAGGGCCGGATCAACCTGGACGGCGAAGACATCTATGACCCCAAGGTCGACCCGGTGCAGCTGCGCGCCAAGGTCGGCATGGTGTTCCAGAAGCCCAACCCGTTCCCCAAGTCGATCTACGACAACATCGCCTACGGGCCGCGGATCCACGGGCTGGCCAAGAACAAGGCCGAGCTGGACGTGATCGTGGAAAAATCGCTGCGCCGGGGCGCCATCTGGGACGAGGTCAAGGACCGGCTGCACGCGCCGGGCACCGGCCTGTCGGGCGGCCAGCAGCAGCGCCTGTGCATCGCGCGCGCCGTGGCGACGGAACCCGAGGTCCTGCTGATGGACGAACCCTGTTCCGCGCTTGACCCGATCGCCACCGCCCAGGTCGAGGAACTGATCGACGAGCTGCGCGAGAACTATTCGGTGGTGATCGTGACGCATTCGATGCAACAGGCGGCCCGCGTCAGCCAGAAGACCGCTTTCTTCCACCTGGGAAATCTGGTGGAGTTCGGCGAGACCGGCCAGATCTTCACGAACCCCGAAGATCCGCGCACGGAAAGCTACATTACCGGCCGGATCGGGTAAGGGAACCCGGGCCCGCGCCCCCAAGTATTGGTATCGGATCATGCAAAGCCAGCACATTACAACAGCTTACGACCGAGAGTTGGAAGCCATCCAGGCGCAGATCATGCGCATGGGGGGGCTTGTGGAGGAAGCGATCCGAACCTCGGCCAAGGCGCTGGAGGAGCTGGATCTGGACCTGGCGGACAAGATCGTTGCCGCCGATCACACGATCGACGAGCTTGACGAGCTGATCAACCAGGAGGTGGCGCGCCTGATCGCCCTGCGCGCGCCCACCGCCGTCGACCTGCGCCTGATCCTGACGGTGATGAAAGTGTCGTCGAGCCTGGAGCGGATCGGCGATTACGCCAAGAACATGGCCAAGCGCACCCATGTGCTGTCCACCATGTCGCCGATGCCCGCCGGCACGTCTTCGCTGCGCCGGATGGCGCGCGAGGTGGAACGCATGCTGAACGATGCGCTGGATGCCTATATCCAGCGCGACGAACAACTGGCCCGCGACGTGATCGACCGTGATCGCGAAGTGGACCAGATCTACAACGCGCTGTTCCGGGAATTCCTGACCTTCATGATGGAAGATCCCCGCAACATCACGCCCTTCATGCACATGCACTTCATCGCGAAGAACGTGGAACGGATGGGCGACCACGCGACATCGATCGCGGAATGGGTCATTTATCTGGTGACCGGCGAACGCCCCGACGAGGCGCGGCCGAAAGCCGATATGACCTCGAAAATGAACTAGGAGAAGACGCCCATGTCCGCGGATCAACCCACGGTCCTTGTGGTCGAGGATGAATTGGCTCAGCGGGAAGTCCTGGCCTACAATCTGGAGGCGGAAGGATTTCGCGTCGTGAAGGCCGGGAACGGAGACGAAGCCCTGCTGCATGTCGACGAGGACACGCCCGACATCATCGTGCTGGACTGGATGATGCCGAATGTCTCGGGCATCGAGGTCTGCCGCCAGCTGAAGACCCGGCCGGAAACCCGATCGATCCCGATCATCATGCTGTCGGCCCGGTCCGAAGAGGTCGACAAGGTGCGCGGCCTGGAAACCGGGGCGGACGATTACGTGGTGAAGCCCTATTCGGTGATCGAGCTGATGGCGCGCGTGCGCTCGCAGCTCCGCCGGGTGCGGCCATCGACCGTCGGCCTGCGGCTGGAATTCGACGATATCGTTCTGGATGCCGAGACCCACAAGGTGAGCCGCGCGGACAAGCCGCTGAAGCTGGGCCCGACAGAGTTTCGCCTGCTGTCGACCTTCATGGAAAAGCCCGGCCGCGTCTGGTCGCGCGAACAGCTGCTGGACCGGGTCTGGGGGCGCGACATCTACGTGGATACGCGCACCGTCGACGTGCATATCGGCCGGCTGCGCAAGGCGCTGACCACGCATGGCGGCGCCGATCCGGTGCGCACCGTGCGCGGTGCGGGATATGCGCTGGGGTGACGATTTCGTTCGGCGAATAGATCCGGGCTGCGATTTTTTGCACGCAAAAAATGGCGCTCAACGGGGCAGGGGGTCTTCGGGTTCCGCCTGCTCCGCCAGCCAGTCGCGCAACAGTTTCAGGTCGCGATCCGCCGATTTCGCTTCGGGCCAGACCAGGTAATAGGCCCCGTCCGCTTCCATCGGGCGGCGATCCAGCGCCACAAGCTGTCCTGTCGCCAATTCTTGTTCCACCAGGTAATCCGGCATCAGCGCCGCGCCCAGCCCGTGGCACGCCGCCTGGGTGATGGTTGAGAACTGATCATGGATCGACCCGCCGCGATCCGTCTCGGGGCTGAGGCCCGCACGGGCGAACCATTGTGTCCAGGCATTGGGCCTTGTGCGGATTTGCAGCAGCGGCAGCCGGGCGACCGCGCTGGCCTGCATCGGCGCGGATGGCGCCAGGTCCGGAGCGGCCACCGGGATCAGCTGTTCGTGCTTCAGCAGCAGGCTTTGCGTGCCCGGCCAGTCACCGGTGCCGTATCGGATCGCGGCGTCGAAGGGATCGGTGCCAAAGTTGCCGCCTTCCAGCCGGGTGGTCATGTTGATGGTGATATCCGGATGCAGCCGCGCGAAATCGGGCAGGCGAGGCATCAGCCAGCGCATCCCGAAGGCCGGCAGGATCGCCAGGCTCAGCGTGCCCGCAAGCGGCACCGCCTGCAGCCGCATCGTCGCCTCGGCCACCCGTGTCAGCGCCGCGCGCACATCCGCCGCATAGGCCCGCGCCTGGGGCGTCAACACCAGCCGGCGGCCCTCGCGCCGGGCCAGCTCCAGCCCCAGCTGCGCCTCGAGCGCCTGCAATTGCCGGCTGACCGCGCCCTGGGTCAGCGCCAGGTCGTCGGCGGCGGCGGAGGCGCTGTCCAGACGGTCCAGCGCTTCGATCATGCGAAGCGCGGACATGGACGGCAGGAGTTTGCGAGCAAAGGCCATGTATGAGGAAATGTCATAAGGCGATGACAAAGTCTCGCTGTTTCTTCGCGCCGCCTTGGCGTAGATCGGGGCCAACCCCAAAGATGGAGGACATCATGGACGCCCCAACCAAGCCGACACTCCGGGCGAAGGACGCCCCCGATCTCAGCTCTTTCGACTGGTCCGATCCGTTCCTTCTGGACGATCAGCTGAGCGAAGACGAACGCATGATCGCGGCCTCGGCCCGGGCCTATGCCCAGGAAAACCTGCAGACCCGCGTGACCGAGGCCTATGCCAATGAAACGGTCGAGCCCGAGATCTTTGCCGAAATGGGCGAGATGGGCCTGCTGGGCGTGACGCTGCCCGAGGAATACGGCGGCCTGGGATCGGGCTATGTGTCCTACGGCCTGGTCGCGCGGGAAGTCGAGCGGGTGGATTCCGGATACCGGTCGATGATGTCGGTTCAGGCCAGCCTGGTGATCTATCCGATCTATGCCTACGGGTCCGAAGAACAGCGCCAGAAGTACCTGCCGAAACTGGCCAGCGGAGAATGGATCGGCTGCTTTGGCCTGACCGAACCCGACGCCGGATCGGACCCCGCCGGCATGAAGACCCGGGCCGAGAAGATCGACGGCGGCTACAAGATTACCGGATCCAAGATGTGGATCTCGAACGCGCCGATCGCGGATGTCTTCGTGATCTGGGCCAAGTCCGAAGCCCATGGCGGCAAGATCCGCGGCTTTGTCCTGGAAAAGGGCATGAAGGGCCTGTCGGCGCCCAAGATCGCCAACAAGATGTCGCTGCGCGCCTCGGTCACCGGTGAGGTCGTGCTGGACGGTGTCGAAGTGTCCGAAGACGCGCTGCTGCCGCATGTGCAGGGGCTGAAGGGCCCGTTCGGCTGTCTGAACCGCGCGCGCTATGGCATTGCCTGGGGGGCCATGGGGGCCGCCGAATTCTGCTGGCATGCGGCGCGCCAGTACGGGCTGGACCGCAAGCAGTTCAACAAGCCGCTGGCGCAGACGCAGCTGTACCAGAAGAAGCTGGCCGACATGCAGACCGAGATTTCGCTGGGCCTGCAGGGCGCGCTGCGCGTGGGTCGCCTGATGGACGAGGCGCGCGCGGCGCCCGAGATGGTGTCGATCGTCAAGCGCAACAACTGCGGCAAGGCGCTGGATATCGCGCGGATGGCGCGGGATATGCACGGCGGCAACGGCATCAGCCTGGAATTCCAGGTGATCCGCCACATGATGAACCTTGAGACGGTGAACACCTACGAAGGCGCGCATGACGTCCATGCGCTGATCCTGGGCCGGGCGCAGACCGGGCTGCAGGCGTTCTTCTGATCTGATATTCGTGTGATTGAGGGCGGTCCATGGGGCCGCCCTTTTGTGTGAGCTCACGCTGAAGCGCAATTTCTGAACTGCCTTTTTATTCCAATCGGTTCTGGCTTTCCATCAGCTTGGCTTCGAAGATCTCGGCAGGCGTGTGGTAGCCGAGGCACTTGCGCGGCGTAGAATTGAGGCGCTGGCAAATCGACCTCAAATATCGATTTGTCAGCGCCGTCGGTTCGGTTGAGCGGGGAAGGTACTTCCGCAGCCTGTTGTTCGTGTTTTCCACGGTGCCTTTCTGGTACGGTGCCTGTGGATCACAGAACCACGCATCCGCGCCGATCCCGGCCTTGAGATGCCGCCAGGCCGAGAACTCGGTGCCGCGGTCGAACGTGATCGATTGACGCGCGTCAGCGGGCAGGGGAGCAAGGCCCTGGATCAGCGCTTCCATGATCGGCCTGGACTGGCGGTCCTCGTTTCGCATGACGACGGCGAACCGGCTGACGCGTTCGACCAAGGACGTCACATTCACCTTTCCATGCTCCTTGCGGAACATCATCAGATCGCATTCCCAATGGCCAAACTCCGTGCGCTCCGAGATGCGGTCGGGCCTGTGAGAGAGGCTTTGCACATCGAATATGTGGGTCCGGTTGTGTCTGCGGTGGCCACGCGGCCTGCGACGACGGCGGTGTTCAGGAAGGTGGCGGTAGAACTGCTCAGCGCGACCATCACTGGAATAAGCGAAGCGGTATATCGTCTCGTGGCTCACGCGGATCGGATGGCGTTCAAGCCGCATACGGCCTGCGATCTGTTCGGGCGACCAGCCAGCCTTGAGCCGATCTTGAATGGCGGCCTTCAGCTCGGGATGCACGACCATCTTGCGATGGATGGCGCGGCGCTGTTCGGACATCGCCTGGGCATTCAGCGCGTAGTAGCCGTTCAGCTCCGGCAAATCCCTGTCGTCGTAGTGATTTCGCTTCAGCTCGCGATAGATCGTGGACGGTGCGCGGCCCAGGCGATCCGCAATCTCCGGAACCGGCATTTTGGCTTCACGCCACTTGGCAAGCTTCCGGCGTTCTTCCAAACTCAGGTGAGGGTCGCAGCGTCCCATATATCTTCCTCCGTGCAACATTCTGTTTTGATAAAGAATTTGCACTTCGGATGTGAATCCACCCTTGCTGTGTCTTTTTCACCTGTAATCAGTATTATGTAAATTAAATCGGTGCCCGGATGGGCCTGATCGTGCCAAAATCCCTTGTTAGAGCCTGTTTTGACTGTACATCCACCTGTGAAACGCCATTCCGGCATGCGGTATTGGCAGGCTCCGCATTCCTCTTTAACCTTCGCTCCGTGAACCAGAGTCGCACCAAGCGACCGGAACCGCACATACCAAGGGAGGAACCGGATGCGCATGACCCGCAGCCGACTGTCACGTGTCGAGGTCCGCCGATGACCCCGATGGGATATGACGAAGCCGCAGCCCATCTGATCGACACCAACCCGGCCTTTGCCATCACGACGACCGAAATCCGTGGCGTCACCTGCAGGATCTTTGCCAACGTGCCGGAAACGTTGCGCGATCTGTTGGACCATGCGCGCGCGGCCCACGATGACGGCAACGCCGATTACCTGGTCTACAAGGACGAACGGCTGACGTTCGACGGGTTTTGCGCCGAGGTCCGCGCCACCGCGCGCGCCCTGCAGGACCGTGGCATCGGTCATGGCGACCGCGTGGCCATTGCCATGCGCAACTATCCGGAACTGCTGATCCTTTTCCTGGCGACGGCGTCCATTGGCGGCGTCGCGGTGTTCATCAATGCCTGGTGGACCGAGGAAGAACTGGACTATGCGCTGCGCGACAGCCGGCCCAAGGTGGTCTTTGCCGACGGGCCGCGCATGGAACGGATGCTGCCGCTGAAGGATCCGCTTAAGCTGGACCTGATCGGCGTGCGGGATGCGCAAGCCATTGCGCCGCTTGGGTTTTACGCGTTCCGGCAAGGCTGCGCCGATGCCGGCTGGCCGCAGGCGCGGATCGATCCCGACGACGATTTCGCGATCATGTATTCCTCGGGCACCACGGGCCATCCCAAGGGCGTCGTGCTGACCCATCGCGGCGCGATCAACGCGGTCTACACCTGGTTGATGCAATCGGCGATGTATCCGCTGATGGCCGGCGAAGCGCCTGATCCCAATGCGAAATCCGTGATCCTGGTGGTGACGCCGCTGTTCCATGTGACGGCGACGCATCCGGTGTTCCTGTATTCGCTTCCCGCCGGCGCGCGGGTGATATTGATGCACAAATGGGATGCCGACGAGGCCGTCAGGCTGATCGAGACCGAAAAAGTCACGCGTTTTCTTGGGGTTCCGACGCAATCCGCAGACCTGATGAACGCGGCGGAACGGATGGGCGCGCCGCTGGACACGCTGAAATACCTGGGGGCCGGCGGGGCCAAGCGGCCCGCCGCGCAGGTCGACCGCCTGGCGAAACGCTTTCCGAATGCGATGGTCGCGACCGGCTGGGGCATGACCGAGACCAACGCCATCGGCATCGGCCTGGCGGGCGCGGATTACGTGGCGCGGCCCGGGGTTTGCGGACGGCTCTATCCGCCGGTGCAGGACCTGCGGTTTCTTGACCAGGAAGGACGTGACGTCAAACCCGGAGAAATTGGCGAACTTACGGTTAAAAGTCCCTGCAACATGCGGGAATACTTGAACAAACCGGAGGCGACGGTGCAGGTTCTGAAGGATGGCTGGCTGCGGACGGGCGACTTGGGTTTCATCGACCCGGACGGGTTCGTGACCATCGTCGACCGGTCGAAGAACATCATCATCCGGGGGGGTGAAAACATCGCCTGTCTCGACGTGGAAAACGCGTTGCATCATCATCCGGCGGTCAGCGAGGCCTGTGCCTTTCCGCTGCCCGATGAGAGGCTGGGCGAGACGGTCGGCGCGCTGGTGCGGGTGCTGCCGGGCCACGAGGTGACGCAGGGCGATCTGCAGGCGTTCCTGAAGGACCACATTGCCCATTTCAAGATACCGGACCACATCTGGACCCAAGTCGATCCCCTGCCCCGCGGCGCCACCGACAAGCTGGACCGGCGCGGCATTCGCAGCCGGTGCACCGAGAAATTCAATGAAGGAGCAAGTGAAGATGCGGGCAATGTTTGACCTGACGGGCAAGGTCGCGCTGTTGACCGGGGCGTCCCGGGGCATGGGGCTGGCGATGGCCACGGCGCTGGCCGATCACGGTGCGACAGTGGTGATTTCCGCCCGCAAGATGGATCAGCTGGAGGCCGCCGCGGCGCAGATCAACGCGGCGGTTGGCGCGGATCGCGCGATACCCCTGGCCTGCAACGTCGGCCACAAGGACCAGCTGGAAGCGCTGGTCGAGCAGACGCGCGCCAAGGCCGGGCCGATCGACATCGTCGTGGGCAACGCGGGCGTCAACCCGCATTACGGATCCATCACCAAGATCCCCGACGACACCTACGAGAAGGTCATGCAGGTGAACGTGCAATCGGCGCTGTGGCTGGCCAGGCTGGTGGTGCCGGACATGTATGCCAAGGGCGGCGGTTCGATGATGTTCACCTCGTCCATCGGGGCGTTCAAGGCGTCGGCGAAACTCGGCGCCTACGGGATCTCGAAACTTGCGCTGATCGGCATGGTGCGCAACCTTGCGCTGGAATACGGGCCCCGGGGCATCCGCGTGAACGCGATCTGCCCGGGGCTTGTGAAGACGGAATTCGCCCGGGAACTTTGGGACAACCCGGAGGTTGAGGACCGGATCCAGAACGACATTCCTCTGCGCCGTCTTGGAGAGGCGGAGGATCTGGCGGGCGTGGCCGTTCTTTTGGCCTCGGATGCCGGTAGATACATGACCGGCCAGGCTCTGACGGTCTGTGGCGGGTCCAGCATGTGGGCGTAAGACTATGGAACTGAAGGACAAGATCATCGTCGTCACCGGCGCGGCGGGCGGCATCGGGCGCGCCCTGTGCCGGCGTTTCGCGCAAGAAGGTCCGGCGCATATCATCTGCGCGGACCTGGACGGCGAAGGCGCGACAGCCACCGCGCACGAGATCGGCGGCACCGCCTTCGAGGTCAACGTCGCCCGCGAGGTCGAGATCGCGGGGATGATCGACAAGGTCGAATCCGCCATCGGGCCGATCGACCTGTTCTGTTCCAATGCCGGCATCCTGGTGCCCGGCGGCACCGAGGTGGCCGATGCCGACTGGCAGAAGATCTGGGAGGTCAACGTGATGGCCCATGTCTGGGCCGCGCGCCACCTGGTGCCGCTGATGACCGAACGCGGCGGCGGCTACCTGCTGAACACCGCCTCGGCCGCCGGTCTGCTGAACCAGGTCGGATCGGCGCCTTACGGGGTGACCAAGCATGCCGCCGTTGGCCTGGCCGAATGGCTGGCGCTGACCCATGGCGACGACGGGATCAAGGTCAGCGTGCTGTGCCCGCAGGCGGTGCGCACCGCGATGACCGAAGGCCACGAGGATGGCGTGGCCGCCCAGGACGGGATGCTTGAGCCCGAGCCCGTGGCCGAGGCCTGCGTGCAGGCGATCCGGGACGAGACATTTTTGGTGCTGCCGCATGCCGAGGTGCTGGGTTACATGCGCAGGAAGGCCGAGAATTACGACCGCTGGATCGGCGGGATGCGCAAGTTGAACCGGGTCTACGGGGACAAGCTGTGAGCTGACGCGCTTGTCGGGGTGCTGTGCGGGCGTTTCGGTCGGTCTGAGGTATTTGGCCCAAGAAGAAGGGGGCAGGTGGCGCCCCTGCCCCGCGACGTGCACAGGGGGTATTCGGGGCGTGCACAGGGCCTGCGCTTGGGTGAACGGCGGGCGGGCTTGTTATCGGGGTGCGGGGTTTCCTACATCGGGATCAACGACTTCCGTATTCCAAGAGACGTACCATGAAAAAGATCGGCTTTCTGTCCTTTGGCCACTGGAACCCCTCCCGGGGGTCCGTGGTCCGCAACGCGCGTGACGTGCTCACGCAATCCATCGACCTGGCCGTCGCCGCCGAGGAACTGGGGCTGGATGGCGCCTATTTCCGGGTGCACCATTTCGCCCAGCAGCTGGCGTCGCCCTTTCCGCTGCTGGCGGCGGTCGGTGCGCGGACCAGCAAGATCGAGATCGGCACCGGCGTGATCGACATGCGCTACGAGAACCCGTTCTACATGGCCGAGGACGCCGGGTCGGCGGACCTGATCTCTGGCGGGCGGCTGCAGCTGGGGATCTCGCGCGGGTCGCCCGAACAGGTGATCGATGGCTGGAAGCATTTCGGCTACGCCCCGGCCGAGGGCGAGACCGGCGCCGACATGGCGCGGCGGCACACGCAGGTTTTCCTGGACCTGCTGAGGGGCGAAGGCTTTGCCCAGCCGAACCCGCGTCCGATGTTCCCCAACCCGCCGGGCCTGCTGCGGCTGGAACCCCATTCCGAGGGCCTGCGCGACCGGATCTGGTGGGGCGCCGGGTCGAACGCCACGGCGAAATGGGCGGGCGAACTGGGGATGAACCTGCAAAGTTCGACCCTGAAGGATGACGAGACGGGCGAGCCGTTCCACATCCAGCAGGCGAAACAGATCCGCGTCTATCGCGAGGCGTGGAAGGAGGCCGGCCATGCGCGCGAGCCGCGCGTGTCGGTCAGCCGGTCGATATTCGCGCTGACCAACGACATGGACCGGGCCTATTTCGGCCGTGGCAAGGAAAGCGACCAGGTCGGTTTCATCGACGAGACGCGATCGATCTTTGGCCGTGGCTATGCCGACGAGCCCGACAAGCTGATCGAGCAGCTGAAGGGGGACGAAGCCATCGCCGAGGCCGATACCCTGCTGCTGACCGTGCCGAACATGCTGGGCGTGGATTACAACGTCCACGTGATCGAGACGATCCTGCGCGATGTCGCCCCGGCGCTTGGCTGGCGCTAGGCTTTGGGCTTGACCGGGCGGATCAGACCTTCCTGGGCGGTGCTGGCCACCAGCTGACCGTCCTGCGTGTAGATGGACCCGCGGCTGAAGCCGCGGGCGCCACCGGCGCGCGGGCTGTCCATCACGTACAGGTGCCAGTTCTCGAAGGCGATCGGCGCGTGGAACCACATGGCGTGGTCCAGGCTGGCCGTCATCACCCGGGGCTGCAGCCAGGTCAGCCCGTGCGGGCGCAGGGACGACCCCAGAAGGTACAGGTCCGAGGCATAGGCCAGCATGCAATGCTGCATCACCGGCGAGGTGCCGGCCGCGCCGGGGACGCGGAACCAGATCTGGTTGCGGTCGTCCGCCGGACCCGGATCGAAGAAGTCGATGGGCGCGACCTCGCGGATCTCGATCGGGCGCATGCGCAGGAAATCGGCGCGGTATTTCTCGGGGATCTTGTCGGCGGCGGCCGCGCGCCTGTCCTGCAGCGTGGTCAGCCCATCGGGGCCCTTGATCTCGGGCATCGGGTGCTGGTGTTCCCAGCCGTCTTCTTCCACCTGGAAGGACGCGGCGAGGTTCAGGATCTGCTTGCCGTGCTGGATCGCGACGACGCGCCGGGTGGTAAAACTGCCGCCGTCGCGGGACCGGTCGACCTGGTAGATCACCGGGATCGACGGATCGCCGGGGCGGATGAAATAGCCGTGCAGCGAATGGCACAACCGGTCGGGCACCGTGCGATAGGCCGCCATCAGCGCCTGGGCGATGACCTGCCCGCCAAAGATCCGTTTGGACGTCTCGCCGCCGCTGCCGATCCCCCGGAACAGGTCGACTTCAAGCTTTTCGATGTCGAGAAGGTCCATGAGGTGCCGGTGGGTCGTATCCGCCATGTGATCAGTGATCCTGTGCTGCCGCCCGTGCTGTCGCATAGGCGATGAACGTGTCGAAGGATCCGGGGTTGGCCATGGAATCGCGATTCACGACCTGGTCCGGATCGCCGCCAAGAAGCAGCTTTTTGACCGGAACTTCCAGCTTCTTTCCCGAAAGCGTGCGCGGAACCTGGTCTATTGCCACGATTTCGTTCGGCAGGAAGCGGGCCGAGACGCCGGTGCGGATGGCCTGGTTGATGCGCGCCTTCAGGCCGTCGTCCAGCGTGACACCCGGCGCCGGAACCACGAACAGCGGCATGAAACTGTCGCGGCCCAGGAATTCCAGGTCGACGACAAGGCTGTCGGTGATGTCCTCCAGCGCTTCGACCGCGCGGTAGATTTCCGACGTGCCCAGCCGCAGCCCCTTGCGGTTGATGGTGGCGTCCGAGCGGCCGTAGATGATCGCGCCGCCGGTTTCGGTGATCTCGATCCAGTCGCCGTGGCGCCAGATTCCGGGGTAGGTGTCGAAATAACTTTCATGCAGGCGCGTGCCGTCGTCGCCCCAGAAATACAGCGGCATCGAGGGCAGCGGTTCGGTGCAGACCAGTTCGCCGACCTCGCCGATCAGCTCGTTTCCGGCGTCGTCAAAGCTGCGCACGGCATTGCCCAGCACGCGGCACTGCATTTCGCCCGCGCGCACGGGCAGCATCGGGTTGCCGGCCACGAAGGCCCCGGCAATGTCGGTCCCGCCCGAGATCGGGGCCAGCCAGACATCGGGTTTCGCGGCGGTGTAGATCCAGTCATAGGCGTCCTGCGACAGCGGCGATCCGGTTGACCCGATGGAGACCAGCGCGGAAAGGTCGACCTCGTCCACCGGGCGGATGCCGGCCTTGCGGCAGGTGTCGAAGAAGGCGGCGCCGGCGCCGAGGCAGGTCAGGCGTTCGCGGGCGGCAAAACGCCAGAGCGCCATCATGTCGGGATGGTTGGGCGCGGCATCGAAGATCGCCACCGTGGCGCCCTGCCCCAGCGCCATGGTCTGGACGTTCCACATGATCCAGCCCGACGACGTCAGCCAGCAGAACCGGTCATTGGGGCCGATGTCCTGGTGCAGCGCCTGCTTGACGCCTTCGACCAGAACGCCGCCGTGGCCGTGCACGATGGGCTTCGGATTGCCGGTGGTGCCCGAGGAATAGACGATCCAGATCGGGTGGTCGAAGGGGACCGGGGCGATATCCAGGGCGTGATCCCGTCCCAGCATGTCCGCCCAGGCGATGGCGCCTTCGGGCAGGTCCCCGGCGACGGGCAGCCAGATCGTGTGTCTTAATGTCGGGAGGTTGTCCTTTATATGGGACAGCGCGTCGCGCCGGTCGATGGCGCGTCCGGCGTGGATGTATCCGTCCTGCGCGATCAGCACCTTGGGTTCGATCTGGGCGAACCGGTCGATGATCGCCGTGTCGCCCATGTCGGGCGCGCACAGCGACCAGATCGCGCCGATCGACACGGTGGCCAGCATGGCGATCATCGCGACGTCGGTATTGGGCAGGATGGCGACCACCCGGTCACCCTGCCCCACGCCCATGGCGCGCAATTCGCCCGCGACGCTGGCCACCGCATCGCGCAGCTGGGCGTAGGTCATGTGCAGCGGCGCGAAGGTTTCGGAATGGACGACAAGCGCCTGCTTGTCCGGCGTGGTTTCGGCATGGCGCAGGATCTGGTCGGCGAAGTTCAGCGTGGCGCCGGGGAACCAGACGGCCCCGGGCATCACGCGTTTCGCCAGAACCTTGTCATAGGGCGTGGCGGCGCGAATGTCGGCGAAATCCCAGATCGCGGCCCAGAAGGCGTCCAGGTCACGAACGCTCCAGTCCCAGAGGGCCTGGTAGTCGTCGAAGACCAGCCCGCGCCCGGCAAGAAACCGCAGGAAGTCCGCCATGCGGCTGGCCTGTGCCCGATCCACCGAAGGGATCCAGAGGATCGGGTTCTGGGTCATGCCATCATCGCTGCGTGCACCAACGCCTTCAGCTCGGCCCGCGAGGGATAGGAGCTGGAGGGCGCCAGTTGGGTGAAGAAGACGACCGACAGAGCATTGGCCCGGTCGATCCAGAAATAGGTCGAGGCCATGCCGCCCCAGGAGAAATCGCCGACCGAACCGGGCACGCGGGCCAGGCCCGGTTCCAGCACGACGGATCCGCCGAGGCCAAAGCCGGTGCCGCGCATGGGCTGTTCGGCAAAGCTGTCGGCGCCCATGTCGGCAATGTCGCCCTTCAGGTGGTTGCGCATCATGTATGCGACGGTTTTCGGCGACAGGATCCGCGCGCCATTGCCCTCGCCGCCCCGGCGCAGCATCTCGGTGAAGCGCATGTAATCGTCGATGGTCGACACCAGCCCGCCGCCGCCCGACTGCATCTTTGTCGTGTGGTACCGGCTGTCTTCAGGCGCATCCGACAGTTTCAGCGTGTCGGCGCCGTGATCGGGGGCCGCGACGGACATCGGATCGCCTTCGAGCGGGGTGTAGAGCGCGGCAAAGCGGCTCCCGGTGCCCTGTGGCACCTGGAAGGCGGTGTCGGTCATGCCCAGCGGGTCAAGGATTGTGTCGGCGAAACAGGTGGCCAGAGTCTGGCCGGTAACGACCTCGACGATGCGGCCCAGGATGTCGATGGCGACGGAATATTCCCAGTGCCTGCCCGGCGCGAACACCAGCGGCAATTCGGCGATGCGGTTCGCGTTGTCTTCCAGGGTGCGTTCGCCCGGGCCGAAATCGAGCTTCTCTTCGCGCATGAGGTCGGAGACGGGATTGGTGTTGAAGCCGTAGGTCAGCCCCGCGGTATGGGTCAGCAGCTGGTGGACCGTCGGCGTGGTGCAGGGTTCGACCTGGTCGATGCGCGTGGCCCCGGGGACAAGGGCCTGCATGTCCTTGAAACCGGGGATGAAATCCGACACCGGCGCGTCCAGCGGGAAGAGGCCCCGTTCGACCAGAGTCATGATAACGACCGAGGTGACCGGCTTGGTCATCGAATAGATGCGCACCAGCGTGTCGCGGGTGAAGGGCAGCCCGGCTTCGATATTGCGCTGCCCGCAGGCGTGGAAATACGCCTCGCGGCCGTGGCGGGCGATCAGGATCGAGGCGCCGGGATAGCGGCGGCGGTCCACGTAGCTTTGCATCCAGGGGGCGATGCGGTTCAGCCGGTCCGGGGAAAGGCCGAGGGCGTGCGGATCTGCGAGGTCCATCATGTCATGTCCTTTGGGTGGTCGGGGACGAGCAGAGCGCGATTTCCTTTCGGAGTCGAGGGGTTGGGGGCAGGTTTGGGGGCGCTGCCCCCGTCCGCCTGCGGCGGCCTCCCCCGGAGGTATTTGGGCCAAGAAGAAGACATGGGCGCGGCGGGGGTCAGACTTCTAGCCATTCCTTGCGGATGTCCTCGCGCGCTTTCAGGTCTGCCGGCGTGCCTTCGAAGACCATCCGGCCGTGGCCCATCACGTAGACCCGGTGGGCGATGTCGAGCGCGATGGCGAGTTTCTGTTCCACCAGCAGGATGGCGACGCGGCGGCGGGCGATTTCCTGCAGCAGGTCCGCCACGCGCTGGACCATCTGGGGCGACAGGCCTTCGGTCGGCTCGTCGATCATTACCAGGTCGGGATCGCCCATCAGCGTGCGGCACATCGTCAGCATCTGCTGTTCGCCGCCCGACAGAACCGAGGCTTCGACATCGGCGCGGTTGGCGAGGTTGGAGAACATGTCGAACATGTCCTGCATCGACCAGCGCCCTGCCCCGTCCTTTTGCCCCGGCTTGAGGCCGAGGTTCAGGTTCTGGCGCGTGGTGAGGCCGGGGAAGATGTCGCGGTTTTCCGGCACGTAGCCGATGCCGAGGTTGGCGATCTCGTAGGCCTTGCGGCCGGCGATGTCCTGGCCCTTGAAGCGGACGGATCCTTGCGGGGGAACTTCGCCCATGATCGCCTTGCAGGTGGTCGACCGGCCCACCCCGTTGCGGCCCAGAAGCGCGACGATCTCGCCTTCGGCGATGGTCATCGAAACGCCCTGAAGGATGTGGGACTTGCCGTAGAAGGCGTGCATGTCGGTGACGTCGAGCATCAGTGTTCCGCCTCCAGCGCGGTGCCGAGATAGGCTTCCTGGACCCGTGGATCGCCGCGGACCTCTTCGGGGGTGCCGGTGGCGATGATCTCGCCGTAGACCAGGACCGAGATCCGGTCCGCGAGGCCAAAGACCACGCCCATGTCGTGTTCGACCATGATCAGGGTCTTGCCGATCGTGACCGCGCGGATCAGGTCGACGATGTAGTCGGTTTCCGAATGACTCATGCCCGCGGTGGGTTCGTCCAGCATGATCACGTCGGCGCCGCCTGCGATGGTGATGCCGATCTCCAATGCGCGCTGTTCGGCGTAGGACAGCATGCCCGCGGGGATGTCGCGGCGGCGCTGCAGGTTGATCTGTTCGAGGATGGCGTCGGCCCCTTCGTTCAGCGCGCGCGACCGGGCGACCATGTTCCAGAAGGAATAGCGGTAGCCCATCGACCACAGGAGCGAGCAGCGGACGTTTTCGAAGACCGTCATCCTGGGGAAGATGTTGGTGATCTGGAACGAGCGGGACAGGCCCATGCGGTTGATTTCGTAAGGGGCCTTGCCCTTCAGGTCGTGGCCGTGCAGCGCGATGACGCCGCCCGTTTGGGGGAAGCGGCCGGTGATCAGGTTGAACAGCGTGGATTTGCCCGCCCCGTTGGGCCCGATCACCGCGTGGCGTTCGCCCGGCATGATCTGCAGATCGACGCCGCGGATGATCTCGGCCTGGCCGAAGCTTTTGCGGAGGTTGGTGATTTCCAGCGCGGCGGTCATCGGCGGGCTCCCCGGTTGGCCCTGTCGTCGGTATTGGCCTCGTGCCAGGCCGCGGCCAGTTCGGGCGCAGTGCGTTTCGCCAGCCAGAAGCCGCCCAGCGACAGCACCGCGCAGACGATCCAGGGGACCGGGTTCAGATGCGAAAACGTGATCCAGTAGACCGTCATCCGGTCGTCGCCGACGGGGGCGTGACGGGCGTGGAACAGGATCTCGACAAAGCCCGCCGTGGCCAGGATGCTGATCAGCGCCGGGATCAGGGTCTTGATGTAGGGTTTCACCAGCAGGTGCAGCTTGCCCAGGATCAGCGGCGGCATGTGCATCATCAGCACGCCCGCCAGCCCGCCGGGAAAGAACATCACCGCGGCCACGAACAGGGCGCCGACGTACAGCGCCCAAAGCTCGGTCTGCAGGCTGAGGACCGTTTGCAGCAGCGTGAAGACGATGGCCCCCAGGATCGGGCCGAAGAAGAAGCCGACGCCGCCCAGGAAGGTCACCAGCAGGATCGACCCGGAGGTGGCGAGGTTGAGGTTCTCTTCGGTCAGGATCTCGTAGTTGATGGCGAAGAGACCGCCGGCGATGCCCGCGAAAAACCCGGAAGCCACGAAGGAATAGAACCGGACCCAGCGGCTGGAATAGCCAAGGAATTCAGCACGTTCCGGGTTGTCGCGCACCGCGTTGGCCATGCGGCCCACCGGCGTGCGCGAAAACAGGAACATCAGCAGCGCCGAAAGCACCAGCCAGAAGGCGGTGAGATAATAGACCTGGATCTGTTGCAGGAATTCGACGCCGAAGACCGGCAGGCCATAGGTGCGGTCGCCGCTGATGCCTTCCTCGCCGCCGAAGAAGACGACGATGATCACCGAACAGGCCGCGATCAATTCGCCCACGCCCAGCGAGATCATGGCAAAGACCGTCCCGGCGCGCCGGGTCGAGAAGGATCCGACGATCATCGCCAGCCCCATGCCGAACAGGCCTCCGAAGATCGGCAGGACCGGCAGCGGCAGAAGGGCGAAGACATTGGCCCAGTTCATGATGTGCATGCAGAAGAACCCGCCGACACCCATGTAGACCGCGTGGCCGAAGGACAGCATCCCGCCCTGCCCCAGCAGCATGTTGTAGGACAGCGCGAAGATGATGGTGATGGCCATCTGGTTCATGATGGTGATGGCCGAATTCGACGCGAAGACGAAGGGCATCGCGCACAGGAAGACGATGGCGATCAGCCAGGGCAGCGCCTTGGCCAGGGTCAGGCCGGAGCCGGCGAAGGCGGGGGAATGGGTTGTATCGCTCATGCGTCACGCTTTCCGAACAGGCCGTAGGGACGGATGATCAGCACCACCACCATCAGCAGGTATGGCAGGATGTCGGCCACCTGCGGCGATGTCAGCGTCCACAGATCCTGCCAGGCGCTGTCCCAGATGGGGTCCGGTTTCGTGAAGCCGACGGCGGTCAGCAGGTCTTCCATGCGCATGTCGTAGGCCTTGGCGAAGGTGGTCATCCAGCCGATGATGAGCGAGGCGAACAGTGCGCCGCCCAGCGAGCCGAGACCGCCGATGACGATGGTCACGAAGACGATGGAGCCCAGCACGACGCCCATGCCCGGGAAGGTCGACAGCACCGGGCCGGCAATGACGCCCGCAACCCCGGCCAGCGCCGTGCCCACGCCGAAGACGCCCATGAAGACCAGCGGCACGTTGTGACCCAGGGCTTCGACCGTGCGGGGATAGGACAGGGCGGCCTGGATGATCATGCCGACACGCGTTTTCGTCAGCACGTAGAGCAGCCCGCCGAAGATCGCCAGCGACAGGAAGATCATGAAGACCTTGTAAAGCGGGATGGTGTTTCCCGCGATGGCAAAGGCCGCGCCTTCGAGGATCTGGGGGATCACGTAGGGCACCTGGTCCTTGCCCCAGACGAACTGCACGACCTCTTCGATCAGCAGCGCCAGGCCGAAGGTGAAGATCAGTTCGGGAACATGGCCGTACTGGTGCACCCGTCTCAGCCCGTAGCGTTCGATCCCGGCGCCCAGAACCCCCACGATGAGAGGCGCCACCAGCAGCCCTATCCAGAAGCCCAGGTAGACCGAGATCTGGTAGGCGAAATAGGCGCCCAGCATGTAGAAACTGGCGTGCGCGAAGTTCAGCACGCCCATCATCGAAAAGATCAGCGTCAGGCCGGCGGAGAGCATGAACAGCAAGAGCCCCGTCACCAGACCGTCAATCAGGTTCACCAATACGAGGTCCATGCCCCGGTTTCCCCCCTGTAAGCGGTTAGTCTTGTGCGTATTTCCGCGATGCGGGGATCCGCGCCGGTCTGGCGCGGATCCGGTGCGCGTCAGGGACGGCGCATCTTGCAGGTGGTCGGGCTGTCCATGCCGGCCATTTCGACCCGGCTTTCCAGGTGTTGGCCATAGCCCGAATTGTCCAGGTCGTACTGGATGTCGTCATCCGTGTGCACGGTGATCAGCACGTCCTGGATCAGCTGGTGGTCTTCGGGGCGCATGTACAGCTTGCCGCCCCACATGCTGTCCATCTCCATCCCTTCCAGCGCCTCGCCCACGGCGACGACGTCGGTGGCGGTGCCGGCCTGGTCGATTGCCTTGGCCAGCATTTCCATCACGTTGGTGATGCGCGTCTGGCTCATGTTGCCGTCCGGATACTTGGCCTTGAACGCTTTGATGTAATCGGCGGCGGTGTCGTTGGGCGGCGGGTTGGTCTGACCCTCTGTTACCAGGCGCAGCCGGTCCTTGCCGCTTTCCCCGAAGGCGGCGGTGATGCCGTCGGCGGCCGCGTAATAGGTGTAGATCGGCCCGTCAAAGCCGGTGTCGATCACCGACTTGCCAAGGTTCAGCATGTCCGCGCCCCAGTTCCCGGTGATGATCGCGTCGGCGTCCGAGGCGATGATCTTGCGCGAATAGGGGGTGAAATCCTTCACCTTTCCAATGGGATGCAGCTCGTTCCCGACGATTTCGATATCGGGGCGCTTTTCGGCCAGGTATTTCGTGGCCGCCGCCGAGACCGATTTGCCAAAGCTGTAGTCCTGCCCGATCACGTAGATCTTCGTGATGTCGGGATTCGTCGCGATGATGTCGGTCAGCGCGTCCATCTTGATGTCGGCGTTGGCGTCGAACCGGAAATGCCAGAAGTTGCAGTTCTCGTTGGTCAGCGCGGGATCGACGGCGGAATAGTTCAGGAACAGCACCCGGTCGTCCGGATTGCGCCGGTTGTGCTTGTCGATCGCATCGGTCAGCGCATGTGCCACCGCCGACCCGTTGCCCTGGACGACAAAGCGGATGCCCTGGTCGATGGCGACCTGCAACTGGACCAGCGACTCCTTGGGGCTGGTCTTGTTGTCGAAGGCGACGATTTCGAACATGTCGCCGCCCAGCACGCCGCCCTTTTCGTTCACCAGGGTTTCTGCAGCGAATTCATACTGGTGCAACCCGTTCGTCCCGGTGCTGGCAAAGGGGCCGGACAGGGGGTCGATATAGGCGATCTTGATGGTATCCGCCCCTGCCGCACCAGCAGCCAATAGGGTAGCGATGACGGCCCCAAGGCCGATCCGCGTGGTCTTACGCATGTGTTTTCCTCCCTTGGAAACCCCGCCGCGTTCTCCTCCGCACGGCGGGTTCCACGACCGAGCCTTGCACAAACGCCCGCAAAGTCAAGCCGGGCGGGCGACGGTGACCGGAAATGGAATGGTGTTCCGCAAGTGGATTTCGCGCAGGACGCGGGCGGATTGTTTACTTCAGGAGTGCCCATCAGATCATTGTATTTTAACGGGTATTTTTTGATCCGAAGTCGCGACCACCGTTCGGTTGTCGGCGTGTTGGCGATACCATCTCACCGGCCAAAGCCGCCCCGCCGGGCGGTTGCGGCCCGGGTTCCGTGGCGTCCTTGCCGGTTGTGGCCCACATGCTGTTCCGCACTGCGGAACAGCTGGCCGTTACGCCCAAAACGTTGATTTCAAACCGATTCGGGCGAAAATGGTCCCAACGCCCGCGCGGCCTCGATCAGGCGGGGCGCATAGACCTTTTCCAGCTCTTCCGGGGTCACGTGGAAGGACGGTCCGCCCACGTTCATCCCCCAGATCCGCCGCCCGTCCAGCGACGTCACCGGCACCGCGATACCGTTCACGTCCCGGCGCCATTCCCCGAAACCGGTCACGTAATGGCGGGTCCGGAATTCTTCCCGCGCGGTGTCCAGATGCGCGCGGCGATCCGCATCGCCGTCGGGATCGTCCACGGCGGCCAGCGCCAGGATCCGTTCCTGTTCGTCCCCCGGCATGGCCACCAGGATCGCCCGCCCGATCGCCGACTGAAACAGCGGCAGGCGCGAGCCCACGTGCAGCTGGAGCGAGATGTCCTCCTCGGACGCATGCACGGCAACATAGACCGCCCGCACGCGATGCCGTTCGGCCAGTGCCGATGTGGTGTAGGTATTGGGCCCCGATTGCAGGTCCTTCATCACCGCCTGGGCCCGGCGCGCCATTTCCATCCCCGACAGGACGCCATAGCCCAGTTGCAACACCCCTGCCCCAAGGCGATATCCGCCGCTTTGGCGATCGGCGGTCAGGTAGTCCAGCTGGCACAGCGTGTAGGTCAGCCGCGACACCGTGGGCTTGGGCAGACCGGTGCGTTCGGCCAGGTCGGTATTGGTCAGCTCGGTTTCGCCCGGGCGGAAGGCGCGCAGGATGTCCAGACCGCGCGCCAGGGCGGTGATGAAGTTGCGGTCCTTCTCGGGATCGCCGGCCGCCAGTTCCAGGTCGTCAACCATGTCGGTTCATCCGTTCAGTGCCGTCCAGCCGCCTTCGGCGAAGGCGGGAACGTAGGTTCCCAGCGTCCTGGCCCGGTCCGGGTTCGACGCGTTTCCGTCCAGCGCCCGTTTCAGCACGCCCTGGATGATCGCCGCCATCCGGAAGAAGCAGAACGCCAGGTAGAAGCCGAAATTGTCGATACCGGAAATTCCCCTTCGTTCGCAATACAGTGCGATGAACTCTGCGTCCGAGGGAAGCCCGAGTGCTTTGCGGTCCACCCCCGCCAACCCGCGGCCTTCGGCGCCGGCCGGCATCTGCCATTGCATGATCACCGCCGCCAGATCGGCGTAGGGATGGCCGATGGTCGACAATTCCCAGTCCAGCACGGCGCGGCACACCGGCTGTCGGGCGTCGAAGATCATGTTGTCGATCCGGTAATCTCCGTGAACAAGCCCGCGCTGCCCGTCGTCTTCGGGCATCGCTTCGGCCAGCCCGTCGATCAGCCGGTTCATCGCTGGAATATCAACGGTTTGCGAGGCGCGGTACTGCTTTGTCCAGCGCGCGATCTGGCGTTCGTAGTAATTGCCCGGCGGCCCGTAATCGCCCAGCCCGACCGCGTCGACATCGACATCGTGCAGCGCGGCCAGCACCCGGTTCATGTCCTTTATGACCGCCGCGCGTGTCGCGTTGTCCTCGCCCTCCATCCGGGGATCGGCAAAGTTGCGGCCCCGGACGTGGTCCATGATGTAGAAGGCCGACCCGATCACCGCGTCGTCCTCGCACAGCAGATACATCTTCGGCACCGGCACGTCGGTGTCGGCCAGCGCGCGTTGCACCCGGAATTCGCGATCCACCGCGTGGGCGGATTTCAGTAACGTTCCCGGGGGCTTGCGGCGCAGAACGTAATTGCGCGCAGGCGTTTTCAGCAGGAAGGTCGGGTTCGACTGGCCGGTCTGGAACTTCTCTGCGGTCAGCGGCCCCTGGAACCCCGGCAGATGCGTCCCGAGGTAGGCGGCGACGGCCCGTGTGTCCAGCGTCTGGGTGTCACTCGTCATGTTGTCCTCCTCAGCTATAGGTCATGTGCCGGGCGGCACGGGCCTCAAGGAAATGCGGTGTGGCGTTGAATTCATTCAGGAAAAACCGCCCCTTGTCGTTAAAGATGAACCGTGTGATCGAGGTGTTCTTGACCTGCAGGTTCAGCGTGATCATCATTTCGTCCGGCGCCTGGATGGCCTGCGCCACCAACCGCCCGATGGTCCCGCCCGAGGACACTGCCAGCACGCGTTCGGCCCCCGGCCGCGTGGCATGGGCGCGCGCGGCGTCGACCCGGGCGATGTAATCCGTCCAGCTTTCGCGCGCCCCGTCCAGACCGCCCTGCTGCCAGATCTTCAGCGTGTCCCGCAGGTTCCGGAAATGGGCGCGCCGGTCGCCGACCACCTCGGCGGGGACCTCGCCGTTGAACCGCACCTTCAGCAGGTCGTGGAAATCGTATTCGTTGAAGCCCGCGTGTTCCTCGACCTCGTCGCCGAACCCCATCAGCGCCATCGTCTCCTTCTGGCGGGCCAGGCTGCCGGTCACCAGCCGGTCGGGCCTGAGCCCCGAGGCCTTCAGCGCCGCACCGACCATGCGCGCCTGGTCCTCCCCCAGCGGCGACAGCCGGTCATAGCCGGCGGCCTCGGCCGACCCAAAGGACGCCTGGCCGTGTCGGATGACGATCAGCTCGGGCATTTCAGCTGTCCCTGAACTCGGCCGCCAGCCGCGCGCCGGCGGCCCGGTATTCGCCGTCGATCCGGTCGACCAGGTCGGCTGTATCCACCACCGCCGTCACATCGCCGATCCCCTGGCCCGAACCCCAGATCGTCTTCCAGGCCTTGGGTTTCGATGACCCTACGCCAAAGTTCATCGATGACGCTTCCGCCGAGGGCAGGTTGTCGGGATCCATTCCCGCCGCCCTGACCGATCCTTTCAGGTAATTCCCGTGAACGCCCGTAAACAGCGAGGAATAAACGATATCCTCCGCCCCGCTGTCGACGATCATTTGCTTGTAGGCGGCATCGGCATTGGCCTCGTGCGTGGCGATGAAGGGCGATCCGGCATACCCGAAATCGGCGCCCAAAGCGCGCGCGGCCAGCAGCGCCGCGCCGGATGCGATGGCGCCCGACAGCAGCAGCGGGCCGTCGAACCATCCCCGGATCTCGCGGATCAGGGCAAAGGGCGATTGCATGCCGGCATGGCCCCCGGCGCCGGCCGCCACGGCGATCAGACCGTCGGCGCCCTTGTCGATGGCCTTTTTCGCGAAGGTGTTGTTGATCACGTCGTGCAGCGTGATGCCGCCGCAGGAATGCGCGGCCTCGTTGACCTCGACCCGGGCACCCAGCGAGGTGATCCAGATCGGCACCTTGTGCCTGACGCAGATCTCAAGATCCCGCTCCAGCCGCGCGTTCGACCGGTGCACGATCTGGTTGACGGCGAAAGGTGCGGCCGGGTGATCGGGGTTGGCCTGGTTGTGGCGGTCAAGTTCCTCGGTGATGCGGGTCAGCCAGTTGTCCAGCAGCGGCGGCTCGCCTTCGGCCTCGCGCGCGTTCAACGCGGGGAAGGATCCGATGATGCCGGCCTTGCACTGGGCGATGACCAGTTCGGGACCGGAAATGATGAACATGGGCGAGGCCACCAGCGGCAGCCGGAGCCCGCGCAAAGGCGCGGGCAGATGGGTGTCGTCGCGGTGCCAGGCGGCCATCAGAACACCTCGAAGAGGCCCGCCGCCCCCATGCCGCCGCCGACGCACATGGTGCAGACCACGTATTTCGCGCCCCGGCGTTTGCCTTCGATCAGCGCGGTGCCGACCATGCGCGCGCCGGACATGCCATAGGGATGCCCGATGGAAATCGCGCCGCCGTTGACGTTCAGGATCTCGTCCGGGATGCCCAGCGTGTCGCGGCAATACAGCACCTGCACCGCGAAGGCCTCGTTCAGCTCCCAAAGCCCGATGTCGTCCATCTTCAGCCCATGCGCGGCCAGCAGCTTGGGCACGGCAAAGACCGGGCCGATGCCCATCTCGTCGGGCTCGCAGCCGGCGGCCATGACGCCGACGTAGCGGCCCAGCGGTTCCAGCCCCTTCTGTTCGGCCAGCTTGGCGTCCATCACCACGGCGGCCGACGCGCCATCGGACAGCTGCGAGGCATTGCCGGCGGTGATATAGCCGCCCTGCTTGATGTGGATGCCGTCCTTGAAGACCGGCTGCAGCCCGGCGAGGCTTTCGGCGCTGGTTCCGGGGCGGTTGCCCTCGTCCTTCTCCAGCGTCACCTCGGCTTCGGTCACTTCGCCCGTCTCGCGGTTCTGCATCTTCATGACGGTGCTCAGCGGCACGATCTCGGCGTCCAGCCGCCCGGCCTGCTGGGCCTCGTGCGTGCGGGCCTGGGACTGGGCGGCATAGGCATCCTGCGCCTCGCGGGTGATGCCGTAGCGGGCGGCGACGGTTTCCGCCGTCTCCAGCATCGACATGTAGATTTCCGGTTTGTTTTCAACAAGCCACGGATCGCGGTTCACCCGCATGTCCGGGGTCTGGACCATCGAGATGCTTTCAACCCCGCCGCCCACGACCACGTCCATCCCGTCCATCACCACCTGCTTGGCGGCGGTCGCGATGGCCATCATGCCGGATGCACATTGCCGGTCCAGCGACATGCCCGCGACCGTCACGGGCAGACCGGCGCGCATGGCGGCCTGACGGCCGATGTTGCCCGCCTGGTGGCCCTGCTGCAGCGCCGATCCAACGATGCAATCGGCGACCTCGGCCGGGTCGATCCCGGCGCGGGACACGGCCTGGCCCACGGCGTGGCCGATCAGGGCCTGGGGGGGGGTGGCATTGAACGCGCCGCGATAGGCCTTGCCGATCGGGGTGCGCGCGGTCGAGACGATGACGGCGTCACGCATGATGTGGATCCTCCCTGAATCCGTGTTTCAATCTTCGCCCCAGGGCAGCGAAAGTCCTTTTGCCTGTGCAGCCTTGCGGGCGAACTTGCGGGTCTGGGCGAAGGCGTCGGGCAACTCCCTTTGCCCGTCTTCGTCGTGGATCTGTTCGAACGCCGCGGCGATGGCTTCGGGCGAATTGTCCGCGCCTTCCAGCAGCACGCCGGGGGTCTCGTAGATCCGGCTTTGGGCAAAGACCCCGGCCCCGGCGCCCAGGATCGTCTTGGTCGGCGCGCCTTCGGACACCAGGAACAGCAGCCCCGGCGTGATGGTTTCGGGCTTCAGCACCTCCAGCGCCTCGGGCGGCAGCAGATCCTCGGTCATCCGCGTGGCGGCGGTGGGCGCCAGCGTGTTCACCCGGATGTTGTCCCGCGCGCCTTCCAGCGCCAGCACGTTCATCAACCCGACGACGCCCATCTTGGCCGCGCCATAATTCGACTGGCCGAAATTGCCGTAGATGCCGGAGGCCGACGACGTCATCACGATCCGCCCGTATTTCTGGTCGCGCATGATCGGCCAGACCGTATGCGTGACCGTGGCCGCGCCCATCAGGTGCACCTCGACCACCTTGCGGAAATCCGACAGGTCCATCTTGGCGAAGGTCTTGTCGCGCAGGATTCCGGCGTTGTTCACCACGATGTCGATGCGGCCCCAGGCCTGCATGGCCTGTGCGACCATGTCCTTGACCTGCGCCTCGTCCGATACGTCCGCGCCATGGGCCATGGCCTCGCCGCCCATCGCGCGGATCTCTTCCACCACCTGTTCGGCGGCAGAGTCCGACGCGCCCTCGCCCGCGGTCGACACGCCCAGGTCGTTCACCACCACCTTCGCGCCGCGCGCCGCCAGCCCCAGGGCATGGGACCGTCCCAACCCCACGCCGGCCCCGGTCACGATGGCCACGCGGCCGTCAAAGTTGATCTCCCCCATGGCCTGCGCCCCCTAGTCCATTGCTTTTTCAAAAAGATTATGGCCCGCCTGCACGTTGATCCCGCCCGACACCGGGATCACCGCGCCGGTCACATAGGCGCCGCCCTTGCCGCACAGGAACAACACGCAGCCGCCGATATCCTCGGCCCGGCCCATGCGTTTCAGCGGCACGTCGGCCCCGACCTCGGCCTGCTGTTCGTCGGTTCCGGTGGCGAATTCGGTCATCCGCGACACGAAAGGTCCCGGGGCCAGCGCGTTCACGGTGATGAAATCGCCGGCCAGCTCCTTGGCCAGCACCTTGGACATGTGGATCACCGCCGCCTTGGACGCGGAATAGGAATAGGCGCCGTCGCCCATCGGGATCTCTCCCATGACCGAACCCAGGTTCACCACCCGCGACGGATCGTCCGGTGTGGCCGCGTCGCGCAGCATCGGCAACAGCAACTGGGTCAGGTGAAAGACGCCGGCGATGTTGACGTTCATCACCTTCTGCCAGGCGCCGTAGGGGAATTTCCCCAGCGGTGCGCCCCAGGTGATGCCCGCGTTGTTCATCAGGATGTTCAGCGTGTCGGTCCGCGCCGCCACCTCGGCGGCCAGCTTCTCAAGCCCTTCCCTGGTGCCGACATCCCCGGCAAAACCTTCGGCGGTGCCCGGCAACTGCAACTGGTTCAGCTCGGCCGCCGCGGCTTCGCAGGCTTCGCCCTTGCGCGAGGCGATCAGCACGCGGGCGCCGGCGCCGACCAGCGCTTCGGCGGCCATGCGGCCGATCCCCGTGGCCCCGCCGGTGACCAGCGCGGTCTTGCCGTCGAGCGAAAACAGAGAGTCCGGTGTCATGAATGTCCTTTCCAGACGCGTCAATTTCGAGAAGATGGCATCGGCCCCGCGATCAAGCGCCGGGGGCGAAGAGCCGCGCGGCGCTGCTCCTCCCCCAAGCGCCAACCCGTGTTTCGCTGTGCAGAATTGCATTTCGAATATGCGTTGACAACCCGGATATGCGGCCCGATCACTGGGACCGGACGTCAAAGAGCCTTGGGGAGGGATGGATGAAAACGATGCTGAGCACCGCCGTCGGCGGACCGGAGACACTGGAACTGGCCGACATGCCGGTGCCCGAACCGGGGCCCGGCCAGATCCGGATCGCCGTTCACGCGGCGGGGGTGAATTTTCCCGATACGCTGATGATCCGGGACCTGTACCAGATGAAACCGCCCCGCCCGTTTGCCCCGGGGGGCGAGGTTGCGGGCGTTGTCGATGCGCTTGGCGAAGGTGTGACATCCTTCAAGACCGGCGACCGGGTGCTGGCGCTGACCGGGCATGGCGGGTTCGCGGAATTCGTCTGTGCCGATGCGAAGCGGGCGACGAAAATCCCGGACGAGATGCCCTATGACGAGGCCGCCTGTTTCGTCTTTACCTATGGCACGTCCTACCACGCGCTGAAGGATCGCGGTTATCTCAAGCCCGGCGACAAGCTGTTCATCCTGGGCGCGTCGGGCGGTGTCGGGGCGGCGGCGATCGAACTGGGCAAGGCCATGGGCGCGCGGGTCATCGCCGGCGTGTCGTCCGAGGACAAGGCCGCCTTTTGCCGCAAGATCGGCGCGGATGAAACGATCGTCTATCCGCGCGAGATGGATCGCGATGCGCAAAAGGCGCTGTCGGCGAGGTTGAAGGACCTGGCGGGGCCCAATGGCGTGACCGTGGCCTATGACGCGGTGGGCGGCGATTACGCCGAACCGGTGATCCGGTCTATGGGCTGGGACGGACGGTACCTGGTGGTGGGCTTTCCCGCCGGGATCCCGAAGATCCCGCTGAACCTGACGTTGCTGAAGTCCTGCCAGATCGTCGGCGTTTTCTGGGGGGCCTCGGTGATGCGCGACCCCAAGGGGCATGCGAAAAACGTCTACGAATTGTTCGCGATGTACCGGGACGGCAAGATTCGCCCGCGCATCACCGCGCGCTATCCGCTTGAAAAGGCGGGCGAAGCGCTGGAAGCGATGCAGGACCGAAAGGTCACCGGCAAGGTGGTGGTGACCTTCGACTGATCAGCCGTCCAGATGTGCGCAATCGTTGAAGCCCCGCAGGATCCGCGTGTCGCCCTGCATGACCAGCCGGGCAATGGCGCCGTTGGCCGTGCCGGCAAAGCTGTTGGGCCGCGCACCGGTCGCCAGGTCCAGCGCCGCGCCGATGGCGCCCCCGTGCGAGAAGACGGCGACCAGCTGGTCGGGATGGCGCGCGGCGATGTCGACCAGCCCGGCCTCGACGCGGGCGCGCAGCGCGGCGGTGGTTTCCGCGCCGGGGATATGGCCCCAATCGCCGGTCTCGTGCGCCTTGACGTAGGTGGGGTGTCGTTCGGCCGCCATCTTGCGGTAAAGCCCGCCGTCCCAGTCGCCCAGGAAGACCTCGCGCAGGCGGGGTTCGACCCGTGGGGTCAGGCCCAGGGCGGTGGCCAGCGGCGCCGCCGTCTGGTGGGTGCGGCGCAGGGTTGTGACGTAGATCGCGGCGATGGGCCGGGTTCTCAGGCGGTCGGCGATGGCCTGTGCCTGGGCCTCGCCTTCGGGCGCAAGCGCCGGGTCGCCCTGCCCGTCGGCCATCGGAAAGGGCCTGTCGGGATCGGCGGGTTGGGATGTCCCGTGACGTATGAGAAGAATGTCGCAAAAGCCCGGAGGCGGCGCAAAGCGCGGTTGCGGGTATGTCTTGGTCAAAGGCCGGCCCCCTGTGGTCGGGCGCGACCCTAGCCGGGCTCCGGCACAGGAGGAAGAGATGAAACAGATCGTTGTCGCAGCGCTGCCCAAGGGGCCGCTGACACCCGAAACCTACCGGATCGAAGACGCCCCGCCGCCCGTTCCCCGGGACGGAGAGGTTCGCCTGCGGGTCATCCTGATGTCGATCGACGCGGCCAACCGGTCCTGGCTGCAGGGCGCCACCTATCGCGCGCCGGTGCTGGCGGGCGATGTCATGCCGACCTACGCGATCTGCGAGGTGGTCGAAAGCCGGTCGCCCCGCTTTGCCCCCGGCGACATCGTCGCGGCCGAAGCCGTCTGGGCCGAAGAGGTCGTCCGCCCCGACCGCGTGGTTCAGAAGATGCCCGACCTGAAGCCGCTGTCGCACCTGCTGTCGGTCTACGGTATTGCCGGCAAGACGGCCTATCACGGGCTGGTCGGTGTCGGCCGGGTGATGTCGGGCGAAACGGTGCTGGTCTCGGCCGCGGCGGGGTCGGTGGGCGGCTACGTGGGCCAGATCGCCAAGGCGATGGGGTGCCGCGCCGTGGGCATCGCCGGGGGCGCCGAGAAATGCCGCTGGGTGGTCGAGGAACTGGGCTTTGACGCCTGCCTCGACTACCGCGAACAGGGGCTGAACGCGCGGCTCAAGGCGGCCTGCCCCGATGGCGTCGACGTCTATTTCGACAATGTCGGCGGCACGGTTCTGGAAACCGCACTGTTTCACATGAACACCCATGGCCGCGTGGTCTGTTGCGGCGCGGTCAGCCAGTATGACAACGCCGCACCCGTGGGCCCGCGCAACCTGCCCGGACTGGTCGTCGTCAAACGATTGCGGATGGAAGGATTCATCGTGATGGACCACGCGCGCGACGATCCCAAGGCGCTGCGCGCGCTGAAGGGATGGGTTGAAAGCGGACAGGTCAAGGTGACCGAGGACATCGTCGAAGGGCTCGACCACGCACCGGCGGCGCTGATCGGGCTGCTGGCGGGGGACAACCGGGGCAAGCGCATGGTGCGCGTCGGCCCCGATCCGGAATGAGAGGACGGAAGATGACCGCAATCGACACTGCGCTGGCCGCGGCCGAGGCACAGCTTGGCACCGAGGTGGGGGTATCGGACTGGATCACCGTGGACCAGGCCATGATCGACCAGTTCGCCAGGGTGACCCATGATGACCAATGGATTCACGTGGACCCGGCCCGCGCCGCGACCGAGACTCCCTTTGGCGGCACGATCGCCCACGGGTTCCTGACATTGTCGCTGGCCAGCCGCTTTGCCTATGATTGTTTCGCCGAAACACCGGGGCAGGAGATGTCGATCAACTACGGCTTCAACAAGCTGCGGTTCCTGTCGCCGGTCCGCGCCGGCAGCCGGCTGCGCGGGCGCTTTACCTTGAAATCAGCGCGAAAACGCTCAGCAACCGAGTTGTTGCGGGAAAACGTCTTGTCCGTGGAAATCGAAGGCCACGCGACCCCGGCGCTGGTTGCCGAATGGTTGGCAATGGTTGTATTTGATCCCGCGTCATGAGACGTAGGGGATATGGGGACACTCGCCTACGAATAGTCCGAGGTGAGAAGCTTTGCGGAAGCGTAAACTGGACAGCACCACTGTGTCCCCGTTAAGCATACGGACCGAAGGAGTGAGGTGGAATGACGTCGGTACTCGTGTTGAACGGGCCGAATCTTAACCTTCTTGGGACGCGGCAACCTGAAGTCTACGGACGAACGACGCTGACCATGATCGAGACGGCTTGCCGGACTCATGCCGAATCGCTCGGGATGGGACTGGAATTCATGCAATCGAATCACGAGGGCGTATTGATCGACGCGATTCATGCCGCCCGGGGCGTGCAGGATGGCATCGTCCTGAACGCCGGCGCCCTGACCCACACGTCGGTTGCCATCCGGGACGCGCTTTCCTCTGTAGAGCTTCCGGTTGTCGAGGTACATTTGTCCAACATCCACGCGCGGGAAGCCTTCCGGCACCTGTCCCACATCGCGCCGGTCGCGTTGGGTCAGATCTGCGGCTTTGGCCCGCAAAGCTATATCCTGGCGCTGGACGCGCTGAACGGCCATTTTGTTGAAGAGGCAGGACTGCCATGACCCTGAAGGAGTACCTGTTTTTCCTCACCAATGCGCGCAGTCTTGAAGAGCTCTGGTCTGCGCATACCAGCAAGATGGAAGAATACGGTTTCGACCGGCTGATCTACGGATTCACGCGGTACCGCACCGAGACCTCGCTGGGCGACCCCGAGGATTTCATCATCCTGACCAACCACCGCCCTGAATATATCAAGGGATTCATGGACGAAGGGCGCTATTTCCACGCGCCGATGACCCGCTGGGCGCTGAGCAACGAAGGCGCCTGCAGCTGGCGCGCGATCCAGCAGATGGTCGCCTCGGGCACCATGACCAAGGAAGAGATGCGGGTTTACGATTTCAACACCCGCTTCGGCGTGAACGCCGGCTACACGATCAGCTTCAAATCCGTTTCTGTCCGGTCCAAGGGCGCCATTTCGCTGGCGGCGCGGCGCGACCTGACCCAGGACGAGATCGACGAGGTCTGGGCCGAACACGGCCACGACATCCAGCTGATCAACAACATCGCCCATCTCAAGATCCTCACCCTGCCCTATTCGACACCCACGCGGTCGTTGACCAAGCGCCAGCGCGAGGCGCTGGAATGGGTCGGCGACGGAAAGACCACGCAGGACATCGCGGTGCTCATGGGTCTGACCTCGGCCACCGTCGAAAAGCACCTGCGCCTGGCCCGCGAGGCCCTGGCGGTCGAGACCACCGCACAAGCCGTGCTGAAGGCCGCGCTGCACAACCAGATGTTCGTGCTCGAAGCCTGAATCGCCCGATCGGGCCGCCCGGGTACGGGCCAAGCCTGCGCACGCATTCAAATTCCGCTTATATAATAACCAAGTTTCATGAATTTGTGATGCTTTTGGGATACCCAAAAGGCAAATACGCATGAAAGTAACGTATGGTAAGGAATCCCGGACTACCGAAACCCAAGCAAAAACAGCAGTTTGTAGATGTTCCGTGAGTGGTGGCTTTGGCCATGGAACCTTGGGTCAAGATCCCTGTGATTTCAGGGCCCTCTGGCTCTCCCGGCATAGCCGGACCGGTTCGGACGTGTATTTTCCGCGTTCCGGGCCGGGTCTGGTCGGTCCCGCCCCATCCCCATTGTCACACGGGGCCGTTCGGACAGCTGGGGTCGCGCCACTGGCGCGGCCTCAGTTTCAGTAACCAGTCCCGCATTTTCTGCGGATAACCGGACGGTGCTGTACGTGCCGTCCGGTTTTTTTCGCCCCTCGTCTGGGCTTGGCCATTCCGGACGCCCCCTGGCCGGACGCGGCACCCGTCATCCAGGCACGAAAAAACCCGGGCAGCGCAGGCGCGCCCCCCGGGTTTTCAAGGTCTCACCTGCCGAATCAGCGATTCGGCAGAAGGAACGACTCAGCCCTGTGCCGCCTTGGCGACCTCGGCTGCGAAGTCTTCTTCCTTCTTCTCGATGCCTTCGCCGACTTCCAGCCGGACGAATCCGGTGATCTCGGCGCCGGCTTCCTTGGCGGCGGCCCCCACGGTCAGGTCCGGGTTCACCACGAACTGCTGGTTGACCAGGGTCACTTCGGCCATGAACTTCTTCATCCGGCCGACGATCATCTTCTCGATGACGGCTTCCGGCTTGCCGCTTTCGCGGGCGATGTCCATCTGAACCTGCTTTTCCTTCTCGACGACCGCCGGATCCAGCGAATCTTCGTTCAGGGCGGCCGGGTTCACAGCGGCGATATGCATGGCGATCTGCTTGCCAAGCGCTTCGTCACCACCGGTCATCGCGACCAGCACGCCGATCTTGCCCATGCCGGGCGCGGCCGCGTTGTGCACGTAGGACACGACGTTTTCGCCTTCGATTGTGGACATGCGGCGCACGGACATGTTTTCGCCGATCTTGGCGATGGCGTCGGTGATCATTTCCGAAACCGGCTTGCCGCCGACATTGACGGCGTTCAGCGCGTCGATGTCCGACACGGTCAGCGCGGTGTCGGCGATCTTCTGGACCATCGCCTGGAAGTCGGCGTTCTTGGCCACGAAGTCGGTTTCCGAGTTCACCTCGACCGCGACACCCTTGCCGCCGTCGATCGCCACGGCCACCAGGCCTTCGGCCGCGGTGCGACCGGATTTCTTGGCGGCTTTCGCAAGACCCTTGGTGCGCAGCCAGTCGACAGCGGCTTCCATGTCACCGTCGGTTTCCGTCAGGGCCTTCTTGGCGTCCATCATGCCTGCGCCCGTGCTGTCGCGCAGTTCCTTGACCATTGCTGCGGTGATTGCCATCTGGCGCTCTCCTCAAGTTCAGTTTGCGTTTGGGGCGGGTACTACCCCGCCCCGCATGTCATTTCCGTGACACCGGGCCGCCGCGGGGCTGCCCGGGGCGGGATCAGGCCTCGGCCGGGGTCTCGTCGGCTGCGGCGGGCGCGGTCTCTTCGACCAGCTCCTCGACCGGCGCTTCTTCCAGCTCGCCGATGTCGACGCCGGCGGCGCCCAGCTGATCGGACATGCCTTCCAGCGCGGCGTTGGCGGCCAGTTCGCAGTACAGCGTGATGGCGCGGGCCGCGTCATCGTTGCCCGGGATCACGTAATCGACGCCTTCGGGGTTGCAGTTGGTGTCGACGACGGCCACGACCGGGATGCCCAGCTTGTTGGCTTCGGCGATGGCCAGCGCTTCTTTCTTGACGTCGATGACGAACAGCAGGTCCGGCACGCCGCCCATTTCGCGGATCCCGCCCAGAGACGCCTGCAGCTTCTCCTGGTCGCGTTCCATGCCAAGGCGTTCTTTCTTGGTCAGGCCGCCAAAGCCACCTTCCATCGACTCGTCGATCTGCTTGAGGCGGTTGATCGACTGGGAGACGGTCTTCCAGTTGGTCAGCGTGCCGCCGAGCCAGCGGTGGTTCATGTAGTACTGCGCCGACTTCTCGGCCGCGTCCGCGATCGATGCGGCCGCCTGGCGCTTGGTGCCGACGAACAGCACCCGGCCGCCCTTGGCGACGGTCTCGCGGATGACGTTCAGCGCCTGGTCCAGCATCGGGACGGTCTGCGTCAGGTCGAGAATGTGGATGCCGTTGCGCGAGCCGTAGATATAGGGACCCATGCGGGGGTTCCAGCGCTGCGTCTGGTGGCCGAAGTGCACGCCAGCTTCCAGCAGCTGACGCATGGTGAAGTCAGTAAGAGCCATTGCTCATCCTTTCCGGTTTCTTGCCTCGGCGGGGGTCAGAGCGGATGCTCAACCGGCGGACCGTCGGGGATGTCTCCCCCGAACGAGCCCATTCCCCGCCAGCGGGATCAATGGCGCGGGACTTAGCCGAAGCACCGGACGGGCGCAAGCGCTAATGTCCGCCCCGGGTGTCCCACGCGTGGGACATCAGGTGCTTCAAGGAATATCAATGGGTTACAGCGGCGGATTCATCAAGTGTTAAGGATTGCCGGGCGCCGGTCCCGGCGCGAGCCCCCTTGCGGTCGGGCCCCGCGATGGCGCATCTGTGGCCGGCCCATGCCCGCCGGGGTCGACAGGTTGTCAGCTAACGGAGATCGCCCATGCAGCCCGCCATCACGGATCCGCAGACCCGGCATGCCCGGCCCGAAGAGGCCCCCCGTCTGGCCTCCCGTCTGGCCCCCCGTCTGGCCCCCCGTCTGGCCGCGCTGCACGTCGAGGTCTGGCGCGAAACCTATGCCGGTTTCGCCCCGGCCGAGGCGCTGGAGATCCTGGACGAGGCGCGCCGCCTGCCCTATTGGCAGGCCTGCCTTGGCGCGCCGGATCCGTTGACGGGGGCCATCCTTGCCGTGTCGGGCGACGATGTCCTGGGAGTTGCAAGCTTTGGCCCGTCGACCCAGCCCGAAATGGGCGGCGCGGTGGAGATCAAGCATCTGTATGTTCGCGGCCCGGCGCGCGGCGCCGGGGTGGGACGGCTGTTGCTGACAGCGTGTTTCGCCTATTTTCAACAGCTTGGCGTCCACGCCGTGGCACTGGCCGTGGTGCGCGAGAACGACCGCGCGCGCCGGTTCTATGCGGCGATGGGCGGGGTCGAAGGGGTCGGTTATACCGACCCGGGGCCGCTGTGGCGGTCGTCGAACATCGTGGTGCGCTGGGATCTGGCGGGGGGCGACGGCTGAGGTCTCCCGCCGTCTCAGCCTTGAATCGCGTCGATCATGTCGGTGCGGGTGGCGTGGCGGCCGCCTTCGAATTCGGCGTCCAGGAAGGCGTCGACGATATCCAGCGCCAGGCCTTCGCCCACGACGCGCGCGCCGATGGACAGCATGTTGGCGTTGTTGTGCTGGCGGATCATCCGGGCCGAAAACGTGTCGCAGCAGACGCCGCAGCGGATGCCGCCGACCTTGTTGGCGGCCATCATGATCCCCTGCCCCGTGCCGCACAGGATGATGCCAAGCTGGCAATCGCCCGAGGCCACGCGGCGCGCGGCGGCTTCGCCGTGCATCGGGTAATGGGTGCTTTCGGGGGTCACGGGGCCGATGTCCACGGCTTTGTAACCTTTTTCCTCGATATGTTTGAGGATCGCCTGGCGCAGCGGGATGGCGGCGTGGTCGCTGGACAGGACGATGCGGACGGGGTCTGTCATGGAAGGTCGGCCTCCGGTTGAATGGTCAGGCGTGCGGATGCGGTGTTTGGCCGGGGTCTGTCAAGTGATTGCGCACGGCGTCTTCGGCCGCGCGCGCCAATGCCTTGCGGTCGGCAAAGTCGGCGACGCGCAGGGGGGGGCAATAGGTGATGGTGACGGCGCCCTGCGGGTGCCGGGCCAGGATCTTGAGCAGGTCGGTGGCGAAATCCATGTCGCCCCACCAGCCGTAGAACCGTGCGGGGGCGCCCGGGGGTGCGGTGTAGCGGACGGCGACAGGTTGGATCCAGGTGATGTCGCGCAGGTCTGGCGCGAAGAAGGCCGCGAACAGGGTGGTACGGAAGGGCAGCAGGCGCTGCCCGTCGGTCGATGTCCCTTCGGGGAAGAACAGCAGCTTGTGCCCGGACTTGAGCCGGTCCTGGAACAGGCGGTTGTGGTCGCGGGCCTGGCGCGGATCGCGGTCGATGAAGACGGTGCCGGTGGCGCGGGCCAGCCAGCCGATGGCCGGCCATCTGGCGACTTCGGCCTTGGAGACGAAGTAGATCCGCTTGGCCGCGTTCAGCGTGAAGATGTCGAGCCAGGTGGAATGGTTGGCCACCAATGCGCCGGGATGGGCCATGATCCGGCCCCGCGTGCGGAAGCGGAGGCCCAGAAGGCGCAGGGCGTTTCGGCAGACGAACTGGGTGATGTAGGGCGTCCAGGGGCGGTGGACCCCGTAAAGCGGGCGTTCGATCAGGCGCAACGTGAGGTGAAGGCCGAGGCCGCCGAAGACGAGGATGGCCAGCGGCAAGCCGCGCAGGACGATCAGCGCGTAGCCCGCGGGCCCGATCCGAACCGGATCGGGGGGCGTATCGGAACGCCAGGTGGCGCTCATCCGGCGCGCGCGCCCGTGTAGATGCGTTTCTGGCGGTCGTTCATGCGGGCGGTGTCCATGACCAGGCAGACGTCGGTGGTGTTGAAGGCGTGATCGACATAGGCGCCTTCGCCCACGGTGCCGCCCAGGCGCAGGTAGGCCTTGATCAGCGCCGGCACCGCCAGCATGGCGCGGCGCCGGTCCAGCCGGTCCCTGGCGATCAGGTCCATGGGCTGGAAATGGCCGTCGACCGCGCGCACGCGCAGGTCGGGGGGCGCCAGGTGGTTGTGATGCAGCATCGACAGCGGTTCGGCCAGCGCGGCGATGTCGGTGCCGTGGAAGGAGGCGGTGCCGAAGAGGATCTCGATCCCGTGGCGCTGGACGTAGTCGGCCAGCCCGGTCCAGAGGTGGTACATGGCCGCCCCGCCCCGGTAATCGGGATGCAGGCAGGACCGGCCCAGTTCCAGCAGCCTGCGGCCGGATTGGCGCAGCTTCGTCAGGTCGTATTCGGCTTCGGAATAGAATTGCCCGGCTTGCCGCGCCTGGTCGTCGCGCAACAGGCGGTAGACGCCGACGACGGCGCCGGTGCTGTCGTCGCGCACGATCATATGGTCGAAGAACGGGTCGAAGGCGTCGCGTTCCAGCCCGTTCTCGTGGTCGACCAAAGCGCCGCCGCCGCCCAGTTCGCGGACGAAAACGTCGTAGCGCAGCGCCTGGGCGGCACGCAGATCGGCTTGGGTCGCGGCGATGGAGACGGAGAAGGACGGGCCTGGCTCAGGCATGTCGGCGGCGGCCTATTCGTTGCGTTGCGCGCTGATACCCCAGGGGCGCGCGCCTGTGCAACTGCCCGTGCGGGGCGTCGCGATCAGCCGCGCAGGCACATGACAGGCACTTGGCAGGCACTTGGGGGTTAACCGCGCAGGCGTGCGGGTGTTAACCCCTTGGTAACCATCATCGGTCATCAAAGACGGGCAGAAGTCCGATGCGGGTACTGTCGATCACCACCTTCCCGGCCTCGCGGAAGTTCACGGTGACCTTGCCGGCGATATTGGACTGGACCTGGCCGGTGCCCCAGTCGGGAAAATCCGGATGGCGCACGAGCATGCCAGGTTCGAGGATGGAATTGAGGTTGGTCACGGGTATTCTCCGGGGAAGGCGGTGCGGCAATGGATCAGGTCAGGGAACGGATCAGGGATCGAGTTGGGGGAGAGATCATGCATGGGGATGAGGGTAACCACAATCTTGCGGCGCTGATAGGGTCGCGTATCTGTCACGACCTGATCAGCCCGATCGGGGCCATTCACAACGGGCTGGAACTGCTGGACATGGCCGGCGCCGTGTCGGGGCCGGAAATGGGGCTGATCGCGGACAGCGTGTCCAATGCCGAGGCGCGGATCCGGTTCTTTCGCCTGGCTTACGGCGCGGCCGGCGAGATGCAGATCGCCCGGTCCGAGGTGGCCGGCGTGCTGCGCGACATCACCGCGGGCGGGCGTCTGAATGTCGAATGGACGCCGCTGGAAGCGCAGCGCCGAAGCGACGTGCGGCTGGCGCTGCTGGCGGTGCAATGTCTTGAAACGGCAATGCCTTATGGCGGCACGGTGCGGATCGAACGGCAGGGAACGGATTGGGCCGTGGCGGGCGTGGCGGACCGGCTGGTGATCGACCCGGTGCTGTGGGCCGGGCTGAGCGATCCGGCGGCCGGCGCCGATATCACGCCGGCGCTGGTGCAGTTCGCCTTGCTGCCAGCGGCGGCAAAGGAAACCGGGCGGCGGCTGGAGATCCATACCGCCGCCACCTCGATCGAGATCGGGTTCTAAGGCCTACGTGCGGACCGCGCCGTCGCCGGTGACCAGATACTTGAAGCTGGTCAGCTGCGCCGCGCCGACCGGGCCGCGGGCATGCATTTTGCCCGTGGCGATGCCGATTTCCGCCCCCATGCCGAATTCGCCGCCATCGGCGAACTGGGTCGAGGCGTTGCGCATCAGGATCGCGCTGTCGAGCCGCTGGAAGAACCGGGCGGCGACGGCGTCATCCTCGGTCAGGATGCAATCGGTGTGCTGGCTGCCGTATGTGCGGATATGGGCGATGGCCGCGTCCACGTCGTCGACCACCCGGGCGGCGACGATCATGTCGAGGTATTCGCGTCCCCAATCCTCGGCCGTGGCCGGCACGGTGCCCTTGATCTTCTGAAGCGCGGCATCGGCGCGCACCTCGACACCCGCATCCAGCAGCGCGCGGATCACCCCCTGCCCGATCGTGTCGACCAGCGCGCGGTGGATCAGCAGGCATTCCGCCGCCCCGCAGATGCCGGTGCGCCGGGTCTTGGCGTTCAGCACCACCTTCAGCGCCTTTTCCGGGTCGGCGGCGGCGTCGATGTAGATATGCACGATGCCTTCCAGGTGGGCAAAGACGGGCACCCGCGCCTCGCGTTGAACCAGGCCGACAAGCCCCTTGCCGCCGCGCGGCACGATCACGTCGATCGTGTCGGTCATGGTCAGCATTTCGGAGACGGCGGCGCGGTCGCGGGTGGGCACGCGCTGAATCGCGTCTTCGGGCAGGCCGGCGGCCTTGAGGCCTTCGACCAGGCAGGCATGGATCGCGCCGGACGAATGGAAGCTTTCCGAGCCACCGCGCAGGATCACCGCGTTGCCGGATTTCAAGCACAGCGCCCCGGCATCCGCCGTCACGTTGGGCCGGCTTTCATAGATCACGCCGATCACGCCAAGCGGCGTGCGGACGCGCTGGATGTGAATGCCGCTGTCCATGTCCCATTCCGACAGGATTTCGCCGACCGGATCGGTCTGGCCCGCCACCGCGCGCAGGCCGTCGACGATGGATCGGATGCGGTCTTCGCTCAGCTTCAGCCGGTCCATCAGGGCGGGCGTCAGGCCCTTTTCGGCGCCGTAGACCATATCCTGTTCATTGGCGGCCAGGATGTCGGCCCTGTGTGCCCAGACCGCATCGGCGGCGGCATTCAGCGCCTTGTCCTTCTGGTCGGCTGGGGCGAAGGCCAGCTCGGCTGCGGCGGCTTTCGCGCGCGTTCCGATATTGGCCATGAGGGCCTGGATGTCGTCGTGATCTTTCATCGGCCTTTCCCCTGTTTTCCAGTCTGTCAAACGGTGGCGCCCGTGGCGGGCGTCGGTGTTGCGGTATTTAGACCAAGAAGAAGCCGCAGTCAGGCGAAAATGGCCGGCTGCAGCGCCCCATTACAGGGCCATGTCGTCGCGGTGGATCAGCGCGGCGCGGCCCGGATAGCCCAGGATCTCTTCGATCTCGGTGCTGTGGTGGCCGCGGATGGCCTGGGCTTCTTCGGCGGTGTAGCGGGTCAGACCCTGGCCCAGACTGTTGCCCGCCGGGTCTTCGATGGCGACGGGGTCGCCCCGGCCAAAGCCGCCGCGGATCCCGGTCACGCCGGCGGGCAGCAGCGAACGGCCACGCCCCAGTGCGCGGGCGGCGCCGGCGTCGATGACAAAGGCGCCCTTGGGTTTCATCGCGGCGATCCAGCGCTTGCGCGCGGCCTGCGGATCCAGCTGGGCGGTGAACCAGGTGGCGTTGGCGCCGTTTTCCAGCAATGTCAGCGGGTTGTCGGGCGATCCTTCGGTGATCACCATGGTGCATCCCCCGGCGGTCGCCATGCGGGCGGCCATGATCTTGGTCTTCATGCCGCCCTTGGACAGGCCCGATCCGGCATCGCCTGCCATCGCCTCGATTTCGGGCGTGATGTGGTCGATGCGGTCGAAACGGGTGGCGGCGGGATCGTCCTTTGGGTTGCCGGTGTACAGCCCGTCGATGTCCGACAGCAGCACCAGAACGTCCGCGCCCACGGTCACGGCGACCTGCGCGGCAAGACGATCGTTGTCGCCATAGCGGATCTCGTCCGTGGCGATGGTGTCGTTTTCGTTGACGATGGGGATCACGCCGAAGGACAGGAGCGTTTCCAGCGTGGCGCGGGAATTGAGGTAGCGGCGGCGGTCGGCGCTGTCCTCCAGCGTGACCAGCACCTGGGCGGCGGTGATGCCGTGGGGCGCGAGCGCTTCTTCGTAGGCGCGCGCCAGGCGGATCTGGCCGACCGCGGCGGCCGCCTGGGATTGTTCCAGCGGCAGCGCCGTGGGCGGCAGTCCCAGCACGCCGCGCCCCAGCGCGATGGAACCCGACGACACCAGGATCACGTCGCCGCCCTGCGCCTTCAGCCGCGCCACGTCGTCGGCCAGCGCGGTCAGCCAGGCGGCCCGCAGGTCACCGGACTGGCGGTCGACAAGAAGCGCGGAGCCGATCTTGACGACGATGCGTCGGGCCGTGCTCAGGGTCGCCAAGAGGCTTCGTCCGCGTCGGGCTTGTGGCGCAGCCGGTCCGACGAGATGCGCGATTTCAGCGCGCGCAGCACCTCGGTGACGCCTTCGCGGGACACGCCGGACATCTGCATGACCTTGTGACCGCAGGCGTCTTCCAGTTCGGTCAGCGCCTCGGCCTGGGCCTCGGGGTCCAGCGCGTCGATCTTGTTCAGCACCGTCACCCGGGGTTTCGAAGCCAGGTGGCCGCCATAGGCCTCAAGCTCGTGGAGGATCGTTTTGTAATCGTCGGCGATGGTCGGCGATGTGCCGTCGACCAGGTGCAGCAACACGGCGCAGCGTTCGACATGGCCCAGGAACCGGTCGCCCAGTCCGTGGCCCTCATGCGCGCCCTCGATCAGGCCGGGGATATCGGCGATGACGAATTCGCTGTTGTCCACCGCCACGACGCCCAGGTTCGGGTGCAGCGTGGTAAAGGGATAATCGGCGATCTTGGGGCGCGCGTTGGACGTGGCCGCCAGGAAGGTCGACTTGCCGGCATTGGGCAGGCCCAGCAGCCCGGCATCGGCGATCAGCTTCAGCCGCAGCCACAGCGTGCGCTCCACCCCGGCCTGGCCGGGGTTGGCGCGGCGCGGCGCCTGGTTGGTCGAGGTCTTGAAATGCAGGTTGCCGAAGCCGCCGTTGCCGCCATGGGCCAGCTCGATCCGTTCGCCCAGGGTCGACAGGTCGGCGATCACCGTCTCTTCGTCCTCGTCCAGGATCTCGGTCCCCACGGGCACGCGCAGCACGATGTCCTCGCCATTCTTGCCGGTGCGCTGGCGGCCCATGCCGGGCTGGCCGTTGTCGGCGAAGAAATGCTGCTGATAGCGGAAATCGATCAGCGTGTTCAAACCGTCCACGGCTTCGGCATAGACCGAACCGCCCCGGCCGCCGTCCCCGCCATCGGGGCCGCCGTATTCGATATACTTCTCGCGGCGAAAGCTGACCGCCCCGCCGCCGCCGCTGCCCGAGCGGATGTAAACCTTGCAGAGATCGAGAAACTTCATGGCTGCGTTCCTACAGCAAGCCGCGCGCAGTGCAAGCCACCACGCGCGGACCCCTGTTCTTCTTCTTGGTAAAAATACCCTCGGGGGAGTCCTCGGCACGAGGACGGGGGCAGCGCCCCCTTCCCCCGGATCGTCACATCTTGCGCGAATAGGTCCAGGTCGGAACCAGCGCCGCGCGCGCCACGGAATAATCCTCGGCGTCGCCCAGGTAGTCAAAGCCGCAATGGCTGAGCACCCGGGCCGAGGCCGGGTTGTCCTGGAAGACGGACGCGAAATACGACCGGTCGCCCAAAGGGTTCTCGGCGATCAGCGCGCTCAGCGCGGCCGAGGCGATGCCGGTGTTCCAGTAGATCGGCGCGATCCAGTAGCCGACTTCGGCCGCGTCCTCGTCCAGCCGCTTGAGCGAGATGATGCCCATCAGCTCGGGCCCGCTGTCGCGGGTTCCGTCGATGGCCCAGATGGATTCGTCGCTGTCCTCGGACATGGCGCGGGCGATGAAGGCCTCGGTCGCGCCGGGGGGAAGCGGATGCGGGATCGACGAGGTCATGCGCGCCACGCGGACGTCGCCGGCCCACTGGTCGATCAGCCCGGCATCCGAGCGGCGCAGCGAACGCAGATCGAACCTGTCGGTTTCGATGACAGCCTGGTTCACGATCTTGTCGAGTTTCATCGTCTTACTCCCTGCCGGGGCGCGGCCGCCGGCCTGCCCCCTCTTCACTCATATCAGTCCGGAACCCGCGCGCTGCAAGGTCCCACGACCGCCTGGCCCGCTGACGCGGGCCCTGCCCCCACGCCATCCTTGCACCTTCCGGGGTTTCCAACCGGTAAAGACCCGCGGTGGGCGGATCGGAAAAAACCGGTCCGGACAGGGTGCCAGGACATCGGTGTCGGCAAACGAAAAAGGGACCGGCGGTTCCGCCGATCCCCTGGGTGTTTTCAAACCTCGGTCAGGTTCCGGCTTACTCGGCGGCCTCCGCCAGCGGCAGGACCGAAATGAAGGTTCGACCCTTCAGACCCTTCTGGAAGGTCACGGCGCCTTCGGTGGTGGCAAAGATGGTGTGATCCTTGCCCATGCCCACGCCTTCGCCCGGCCAGAACTTGGTGCCGCGCTGACGCACGATGATGTTGCCGGCGATGGCCGACTGGCCACCGTACAGCTTCACACCAAGGCGACGGCCAGCGGAGTCGCGACCGTTACGGGATGAACCGCCTGCTTTTTTATGTGCCATGCTGGTGTCTCCTTACGCTTCGGCGGCCTGCGCGGCGGGGGCGGAGCCCGCGCCGACGGCGGCCTTGACGCCGGTCGCATCCGCGCCCGAGGTCAGGATTTCGGTGATACGCACCAGGGTCAGCTTCTGGCGATGACCACGGGTCCGCTTGGAGGAGTGCTTGCGGCGGCGCTTGACGAAGGTGATCACCTTGTCGGCTTTCACCATATCCACCACCTCGGCCTGCACGGCGGCACCCGCGATCATCGGCGCGCCCACGACGGTTTCGTCACCGCCAAGCATCAGCACGTCGTTGAACTGGATGGTCTCACCCGCAGTGGCAGCCAGCAATTCGATCCGCAGCTCGTCGCCCGAGCGGACCTTGTATTGCTTGCCACCGGTCTTCATGACCGCAAACATTCGTGTCTTCCTTTTTCTTGCCGCGTCCTGTGGTCCCCGAAATCCTGTTCGGATCCCGGACGTTTCGACCGACCCGGCGAAGCGGATCACGGTCACCTCGAACTGCGCGCCCTGTCATGGGCGTAAATGACTACAAAACCCGGCGCGGGGCATCCGGCCGGGGATGCGGGCTTATGACTCCCGTCCAAGGGGTTGTCAACTGTCCTTGGCCCAAATCCTGGCTCAAATCCCGGCTCCAAACGCCCCCGGCGGGCCTGAAGATCAAGGCGGGACAGGCCGCCTTACAGATCCTGCGCCAGCGCGGCGCGCCCGCTGACCAGGCCCAGCCCGTAGGAGATCCGTCCATACGCCACCCCGAAGCCGTCGAACAGGGCCGCGTTGACCGCCTGCCCCGCCTCGGTCGCCGAAAAGTCGACATAGGCCCGCAGATCCGCCGGATCGGCCGGGCCGTAAGCCAGCAGAAGATAGCCCATCACCCAGTCTTCGGTTTCGGCGCGGATCATTTCCGCGCCACCCCAGACCTGCGCCAGGATCTGGTCCTCGTCCACCGGGTTACCCGACCCGTCGCCCAGCCCCCGCAGGAACTGGTAGCGGGCGGTCATCGTGCTGGCGGTGTTGCGCTCGACCAGGGCGTTGACCTCGGCGAAGCGCTTGATCAGGCGGATCTCCTTGCTGTCCTCGTTGGCGCGGGCGGCCCATCGGGCGCGCGCGGCGGCCTCGACATCGGCATCCGATATCGCCGAGCGGGCGATGAGTTCCAGCATGACCAGCGCGCGGCCCGGCGGGCTGTCGAAGAAGGCGGTGGCCTCCTTCAGCTGGGCGTCGCTCAGACCGTCGGCGAGCGCTTTGCGCATGTCCGCGGCAATCCGGTCGGGGTCGAAGATGTCCGCGATCTGGGCCATCGCGGTGGCCGGGACGTTGCCCGAGGGGCCTTCGGGCAGCAGGTCCTCGGAATCCACCAGCCCTTCGTCGCGCATCATGACGGCCAGTTCAGGCAGCCGCAGCGCATCCGTCAGGTCGTCGACGGGCGCGGCGCTGGCAAGGACGGGCCACAGGGCCAGTCCGAATGCCAGCAGCCGCCGCATCAGATGTCCTGGCCGGGGTCGAGTTCGGACATGCGCCCCGCAAGGGCTTCGAAGCGGTTGGCCATGATCTCGTACTGGATCGCGTTCATCAGCTCGTACACCTCCATCATCACCGGGTCTTCCAGCGCCTTGGTGTAAGCTTCGACCTCTTCGTCGGAAAAGTCACGATAGACATAAGCCGAATTGGCCAGCGCGGATTCGGCGACGGCCATGCGCAGCTGGGGTTCCTGCTTCTTCATCATCGCCTCGATCTCGGCCGGGTCCATCTTGAGTTCGATCACGCCGGCCGAGGCGGCGGCCATCAGGAAGCGCATCTGGACTTCCTGCATCGCGCGCACGGCCGAGCCGGAGCCGTCGATGGCGGCGTTCATGCGCTTGAACATCCCGAGCCGGGGCGAACCGGTTTCGACCATCTTGGCGACCAGCGCTTCGCCTTCCTCGCGCTTCTGGTCGTCGTTGTTGTCCATGTGCGCGGCGTTTTCGGTTGCGACCAGCCGCTGGCCCAGGTCGGAGGCATAGAAGTCGGCGGCATGGGACAGCTTGTCGTCGTCCAGCGTCTCTTCAAGCATGTCGACGGCCATGTCGTGCATCAGCGCCACGTCGAAGATGTCGCCGGTCAGCTTCTTCCAGCTGTAGCCGAAGACACCGGCATCGATGCCCAGCATCTTCGGCGCATCCTCGGCCGAGAATTTCAGGCTTTCAAGCGAGACGTCGAAGCCGGTGACCTCGAGGAACGCCTCGACCTGGTCGCGGTTGGCGGCCGAAGCCGGCAGGATGGAAAGGGCCAGGGCCACGCAGGCGGCGCCGGCGATGCGGGCGGGGGTGCGGAGAGATGCGATCATGGGCACGAAGATAGGCTCTTGCGGGCGCGCCGCCAATGCTCTCCCGCAAATGTGTGCGCGGCGATGCGGTATTCCGCGCCCCGTGGCGACGGTTCGGGCGAATACCGGGAGGAAGAATTGAAATCGCCCACTTTTCTGGACTTTTTGCATCGTCGGGTTAAAAATTGGCCCGATTACCAGAACTGCCCTCAACACGCGGGGCCTTGGCGATTGAGGGTACGAGTAAATGACTGTCTATACGTTCACCGGATACGATGCCATCCAAGGGGTTTATGACGATTATACATCGGGCGAATCCACGGTTTATGCACGGCTTTTCAACCAGACCTTCGACATCTCCGCCTTGGAAGGCGACCCGGATCATTTCACCATCGAAGACGGCGAACTGACCTATCCGGGCTTCGACTGGGGCGATGTCTTCGACTGGTATTCCTATTACGATATCAGCGGGATCATGCGCTTTGATTGGGACGGCGGAACGACCTTTCTGTTCTCGATCCATGAATCGCGGTCGTTCTTCGACGGGGACGGGTATTCCGGCAGCACCGAGGATCTGTTTATCCCGGTTGGCGGCGATCCCCTGCCCGACTTTTCGGATCTGCCGATCGAAGATCAGCTGTACGCCTTCGAGAGCCTGCTGGCTTCGGGGAGGATGCGGACCGCGGGGGGCGGGTATGAAGATGGCGGCACGATCGCCTTCACGGACATGCCGGGTGTGCAGATCGACGAGGCGGACACCGTCTACGGGACAGATGCCGCGGACGTGGTCGCGACCGGGCCGGGCAATGACCGGTTCGTCGAAATAATCACCTACGGCGCGGACATCCTTGATGGCGGGCGCGGACGGGACACGGTGGACTATACCGCCGGGCAGAACGCGGCACGATCCCATGTCACCGTCGATCTGGCCAATTCCGCCCGCAACGGCGGTGCGGCGTTCGGCGACGTGCTGGTGAGCATCGAGAACGCCGTGGGCACGGATGGCGACGACACGATCTTCGGATCGGCCGACGGCAATCGTCTGAAGGGCGGCGCCGGCGCCGATGTGCTGGTCGGGCGCGCGGGCGACGACCGGCTTGTGGGGCTGGACGGCAACGACATCCTGCGCGGCGGCGCGGGGGCCGACGTGCTTGACGGGGGCGCGGGCCGCGACATCGCAAGCTATTCGACCGCCACCGGGGCGCTTCACATCGACATGGGCGACGCGACGCTGTCCACCGGCGAGGCCGCCGGCGATACCTTCATCGCCATCGAGATCGTCGCCGCGACCGACAGGACGGATGTGTTGCGCGGCGACGACGGGGCGACCAAGCTGAAGGGCCTGGGCGGGGACGACGTGATCCGGGGGCGTGGCGGCAACGACATCCTGATGGGCGGCGCAGGGATGGACATGCTGACCGGAGACGACGGCGATGACACCCTGATCGGGGGGAACGGCGCGGACACGTTCCGCTTCAGCAGCGGCCATGACGTGGTCAACGACCTGACGTCGGAGGATATTCTGCTGATTTCGAACCGCTTCGCATCGGGCGCGACATTGTCCGCGCAGGACATAACGGCCGCCGCCGACGTCGTGGACGGGACACTGGTCCTGAGTTTCACGCCCGATCACTCGCTGACGCTGCTTGGCCATTCCTCGGTGGATGACATCCTGGGGCTTGTCGCGGGCTATTGACGGGACCCGCCGCGTGAACAGAGCCGTCGCGGAGGGGGCGAAAGATGCCCGGCCTTCCGGGCGCGGTATCGGCCGAATGCTTCAGGCCTTGGGGACCCGGCAGGTCCTGGCCGGGGCCCAGGCACTGTCTTGAAAAGGACCGACAATGACCACCTATTCCTTCACCGTCGTCGAAGGCTACAGCTACAGCGGCTACCTGGATTATTCCGACGACGGGCCCGAGCCGTTCGAGGGCAGCAGCGTCACGAGCTACACCGGATCGGTGCGCGTCGACGAGGGCGAGACCTTTACCGTGACTGACGGCGAACTGGCGGCCCCTTCGCTGGATTGGGTGACGGCGTTTTCCTACGAGGACAAGCCATATTACTACGACGCGCTGAACCGGGCGTTTTCCCATGACGTGGTGGAGGTCACCTGGGACGGTGGGTCGTCGATCGTCTACCGGGTGACATATGATTACGTGATGACAGATTCCGGGTTCTACAACGCCGGCACCTTCGACAGCTGGATCGTGCTGGACGGCACCGCCCTGCCCGCCTTTGCGACCTACGACGATTTCCGTGCCTTCATCGACGATGCGACGATCACGGATCCGGGGGCCGATTACGACGAGGGGTCCGAAGTCGACCTGGGCACCCTGCCCGGCGTGTCGGTCAGCGAGAACGACGTGATCGAAGACAGCTATGACAGCGACGCGAATTACGGTGGCGCGGGCAACGACCTGTTTCAGGTGGTCTACTGGGACGGGCCGGACCTGTTCGACGGCGGCACCGGAACGGACACCGTCAGCTATGAATGGTCCAGCACCTACGGGATCACGGTGATCAACCTGACCGACAGCGACCGCAACGCCGGCGCGGCCGAAGGAGACCGGTACGTGTCGATCGAGAACGCGATCGGCGGCTATGACGACGACCGCATCACCGGCACGGCCGGGGACAACCGGCTGAGGGGCGAAGACGGAGACGACGTGTTGATCGGCGCGCAAGGCGATGACGTTCTGCGCGGCGGCGATGGCGATGACCTGCTGGATGGCGGCGCGGGCGCGGATCGGCTGGATGGCGGCGACGGGTGGGACCGCGCCACCTATGCCCGCGCGACGGACCGGATGACCATCGACATGGCCGACAGCGCGGCCTCTTCCGGGATCGCCAGGGGCGACACGTTCGAGAACATCGAGGTCGTGGAGTCCGGCGCGGGCGATGACGTGCTGCGGGGCGACGACGGGGACAACCGGCTGCTGGGCGGCACCGGAGACGACGTGATCCGGGGACGCGATGGCGATGACGATCTGTTCGGCCAGGCCGGCGACGACTGGCTGAACGGCGATGCGGGCGACGATTACCTGAACGGGGGTGCCGGGGCGGACACGTTCGAATTCACCGGCGGCCATGACGTGATCGCTGACCTGACCGACATAGACACCCTGCTGATCGCCAACCGGTTCGCATCCGGCGCCCAGTTGACGGCCCGGGACATCGAGGACGCGGCCGAGATCGTCGACGGCACGCTGGTGCTGTCCTTTGGCCCGGCGCATTCGCTGACCCTGCTGGGCTACGGCACGGTCGAGGACATCCTCGCGCTGACGGGCGGGTATTGACGGGTGCCGCAGCGGCAAGGGCAAAAAACCCGTCAATCGAGTCTTGCAAGCCCCGAGAAAGCCGCGTAAACGCACGCTCCACAGACCCCCGCGGAGAGGTGCCGGAGTGGTCGAACGGGGCGGTCTCGAAAACCGTTGTGGGTGCAAGCCCACCCAGGGTTCGAATCCCTGTCTCTCCGCCATTAACATCCCGCGGGATGTTGGCATGTCCTGATAGTCGCCGGCTTTGCCGGGCCTGTCGCATCTGGTCGCCGGCTATGCCGGAACGGGCGCATCGGGACCAATTCCTTCCCAGGATCACTCCCTTGTCCCCGCGTCGCCGGGGTGCGTCCCGGTGTCGTCATGGCTGCCCTGTCGTTGACAGGCCGGGACTTTGCGGCCATCCGACACCCGATCGGGCGGGAGGAACGCAACGGGCCCGAAAGCTGTGACAAAGCGTGAGGCGCGACGTTGAAACCATCCCAGAGCGAAGACGAACTTCAGGCCCAGAGCGAGCCGTCCCATGTTCCCCATGGCGGCGCGCCTGAACCCATCAGCCTTTTGCGCCTTGTCGCCCTTGTCGTCGGGCCGCTGAGCCTGGTGCCCTTCCTGGTCCTGCCACCGCCGACCGACCTGCCCATCGAGGGCTGGCGCCTGATCGGCATGACGTTGTGGATGGTGATCTGGTGGCTGACCGAAACGCTGCCCCTGCCCGCCACCGCATTGATGCCCATCGCGCTGATGCCGGTGCTGGGGATCCGCCCGATCGGCGAGGTCACCGCGCAATACGGCAATCACCTGATCTTTCTGTTCCTGGGCGGCTTCATCCTGGCCGCCGGCATGCAGCGCTGGGGATTGCACCGCCGGATCGCCTTGCTGATCGTGGCGAAAGTCGGCAAATCGCCGGAAGGGATCGTGGCGGGCTTCATGCTGGCCACCGCATTCCTGTCGATGTGGATTTCCAATACCGCGACCACGGTGATGATGTTCACGGTGGGCATTTCGGTGATCGATTTCATCGACAGCAAGACGGCGGACAAGGCATTGGTGCGCAATTTCGGCGTCGGGCTGATGCTGGCCATTGCCTATTCGGCGTCCATCGGGGGCGTCGGCACGTTGATCGGGACGCCGCCGAATGCGCTGCTGGCCAGCCTGTTGTCGGACAATTACGGGATCGAGATCGGGTTTTTCCGCTGGATGCTGCTGGGGATGCCGGTGGTGATCGTGATGCTGCCGCTGTGCTACCTGCTGCTGACCCGCGTGATCTTTCCGGCACGGGGGCTGCAGATGGACACGGTGCAGGGCGTCATCCAGGACGAGCTGGCAAAGCTGGGCCGCATGGACCGGGGCGAAACCATTGTCGCCATCGTCTTTGGCCTGGCCGCCTTCTGCTGGATCTTCCGCAGCTTCCTGCACCTGCCGGTGACCGACAGCGGCATCGCGATGATCGCGGCGCTGCTGCTGTTCGCGCTGCCCGTGGGCCGCAAGGAAGGGTTCGTGCTGGACTGGAGCGTGGCGCGCAGCCTGCCCTGGGGCGTCCTGATGCTGTTTGGCGGCGGTCTGGCGCTGGCCGCGGGGTTTGAAAGTTCGGGGCTGGCGAAATGGATCGGCACGCTTGTGGGCGGGTTCAGCACGGTGCCGCTGTGGGTGCTGGTCGCCATCGTGTCGGTGACGATCATCTACCTGACCGAGATCACGTCGAACACCGCGTCCACGGCGACCTTCCTGCCGATCCTGGGCGCGGTGGCCGTGGGGCTTGGCCTGCCGGTCGAATGGCTGACCTTGCCGGTGGCTTTGGGGGCGTCGATGGCCTTCATGATGCCGGTGGCGACACCGCCCAACGCGATCGTGTTTTCCTACGACGGCATGACATTGGGCGACATGGTCAAGGCCGGTTTCGTGCTGAACATCCTCAGCGCGATCACCGTCTTTGCCGCCGTCATGGGCCTGGCGCCGCTGATCTTCGGTCTTTGACCGGCGCAATCCTAGGGGGGCCCAGGGGGGCCTAGGGGGGCCGCGATCGGGGTTGCGGCCGCCTTCGCATGTCCGGGCGCAGATAGTCGTCAGCTGGAATAGACGTCTTTCGCGGCGGATCGAATGCCCGGGAAATGACCGCGAAACGACCCGAAGTTATTTCATTGAAACAGGCAATTGCGCGGCGGGCTTGCCACCCGTTGCGCAATTGCCAACATTCCCGGACACCGCGACCATTCGCGGCGCCAGCCCCCTTTGGATCATTGCATTGCAAGCGAATCTCGCGGAAACAGATCGGGCCGTACGGAGATCGGAGACCCCGCCCATGGCCGCAACAGACAGCGATGCAACAGATCAGGCCGCGACCGGGTCGACGTCTTCATCGGCGTCTGCATCGGCACCGGCGTCCTCATCAGCGTCCACATCGGCGCCCGCCACGCCCGGCACGAAAGAAACGACAGCCATCACGCTGGATCCGGCTCCGAATTCCTGGTCGGCGCCGGGAGAGCAGGACATATTCTCTCTCTACGGCGCGATCATGCTGATGTTCGTGCTGTTCATCGTCATCTACCTGTACGCGATCTTTGATCGTTTCGCCGGCCGCCAGGGATCGGGCACGCCGCTGCGCACGACCATTCCGACCATGCTGACCGTGGGGCTGGCCTATGACCTTCTCCCGCCGCTGGAGGCGGTCAACATCCTGTTGCCGGCCGCTTTGATCATCGCCGCGCTGGCGCGCGACATCGCCCTGTGGATCCAGCCCGAGGATCCCGCAGAACGCGAGGCCGAAGCCGAGGCCGCCGAGGCCCGGATGGAAGCGCGTGCGGATGCCCGGGCCGAAGCACAGGCTGAAACGCAACCCGCCCCACACGCCGGCCCATCCGGCAGCCTTGCCACGTCGCGCGAGGAGACCGCGGGATGATCGAACTTCTCATCACCTGTTTCCCGCTTCTGATCCGCATCGCCTACCTGCGTCTGCGCAAGCGCGAAATTTCGGTCTATGCCGTGCACCGGGCCGTGTTCATCTGGATGATGCTGTTTTTCACGCTGATCTTCACCATCGAATATTACCACCCCGACACCGGCAACGCGCTGATCCCCTTCCGTGTCGTTCCCGTGGTTGCCGAACGCGGCGGCACGGTCACCGAAATCTACGTGGTGGCCGGCCAGCACGTGGACCCGGGCGACGAGCTGTTCGCGGTCGACGATTCCAGCGAACGGGCCCAGGTCGCCGAGGCCAAGGCGCGGATTTCCGAGGTGCAGGCACAGGTTATCGCGGCGCAGTCCGAGATTCCGTCCGCCCAGGATGAAGTGACCGAGGCGCAGGCGGATCTGGAGTCCGCGCAGCTGACGCTGACCAACCTGGAACGGCTGGGTAAGGAAAATTCGCCCGCCTATGCCGAGGACAATTACCTGCGCGCCAAGGATCGGTTCGACGCGTCGACCGCCAAGGTGAACGAGGCCCAGCAGAACGTCGCCTCGCTGCAGATCCAGCTGAACGATGTCCTGCCCGCCCAGCTGAGCGCGGCGCAGGCCAGCCTCGAAGCCGCGCAGGTCGGGCTGGACAAGACGCGCATCACCTCTGAAGTGGCCGGCCGGATCGATCAGCTGACGCTGAACGTGGGCGACCGGGCGGGTCAGTTCGCGCTGTCCCCGGCGATGGTCATCGTGCCCGACATCACCCCGGCCAACCCGCTTGAGATCGTCGGCGGCTTTTCGCAGACCAACCAGGCCGTGCTGCACGTGGGCATGACCGCCGAGGTCGCCTGCAAGACCAACATCAACAACGCGATGACGGATTCGGTGTTTCCCGCCCGCATCACCCGGATCCAGAACGAGATCGCCACCGGCCAGGTCGGCCCGACCGGCACCCTGCTGCAGCCATCGCAACGGCCGGGCACCGGCGACCTGGTGGTCTATGCCTCGCTGGTCTATCCGGAGCATGAAAAGATGCTGGTCGAAGGCAGCCGCTGCATCCTTCAGGCCTATACCACCCATATCGGCGGATCGCTGCAGGGCACCTTCTGGGGTGACCTGATCGAAGCCTGGGCGATTGAAAAGGCGGTGGTCATGCGCATGAAGGTCTGGCTGATGCTGTTCGTCGGGACCGGGCTGGCCGGCGGTTAAGGCCCGCGCCCGGGGCACCGGTCGGGGCATCGGGCGGGGCATCGGTCGGGGCATCGCAGTCCATGACGATATGCTGCGCCGGCTCTTGAACCGGGGCGAAAATCCGTGCGTTATGGCGTGACGACCGACAGGAACCGGGGGCGCGCCCGGAGCCTGGCGACTGGATACAGCCACCCTGCCCGCCATTCCCGAGCGTCAGGCGCCAGCCGGAGCAAGTAAGATAGAACCCAAGAGAAATACCTTCGCGCCCTTCGCAAACAAGACCTTCCGCGAGCTTTGGCTTGCGTCTCAGACATCCAACCTGGGCGGGTTGGTGCAGATGGTCGGCGCGGGCTGGCTGATGACGTCGATTGCCGGCAGCAGCGACATGGTCGCGCTGGTCCAGGCGTCGAACACCTTGCCGATCATGGTGTTTTCCCTGATCGCCGGCGCGCTGGCCGACAGTTTCGACCGCCGCCGCATCCTGATGAGCGCGCAGGTCTTCATGCTTGTCGTGTCGGTCGGGCTGGCGGTGTTCGCGCATTTCGGCCAGCTGGGGCCGTGGCAATTGCTGGCGTTCACCTTTTCAATCGGCTGCGGCATGGCGCTGTTCAACCCGTCCTGGCAGGCCAGCATGGGCGATATCGTCAGCCGCGACAACCTGTCGGCGGCGGTGACGCTGAATTCGATGGGGTTCAACCTGATGCGGTCGGTCGGGCCGGCCTTTGGCGGCCTGCTGGTGGCGTTGTTCGGGGCGGCCGCGGCATTCGCCTTCAACGCGGTGACCTATATCCCGATCATCATCGCGCTCTGGCGTTGGCGCCCCGAGGTGAAGACGGAAACCCTGCCCCGCGAACACCTGGGCCAGGCCCTGGGCGCCGGGCTGCGCTACATGTCGATGTCGCCGCACCTGCTGAAGGTCTTTGCCCGCAGTTTCCTGTTCGGCTTCGCGGCCTCGTCGGCGATGGCGCTGCTGCCGCTGGTGGCCCGCGACAAGCTGGAAGGCACGGCGCTGACCTATGGCCTGCTGCTGGGCTTCTTCGGGCTGGGCGCGATCGGCGGTGTCTTCCTGAACAGTCGCGTGCGGTCGCGGTATTCCAACGAACAGATCGTGCGGTCGTCGTTCCTGGGCTTTGCCGTCGGCATGGCGATCCTGGCCGCGGGCAGCCATATCGTGATCAGCGCAATCGGCCTGCTGATCGCCGGCGCCTGCTGGGTTCTGGCGCTGTCGCTGTTCAACGTGACGGTGCAGCTGTCGACGCCGCGCTGGGTGGTGGGCCGGGCGCTGTCGTTCTACCAGACCGCCACCTTTGGCGGCATGGCGATCGGCGCCTGGAACTGGGGCGTGATCGCGGAACACCAGTCGGTGACCATCGCGCTGCTGATCGCCACGGCGCTGCTGCTGGTGGGCGCCAGCGTGGGCCGCTGGTTCGGGATGGGCGAGTTCAGCGAACTGGACCTGGATCCGGCCAACACGTTCCGCGAACCGGAACTGGGGCTGGACCTGCGGGCGCGGTCGGGGCCCATCGTGATCATGATCGACTATATCATCGACGAGGCCGACACCGATGCCTTCCTGGCGGCGATCCATCGCCGGCGCAGGGTGCGCATTCGCGACGGCGCGCGCAACTGGGCGCTGCTGCGGGACCTGGAAAACCCCGACCTGTGGAGCGAACGGTTCCACGTCGCCACGTGGAGCGATTACCTGCGCCACAATGCCCGTCGGACCAAGTCGGATATCGAGGGGTTCCAAACGCTTCTGGAACTGCATCGCGGCCCCGGCCGGCCCCGTGTGCATCGGCTGATCGAACGCCAGGTGGTGCCGCTGCACGAGGATTTGCCGCTGAAGCCGCTGCCCTCGGAACCGCACTGAACGCGCAAGCCGGCCGCCTTGGCGCGGCCGGCTTGCGGGTGTTTCAGGCCCCTGGCGTCAGAGAAGGAAGACGTCGGTGTCCAGCACGAAGCTGTCGGCGACACCCTGGACCAGGATCGTCTGCGCCTCGGGCGTGTCTTCGACCGTCACCGTCAGCAGCACGTCGTCACCCTGGATGGTCGATGTCACGTCCTCGATCCCGACGGCCAGGTTGATGCGGTCGAAGCCGACTTCGAAATCGGTGATGACGTCGTTGCCGAACGCGCCTTCGAAGATGAAGGTGTCGGTGGTCTTGTCGCCATCGGTGTCACCGTTGCCCGACAGGATGTCGTCGCCCAGACCGCCGTTGATGATGTCGGGCGCGATGCCCGATTGCAGCGTGTCGTCGCCTTCACCCCCGAACAGCTCGTCCGTGCCGTCGTTGCCGGTGATCGTGTCGTCGCCCGCGTCGCCGTAGAGATAGTTCGTGGACGCGCCGCCGTCGATGATGTCGTTGCCGTCGTTGCCGTGGATCAGGTCCTCGCCGTCGCCGCCCATCAGCGTGTCGTTGCCGGCGCCACCGTTGAGGTTGTCGTCGCCGCGATCGCCATAGACGATGTCGTCGCCATTGTCGGCAAAGACCACGTCATCGCCATCGTTGCCGTTGATCGTGTCGCGGCCGTCGCCGCCCCGGATCGTGTCGCTGCCCAGGCCGCCGCTGATCGTGTCGTTTCCGCCGCCGCCCCGGATCGTGTCGTCGCCGCCGTTGCCGAACAGGATGTCGGTGCCGTTGCCCCCGATGATGTTGTCGGTGCCACCCCCGCCCCGGATCTGGTCGTTGCCGGACGCCCCTTCCAGGAAATCCGCGCCGGAGCCGCCGAACAGCATGTCGTCGTCCGCGTCGCCGTACAGCTGATCGTCGCCTTCGTTGCCCAGCAGCGTGTCGTTGCCGTCGCCGCCGTAGAAGGCGTCGTTGCCGGTCAACCCGGTAAAGGTGTCATCCCCGGCAAAGCCGTAGGCCACGTCGTCGAAGGATCCGGTGATGTAGAAATCGTCATAGGCGTCGCCGATGAATTCGTAGCGCAGCGGAATGGTCAGCAGATCCGGAAAGGTCACATCCGGATCGGAGGCGTTGGAATTCAGCGAATCCAGCGAAACGTCGAGGTTCTGGAAGGTCCAGGAATTGGCCGGGTTCTGTTCCTGGTAGCCGTAATAGGCGTCGACTGTGCCGGTATAACGCCCGGTGTCCTCGTCATAGCCAAAGCCGGTGCCGGTCACGATCTGGACATAGGTGATGGTGTTGTCGAACCCGCCCTGAAAGGTCAGCTGGGCCTGGGTATCTGAAAGGACGGTATAGGTGCCGTTCTGCAGCGCCAGGCCGCGGACGAAGTCCGGGCCGAACCATTCGCCATGCACGGTCACCTGGGTCACGGGGATGTCCACCCCCGAGCTGTCGGCGCTGGCGGTTGTCGTGTTGCTTGATGTTTCCATTAGATTATCGCGCCCCGTGAAATCACGGGGACGTCCCTCCTGCAGACCTGTCATTGAATGGGGTGCACGGATCATTCAATATCCTCCGCCGCTTGGCTGATATCCGGTATTTCCGATCTGCATCCCGCCCGTTGGTTAACCCAGATTCGTAATTTACGCTATCTATGGATTGATCTAGTTCCGCCCGCCTGCTGTGCAGGGGCATGGCAGCCGGGGCGGCACCGCCTGTGGCGTGGTCGCCGCTTGGGACCGGCACGCTGCGGGGCTGGTTATCGGCGCAGGCGGCGGCTGCGCCATGGGTCCGGCCGCGCCACGCGGCCATGATCGCGGGCGCCACAGGACGCCGGCAGCGGTCAAGACGCACGACCCACGCCGTGGCGACCGGTTCGCCGCGCTCCGGACGCTCCGGACTTGGCGGAACAATGGACGCCACGCAGGTTGAAGCGCGATCCCTGATTCCGTTGCGCACGCCGCATTCCGGTCGGACCACGACCGCACTGGCAGGGCTGCCGAAAGGACGGCTGGTCCGGGAAGATGTGCAGCCTGCGCCGAATGGACCGCAAACCGCCAAATTCGGCGACATCCCCGGCCCTGGCCGGAGTGTTCAGGCGACCCGACCGTCAATCGCACACCGGCCCGGCCGGGCGCGTGGCGACACGTTCGTCGGTGAATTCATGGCGTTAAGGGATGGTGCACCCGACAGGATTCGAACCTGTGGCCTCTGCCTTCGGAGCAATTAATCGTGGTCTATCCGAAATGCGCGACGCAGCACGCCACGGCACGCTAACATATTAAAATCGCTTGTGTTTCAGTTAGCTCGTCGCCGAAATCAATAGCCGCAACTACTCCGTAGCTTTCACCCGACTGCTTACGTGGTGCTTACGCGGCTCAGTTGCTCTGATGACGAGGTTGATAATGCCAAAGATCACGAAACGGCTGGTTGAAAGCGTCAAGAGCCAGAAGAAGGACTACGTCGTCTGGGACAGCGACCTGCCTGGCTTCGGGTTGCGTGTTTTCGCTTCTGGGAAGCGCAGCTACGTGATCCAGTATCGCCGTGACGGACGGTCGCGCCGCTATACGATTGGCCTCCACGGTATCTGGACTGCCGAAACAGCCAGACGGGAGGCCAAGGTCCAGCTAGGGCGCGTCGCTCAGGGTGATGATCCGGCCGAAGAGCGCCACGAAGACCGACAGGCCATGACCGTGCAACAGCTCTGTGAGCGCTACGTCGAAGACCTGCACGCCGGACTCATCCTCGGGAAACGTGGGCAGCCCAAGAGACCATCAACGGTCTCCACCGATATCGGGCGGATCAATGGGCATATCATCCCGCTGATCGGCAAGAAGAGGGTGCGTGATCTGACCAAAGTGGATGTTACGAAGATGATGAATGACATCATCCTCGGCAAAACCCGCGCTACGCGAAAGACCAAAAAGCTAAGGGGCAAGACGATCTTGCGGGGTGGCCAGGGCACAGCAACCCGGGCGGTCGGCTTGCTGGGCGGTATCCTCACCTATGCTTCGGAGGCGGGCATCGTCGACACGAACGTCGCGCATGGCATCAGGAAGCCCAAAGATCGTGTTCGCGACCGGCGTCTGACACACAGCGAGTATCAGTTGATGGGTAAGATTCTGGACAAGGCCGAGCGGGATGAAAACCTCGCCACCATGGTCAGCATCGTCCGCCAGATCGCCCTCACGGGCTGCCGGCGTAGCGAGATTATCGAACTCCGCTGGTCCGCTGTCGATCTTCCCAACAGCTGTCTGCGGCTGGCAGAGACAAAGGAAGGAGCGTCCACACGACCGATAGGACTGGCAGTTGTCGAGTTCTTGGAAACGCAGAGCTTGGGGAAGGAAGGGCCGTTCGTATTCCCAGGTGTGCGTGGCAACAACGCATTCGGCAATTTTCCGAAGCAATGGAGTCTCCTGTTCGAGAACACCGAACTTTCCGGTATCACCGCGCATGTCTTGCGCCACAGCTTCGCGAGTATAGCGCACGAACTCGGCTTCAGCGAAATCACCATTGCGGCCCTCCTCGGGCACTCGAAGGGATCTGTAACGAGCAAGTATGTGCATACCCTCGACAGCAGCCTCATCATGGCCGCCGACACAGTCGCAGGCTACATTTCTGGGCTACTGAGCGGCAGCCGGTTCATGCAGCCAGCTCACGCATTTGATCGGTCTGCCAGAAAGCGTTCCCTAGACCAGTTTCTCGAGAGCGTGGCAGAGGCGCCTGTTTACTGATCGAGAGGCACGGACTGGCCGATCACATGCGGCATGATTGCCATGCCTTCGGCCAAATCCGAGCCCGACAGCGCGTCGACCTGCAGCTCGACCCCACGCCATCGCGCCCAATACGTGACGTTGTGGCCGCGGAATTCGACGCCGGTGATGCGGCCCGCGTCAGGCGCGTTTGACGGCCGCAGCACGATGCTCTCGGGGCGCAGCGACAGAGTCACAGGCCCGTTGGCAGGGCGGGCAAGCTCAAGCCGGCCAAGAGGGGTCGTGCAGAACCCGCCCTCGGCGACGCCTTCGATCAGGTTCGTGCGGCCCAGGAAACCGGCCACGAAACGGTCGCGTGGCAGATCATAGACCTCGCGCGCCGAGGCGCATTGCAGGATCCGTCCGTGATCCATCACCGCGATCCGGTCGGCAAAGCTCAGAGCCTCTTCCTGGTCGTGGGTCACCATGACGATCCCCAGTCCCGTCGATTTGAGAAGCTGGCGCAGCTCGCGCCGCGTGGCCGACCGCAGGATCGGGTCGAGGTTCGAGAACGGCTCGTCCAGCAGGATCAGCCCCGGACCTGCGGCAAAGCTGCGCGCCAGCGCCGCGCGCTGCTGCTGCCCGCCCGACAACTGGTCGGGATACCGCGCGTCAAGGCCGTCCAGCCCGACAAGGTCCAGCATCCGCCGCGCCGTGTCGGCCCCGTTCCTGGCCCCGCCGCTGGCCCCGAACCGCAAGTTTTCCATCACCGTCATGTGCGGAAACAGCGCGAAGTCCTGGAACACGATCCCGATCCCGCGGCGCTCGGGAGCCAGGGATGTGATGTCGCGCCCGTCCAGCAGCACCTGCCCCGCATCGGGCGTCTCGAACCCCGCGATCATGCGCAGGGTCGTGGTCTTGCCGCAGCCCGAGGGCCCGATCAGCGCAAGGATCTGCCCCGCCTCCAGGTCGAACGACACCTCGTCCGCAGCCTGATGCGCGCCGAACCGTTTGACCAGCCCGCGCACGGACAAAAGCGTCATGAGCGCTCTCCCCCTTCGTGTTTCAGGATCAGACCGATGAACAGGCCCGAGAACAGGATGATCGCCAGCGCATATGGCGCGGCCTCGGCCATCATGCCTTCGACCGTGCGGGAAAAGACATTCATCGACATGGTGCGGAACCCCGTCGGAGACAGGATCCAGGCCATCGGCAGCTCTTTTGCGACCATGACGAAGACCAGGATGCCGCCCGCGACCACGGGCTTGCGCAGACGGGGCAGCACGACCCGCCTGAACGCACGGGCCGGCGATGCCCCAAGCGAGCGCGCGGCCTCTTCCTGCCGTGTCCCGATCTGCAGCAGCGCAAGGCGGATCGGGCCGATGGACAGCGCCAGAAAGCTTATCGCATAGGCGAAGATCAGCAGCGTGAAGCTTTGGTACAGCACCGGGATCGTGCCCAGCGAAAAGAACACCATTGCCAGCGCGAAGGACAGGGGCGGCGTTGCATAGCCCAAGTAGGCAAGCCGTTCCGCCGCGCCCATCCCATGGCGCAGCGACAACAGCACCACCGGAAGCGCCAGCCCCGCCGTCACCGTGGCGACGGGGGCCGCAACCAGCGCCGTTCCGACGGCGGCCTCGGCAAGCGCGGGCCAGTCCAGCGCGACGCCGAAGCGCATCCAGTGCGCCAGAACCGCCAGCGGCAGGCCCAGCGTGACCAGACTGACCGTCGCCACCCCGGCCCATGCCAGCCACCGCCAGCGCCCAAGCCGCACCGGCCGGGCCAGCCGTGCGGCGCCGCTGCCCGTCCGCGCATGCCGGTGCCGTTTCGTCAGGCGCCCCTGCATCCACAGGATCGCCAGCGTCATCGCCAGCAGCATCAGCGACAGCCACGCGGCATAGGTCCGGTCGAACGCTCCGCCGTACTGGGTGTAGATGGCATAGCTGAAGACCTCGTAGCGCATCAGGGCGATGGCTCCGAAATCCCCGATCACATACAGCGCCACGATCACCCAGCCCGACACCAGTGCCGGCCAGATCTGCGGCAGCGTGACATGTCGGAACACCTCCCAGGGCGACTTGCCCAGACTGCGGGCGGTTTCCTCGAGCGCGCTATCAAGCCCCAGAAAGGCCGCGCGCAGGTTCAGGAAAATGTAGGGGAAGGTATAGAAGGACAGTGCCAGCGCCGCCCCCCACAGCCCGTAGAGCGGCGGGGTCGAGACGCCGAACCAATGGCGCAGAAAGCCATAGTATCCCGACAGTCCGATCAGCGCATAGGCCATGACATATCCCGGAACCGCGAGCGGCAGCACGGCAAGGTAGGACAGCACGCGCCGATATCCGATATCGCTGCGCGTCAGAAGCCATGCCAGCGGCAATGCGATCGCCGTTGCGATCGCCAGCGTTGCCACCACCAGCTTGAGCGTGTTGAGCAATAGCATGGCATTGCGCGCGCGGAATATGATCTCGACCAGTTCGGCCAAAGACGCGTCCGTCGCGCGCAGCACCAGCCAGATCACCGGCAGGCAGGTGCCGGCGCTGACCAGCAGCGCGGGCAACAGCAGAATAGCAGGTGCCCGCGCCAAGATCAGAGCAACCCTGCGTCGCGCAGCAGCGCAAGCGTGCCTTCAAGATCGCCAAGCGTGTTGGTGTCCACGGCGGGGCTGATCTCCGACACGGTGTCCAGGCTTTCGAGGGTCGAGGCCGGAATGACGCCGGTGCGAACCGGATATTCGTTCCCCTGCAGCGTGATGAACTGCTGCGCGGCGGGCGACAAGAGGAAGTCGATGAAGGCCTGCGCATTCTCCGCGTTCTCGCTCCCCTCTACGATCCCTGCGCCGGCGACCAGCACCAGGTTGCCGATGTCACCGGCTGCGAAATGGGTCTGCTCGACGGGGAACTCGGGATCTTTCACCGTGTAGCGGCCAAGGTAGTAGTTGTTGACCAGCCCATAGTCGACCTCGCCATTGGCGATACCCTCGATCTGGGTGCTGTTGTTGCGGTAGACCTGCGTGTCGTTGGCGACCATCGCGTCCAGCCACTCTTTCACCGCCTCGTCACCCTCGGTCAGGCGGAAGGCCGTCACGAAGGCCTGGAACGAGCCGTTGGTCGGCGCCCAGGCCACACGGCCGCGGTATTTCTCGTCCGTCAGCTCGGTGATGGATTGCGGCAGCTCGGTCGCCCGCTCGGGCGAATGCACGAGGACCCGGGTGCGGCCCGAGGTCGCAACCCACTTGTTGGCAGGGTTGCGGAACACTTCAAGCACGCTCTCGTTGGTGGCGGCCGGCAGTTCTGCAAAGCTTTCGGACAACGCCCCGAGGGCACCGGCATCCTGCGCCCAGAAGACGTCGGCCGGGGTGTTTTCCCCCTCTTCCATCAGCAGCGTGGCCATTTCCGACGTCGACCCGTAGCGGACTTCGGCGTCAATGCCCGTCTCAGCCTCGAACTGCTCGATCAGCGGGCCAATCAGCGCCTCGCCGCGCCCCGAATAGATGGTCAGCGTGTCAGCCGAGGCGGCGACGGTCATACACAGCAGGACCGCACCGGAAAGAACGGTGGTTTTCATCTTTTTCATCCCGTTTGATTTCAGAAAACCGGAAGTCTTGCGGCTATGCCTCAGAGCATGGCTGCGGGGACGCATCCCCGGTCAAGGTCACCGATGCCGTCGGATTAGTCGACTGTTCTCATCAGGTAAACGCCCCCCCGACCTATGCGCTCGACCATCAGACTTAAGTCTGATCATTCTCGCGCAGAATGAGCGCGGCTTCGGTCCGGTTACGGGCGTTGAGTTTGCGCAGAACGCGCGTCATGTGATGTTTGACGGTCTTTTCCTGCAGGCCGGTGCGACCGGCAATCTCCTTGTTCGAATGCCCTTCGGCGACAAGGCGCAGAATCTCGTGCTCACGGTCGGTAAGCTGATCCAGCCCCTGCGGAAGTTCTCGGCGCTTTTCACTCAGCACACGTGCGGCAAGCGCCGGCGCGACATATCCCTCGCCTGTGGCGATGGCGCGCACTGCGTCGATGAGGCCGCGCGCCCCGATCCCCTTCACGATGTACCCCGCCGCCCCCGCCGACAGCGCCGCCCTTAGATCTTCGCTGCTCTCCGACGCGGTCAGGACCGCAACTTTCATCTGCGGATGCTCACGACATAGCGAGGGCAGCACATCCAGACCTCCATCAGGCATCGACAGATCCAGCAGCATCACATCTGGCCGGACATCGCGCGCAAGGGCCACGGCATCGCTTCCCGAGGCGCCTTCGCCACAGATGGCCAGATCGCCAGCCTCCTCAAGAGACAGGATCAGGCCACGGCGGAAGATGGGATGGTCGTCGATCACAACTACTCGCATCATGCATCCTTTACGGACAGGCGCAGGCTCACTTGAGTGCCGCGACCAATGCTCGTGCTCAGCTCGAAACGGCCATCAAGCGCCAGGACACGATCTCGCAACCCCGCAAGCCCCAGACCCGTCGTCGTGCACTTTGGGTCGAAACCAGGTCCAGTGTCGCTCACCTCGACTTCGATCATGCCCTTCAGCTTGCGGATCACGACCCCTTGTCGTGATCCTGCCGCATGACGAGCGCAATTGTTCAGTGTTTCCTGGAGGAAACGATAGATACAGTTTTTCTTCACAACAGAAATATCCGGAATATCCCCATGAATTTTCAAATAAACTTCTTCACCCATACGAGTTTCATGGGTCCCGATCAGGCGTCTTGCGATGGTGGTAACCGACCAATCCTGCAACTCGGGCAGGACCATTCCATGGCAGATCCTGCGCAAATCCTCCAACGCCTCACCGACGGCCTCGGCAACCTGAGCGTGCTCCCTGGAACCGTCCAATCGCATCGCGGCGAAAGCCATCAACTGCGCCGGGCCGTCGTGGATGTCGGCAGAAAGGCGTTGCAGAGTCCGTTCACTCGCCTCTGCGCTGCGCCGGTTCGCCTGCGACACCCGAGCCGTCAGCGTCTCGTTCTGGCGAAGCAAGTGAACCAGTTTCGCGATCTGGGCATCCAGCGTCTGACGTTGACTGCGGATCGTGCGCTCCCCTTGAACGAATATTGTGGAAAGCGCACAGAACATCGCAAATGTCACCGCACCGACCACCAGCCAGCTTTTGATCCGGCTCTCAAACAGATCTTCCCTGAGGGCCGTGGTCGTGGTGTAGAATTCGGCAACGGCAATGACCTTGCCCGTTCTGGTGGAACGGATCGGGATGTAGACCTCCATCAGCGGGTCGGGGTCACTCAGGTCCGGCCGCGAAACCTGCCGCAGGTTGGCGCTAACCTGGCCGGAGAGGCTGGCCGCCAGCCGAGGGTTATCGGCCGAGAGCTGGCCAATTCTTTCCTGGCGATCACTAAAGACGACCCGCCCCTCGGCGTTCCACAACTTGAAGGCCGATACCTCGCGGCGTAGCGCCCCCTGCCCCAAGATCTGCGCCAGTCGTTCGGCCGCTTCCGGCGGCAGGTTACGCTCCATCTCTATAGCCTGAACGACGGGCGCGACCATCGCGTCGACATATAGCGCCGTGGTTGCACCAGCATTTGCTGCGGCAATCCGTTCGACTTGCGCGCTGACCCAGAGCCCGAGACCAACCATTCCCATGATCAGGACAACGCCCGCCAGAGCGATGAACCTCGCCATCAAGCCAGACGGAACTATGCGCATTGATCAGGTCTCTTTCCGTTCAGTCGTTCATCTGATGCGTAGTCTCGCCCCCCAAGAAGACGACAGATCGTGCGTAAAACCGATCGAGGATCATCGCCAAGCTTTCCAGCGCTACCCTGCATCGCAGGTCAAAGGCTGCACGGATCCCTCTCTGAGATTTCAAGTTGTCACCTGAAAGGCGCGTTGAAGACGCCTCTGGCACCGGTCCCCGCCGCATCCAGTGGCCCTGAACGCGAGAGTTCAAACCACCATCAGATCCTGTCTCCCCAATAGCTGACCCAAAAGTCTGCTTCGAGCTGACCTGAGATCAGGTCATTTCCACACCACAAAATACCCGATGAAATTGGTTTGTTATTATGACGCCGCCACAGACAGGAGGCAAGAGAGGCAAGCTTTAAGACCGCAGGTTCCTCGACAAAATCTGAACTCCCCCCAACCGCCCCGGGTCCGCCGAAGGCGCCAACTCTTGGGTAGCCTGGAGCCTTCATGAGCAAGACCCCGGACAAGTTTCCTCCCGAGGTTCCCGAACACGCCGTTCGCGTGGTCCTCGACAATCCAGGACAGCATGGGTTCCTCTGGGGCGACCGCGAGGCGCTGACCGACGTGACGACTTATCAAGATACCGGCCGGTTTACCGCTGCGGTTGCGGTCGACGACCGGGTGGTTCCCTCCGCCGTCCAGGTTGCTGGGAAACGCTGAACTTCGACGCGCTGGTCAGGGCCTATGAAGACGCCTCTGCCCCCCTGACGGTCGTAAACAACGGCAGCTATGCTGATCTCGACCTGGAAATCGAGAAGGCCAGGACAGCGAAGTCCGGTAACTTCTATGCCTGGCTACCGCTGATGTATTATCGCGGCTCCTTCGGCGGCAAGGGCAAGCTGCATGCCATCGCCAACAGCCGGTATCCGGAGGTCATCCCCGAAGCTATCCGCGACTACGTGAAACGCGAAAATCTGTGAGGACAGGGGCCGATACGGACATCCCGCCTGTATCGGCTCAATCGCGGACAGCCGTTGGCCGCGCCGCCGCCGCAAAATCCAACGCGACAGCGCGAACTGCAAAGGACTGCGAGGAGACCGGGCCGCGCCACGCCGCAGATGCAAAATAGAATAAACACAGGGATTGACCCTCCAGTAGCTGGAAGGAGTATTTTCAGGGAAAATCAGTCAGGAATTCCAAGATGACGCAGCATTCCCACCACCACCATCATTCCCACGAGGATCCCGAGGCGGCGCCCGGTGAGACGGCGACCGACCCGGTTTGCGGCATGTCGGTCACGATCAAGCCCGAGGCCCGCACCCGCGCGTTCGGCGGCGACACCTACTGCTTCTGCTCCGATGGCTGCCAGGCGAAATTCGACGGCGACCCCTGGTTCTATGCCTCGGGCAATGCGGCGAAGGTCGGCAAACGCGCCCCGCAGGGCACGCAATGGACCTGCCCCATGCACCCGGAGATCGTGCGCGACGCGCCCGGCGCCTGCCCGAAATGCGGCATGGCGCTGGAACCGATGGTGCCTTCGGACGAACCGTCCGAGGAGTTGACCGACTTCACCCGGCGGATGTGGATCAGTGCCGCCGCGGCGGTACCGCTGATCGTCCTGACCATGGGCGAGATGGTCGGCCTGCCCCTGCGCGACTGGATCGGCCACCGGGCCGCGGTCACTCTCGAATTCCTGCTGGCCACGCCGATTGTCCTCTGGGCGGCGCAGCCTTTCTTCCGACGCGGCTGGGACTCGATCAGGAACCGCTCGCCCAACATGTGGACGCTGATCTCGCTCGGCGTCGGCGCGGCCTATCTCTATTCGCTGGTCGCCACCTTCCTGCCCGGCGTCTTTCCCGAGCAATACCGGATGGATGGCAATGTCGGCACCTATTACGAGGCGGCGGCGGTCATCATCGCATTGATCTTTGTCGGTCAGGTGCTGGAACTGCGCGCCCGCGAGCGCACCGGCGATGCGATCCGCGCGCTGATGGACCTTGCGCCAAAGACCGCGCGGCGCATCCTGCCGGACGGGACGGAATATGACGCGCCGCTGGAGAACGTCGTGGCGGGCGATCTGCTGCGGGTGCGCCCCGGCGACAGTATCCCGGTCGATGCCGAGGTCACCGAGGGCCGCTCTTCGGTCGATGAAAGCATGATCACCGGCGAGCCGGTGCCGGTGGAGAAGACCGAAGGCGACCGGGTGACCGGCGGCACGATCAACAAGAACGGCACGCTGGCGATCCGCGCGGTCGCAGTTGGCTCCGACACGGTTCTGGCGCAGATCGTCGACATGGTGGCCGGTGCGCGCCGCTCGCGGGCACCGATTCAGGGGCTGGCCGACAAGGTCTCGGAAATCTTCGTGCCCACGGTGGTGGTCATCGCCCTGCTCGCCTTTGCCGTCTGGCTCTTCGCCGGGCCAAGCCCCGCCTTCGTCTTTGCCATCGCTGCGGCCGTCTCGGTGCTGATCATCGCCTGCCCCTGCGCACTTGGCCTCGCCACACCGATCTCGATCATCACGGCGGCCGGACGCGGCGCGCAGGCGGGCGTGCTGATCAAGGATGCCGAGGCGCTCGAACGCATGGCGCGGGTCGACACGCTGATCGTCGACAAGACCGGCACGCTGACCGAGGGCCGCCCGAAGCTGACCGATGTGATCGCTCTCACAGACATCTCGGAGGACGACGTTCTCACATTGGCAGCGGCGCTGGAACGCGGCTCCGAGCATCCGCTGGCCGAGGCCATCGTCGAGGGCGCCCGCACCCGGGGCGTCGCGCTTGAAAAGGCCACGGAGTTCGAGGCGGTGACCGGCAAGGGCGTGACCGGCGCGGTCGCCGGCCGCGCCGTCGCGCTTGGCAACGCCGCGCTGATGCAGGCGGTCGGCGGCGATGTCGCCACGCATGAGGCGCGGGCCGATGCGCTGCGCGCCGAGGGCAAGACCGCGATGTTCGTCGCCGTGGAGGGGCGGCTCTGCGGCATCGTCGCGGTCGCCGATCCGATCAAGGAGACCACGGCGGCGGCGATCCGCGACCTGCACGCGCAGGGTCTGCGGGTGATCATGGCCACTGGCGACAACCAGCGCACCGCCGAAGCGGTGGCGGCAAGGCTAGGCATCGATGACGTGCGGGCGGGCGTGCTGCCCGAGGGCAAGAAGGCCTTTGTCGACGAACTGCGCGCGGCGGGCCATTCAGTCGCCATGGCGGGCGACGGCGTCAACGACGCCCCTGCCCTCGCCGCGGCGGATGTCGGCATCGCCATGGGCACCGGCGCCGACGTGGCGGTGGAAAGCGCCGGGCTGACGCTGCTGGGCGGCGACCTGACCGGCATCGTACGGGCCCGCAAGCTCGCCAGGGCGACGCTGCGCAACATCAAGGAGAACCTGTTCTTCGCCTTCGTCTACAACGCAGCGGGCATCCCGCTGGCGGCGGGCGTGCTCTACCCGGTCTTTGGCCTGCTGCTCTCGCCGATGATCGCCGCCGCCGCCATGTCGCTGTCGTCGGTCTCGGTCATCGCCAACGCGCTCCGGCTGCGGCGGGTGAAGCTTTAGCACACGGGCACAAGAAACTATTTCGTCAAGGGAGAGCGGGTGAGCTACTCCCGGTCCAGGGGTGCCAAGGGTAGAGCACCTCGCGCTCCTCGGTCCCGCGGGCGTTCTGTGATTGAGTTGTAAAATACGGACCGCCCGCACTAGTCCCTGGCCAACCAGACGCCGCAGCAAGCGCGCCGGACACTTGAGCAATTCGAAGGCTCCGCGCCCGGCGCGCTAGCGCAAGACGATCAAGCCGAATACCCAAATCTGATCGGCAGACCCTCGTTGTAAATGAGGGATTTCACGGAGGGACAGGTCACCCACAGTCCTCCATGTGCCGACGATCTTCGTTCATTTCAAACCACATCGCGTTAATGACAGCGAACATAGCTGCCACCGGCAGACCCAACATCCAGGCGAAATACCACATTCTGTTCTCCTTTTCCGAGTTAGTAGGCGTTGGGGTTTTTGGTGAGCTCATCAGGGCCGACTTTGCCCCAAAGCACTTTGTAGACCCATGCCGTATAGGCGAGGATGATCGGCATGAAGATCAGCGTGCCCACCAGCATTATGAACAGCGTCTGATGCGACGAAGAAGAGTTCCAGACTGTCAGAGAAGAGTTCGGATCCAGCGACGAAGGCAGGATGAAGGGAAACATCGTCAGCCCGACGGTTGAGATAACCCCGAAGATCCCCAGCTTGGATGCCAGCAACGACCAGCCACCCGCTCCGCGCGAGAGGCCAAAGGCAGCAAGCGACATACCAATCACTCCCAACACCGGTGCAACGGTGATCCAAGGCCGGATCCGGTAAGACTCAAGCCAAGAGCCACCCTGCGACATGGTTGTCAGATGCGGATTTGATGGACCTGCGGGGTCGATTTCGCCGACATAGGAATAGGCCGGGACCCCATATGCGAGCCAAAGACCTGCCAGCAAGAACCCCGCTACCGCCAGCATCCCGGTGACTGTTCCGATCCGGCGTGCGCGGATCGCGACCATTCCCTCTGCCTTGAAAGACAGCCAGGCTGCGCCGTGGGTCACCAGCATGGTCAGACTGACTGCGCCCACCAGCAGCGCAAACGGGTTGAGCAGCGCTATTAGCTTTATCACTGCGTTGCCCGGGTAGAGGGGAACCATCATTTCGGTGATCTGGTACGGCACACCTTGAAGCGCATTGCCGACGGCCAAACCGAAGGTCAGCGCTGGAACCGCCCCACCGATAAACAGCGCCCAGTCCCAGCGGGAGCGCCATTTGGGATCTTCTTTCTTGTTACGATATTTGAACCCTACGGGTCGCAGGATCAAAGCTGCCAGGATCAGGAACATCGCCAGATACAAGCCCGAAAAGCTGACCGCATATAGGGGGGGCCATGCGGCAAAGATCGCGCCGCCGCCAAGGATGAGCCAGACTTGGTTCCCCTCCCAGACCGGGCCAACGGTATTAATGGCGATCCGCCGCTCGACATCGGTCCTGGCGGCGAAGGGCAGCAGCGCGCCCACGCCCATGTCGAAACCGTCGGTCATGGCGAAGCCGATCAGCAGGAGGCCCAGGAGCGCCCACCATATCAGGCGCAGGGTTTCATAGCTTATTAACTCGTGCAGGATCATGCTTTGATCACTCCGCTGGCTTAATGTCGGTCGCAAGCGCGCCAGAAAGGCGGGCCCGGTGGGTCTGGTTCCATGCCTCTGTCTCCTCCGTGTCGAGCACCGGTCCCTTGCGGATCGCGGCCAGCATCAATCGGATTTCGATCACCAGAAGAACGGTGTATAGCGCGACGAAGCCCGCCAGCGTGATCAACAGATCCAGGACGGAGAGGCGACTCGCCGAGAGGAAGGTCGGTAGCAGTCCGTCCACCGTCCAGGGCTGGCGACCGAATTCGGCTACGAACCAACCAGCCTCGATTGCGATCCAGGGAACCGGGATCATCCACATCGCTGCATAGAGTAGCCATGAAGGATAGCGACCCGCTCGGAAGTTCGTACGCCAGAACATGTAGGCGAGGAAGCCGAGCATCAGGAAACCGGCCCCCACCATTATCCGGAAACTCCAGAACAGCGGCCAGACGGTGGGGATGGTGTCCACGGCGGCCTGTGCGATCTGTGCCTCGGTCGCATTTCGCGGGTCTTCGACATAGCGCATCAGCAGCATGCCGTAGCCGAGATTGCCACCATTCGCCTCGAAGGTTTCGCGCACCTCGGACGGTGTCGCCCCTCGCAGCTCGCGGATGGTCTGCAGCGCGTCCCAGGCGACAATCCCCGAGCGAACGCGCTCCTCTGATTGCTTCACAAGGTCATCAATTCCGGTAATTTCTTCAGTCAGCGATCGCGTGCCGATCAGCCCCATCACATAAGGAACATGCACCGCGTAGCGCGTTTCGCGGGCTTCCTGGTCGGGCAGGCCAAAAAGGGTGAACGAAGCCGGCGCTTCCTGTGTCTCCCACATGCCCTCCATTGCAGCCAACTTCATGCGCTGTGCATGTGTAGTCTCATATCCGCTCTCGTCGCCCAGAACGATGACAGCCATGATTGAGGCAAGCCCAAAGGAGCAGGCAACCGTGATCGAGCGACGTGCCAATTCCGTGTGGCGACCTTTGATAAGATACCAACCCGAGACACCGATGACGAAGATAGCGGCCGCGACATAGCCCGCGCTGACCGTATGGACGAACTTTGCCTGGGCGACCGGATTGAAGATGACCTCAAAGAAGTTCTCGACCTCCATCCGCATCGTGTCGGGGTTGAACACAGCGCCAACCGGGTTCTGCATCCAGCCATTGGCAATCAGGATCCAGAGCGCCGAGAAATTGGTACCGATTGCGACACACCAGCCCACGATGCAATGCGCACGCGCCGACAGGCGGTCCCAGCCGAAAAACCACAGGCCCACGAAAGTAGCTTCCATGAAGAAGGCCATCAGACCCTCAAGCGCAAGCGGCGCGCCGAAAACGTCGCCGACATAGACGCTGTAATAACTCCAGTTCATGCCGAACTGGAATTCCATCGTGATCCCGGTGGCGACGCCCAGCACAAAGTTGATACCGAAGAGCGTGCCCCAGAATTTCGTCATCTGCCGCCAGATCGGACGACGGGTCATGACATAAACCGTCTCCATAATCGCGACGAGCAACGACAGACCAAGGGTCAGCGGAACAAATATGAAGTGATACATGGCCGTCACGGCAAATTGCAGTCGTGACAGGTCGACGACATCAAGCACCATTCGGGGCCTCCTTTCTGAAAGGGGCGTTGCCCATTGAGCTGTATGGGAGGGGGAGAACTATATTACGCGAAGGTGGCGGCAGTCGCAGACGAAGGTCGGCACCTGCCAGATCGCTCTCGCGGTAGGAAACAAGGGTATTTCCCGCCTCTGGCAGGGCTTGACGCCGACCAGCACGGACAGTAGCCGCATTGGTGAGATCAAACCCTTCGGTCGGCACATGGACAAGCAGGAGCTCCGGAAAGCGCAATTCTGCACGGGCGAATGCAACGCGGTGTGCTGCACCGTCCGTGCCCCCAGTGTGCGCGTTCGGCCAAAGTTCGTAGAAGCCCCCATCCCATGTCCGAGATGTAGGCAGGAGAGACCGAGAGCGGTGCTTAACTGAGGCTGCGGCTTCTCGCTCAGCGTTCAATGCTAGCCGCTTAGACGTGAAAGCAAGTGCCACATCGCTAAAGCCAGGCAAGCGCATTTTCGGTTCGGCAACTGTGACGGCATACGCAGCATAGTCGAAGCCGTCCATCGCCCATTCGTGCAGCAGCGCGCTATTCATCCGACGTCTCTCGCCCGCCCAGATGCGGGTCAACTGGTCTCATCAGGGCGGTGCCTACAACCTAAAGCAACTATAGCTTCAAGGAGTTTTTCCCCCCTTGCCTATAACGTTTTTTTGAAGACCGTGCCGACTTATCAGTCATGAGATCGTGGCAATAAGTTAGGGTTCAGCGCCACCCGAGCGATCTCCGATTTGGTGCCGACCCAGCCATAGTGGGAGTCGCGGCGTCGGCGTACCCAGCGGGAGGCTTCGCGGATGCGCATCGCGCAAATGACAGCGAGCTCATAGAGCGCTTTGGAACCCGTATCGGCGGCGGTCAGCACCTAGTCGCAACTGGCCAGTCTACAGGGCGGCCTCAATCGCCCTCCCCAGCCACGCTACCCCTTGCCGGCCGACAAGCGGCCTAAAACTGGGCCCACCTCAAATTTCAGGGCTCGGTCAAGCCGAATGTTGAAGGCCCGCTAGTCAACTGAATCTATGGTTCGTCGCATTGGGCTGCGAACTCGCCTCCCCATCGTCGCGCGAACGAAGTCTCCCCGCCTAAGGTGGAACTCTGACTTCATTCCGGATCAATCACATTGCGATAGCTACCTAGGTGTTCAGTCCCGGCATCCGGTGGATCGGATCGAGGATGAATCTGTCTGGCTCTGATGTCCATATCTTGCAGATGTATTCGTATGGTGTGAGCCCGTTGATGGTCTTGAGGCGGCGCGCGGAGTTGTAAGCTGCCATGAAGTCTGCGAGTTGCGTGCGCAGCTGGTCGTGGCTGTCATAATGGTACCGTTTGACGGTCGCCTCCTTGATCGTGCGGTTCATCCGTTCGACCTGTCCGTTGGTCCAAGGATGATTGGGCTTGGTCAGATGGAGCTCGATTCCGTTTGCCTCGCAGATCATGTCCAAGCGCAACGGCCGTGAATACGCGGTATTCCGGTTCCGAGGCTGCTCGGCGAACTGAATGCCGTTGTCAGTGAGGACAGTGTGAACCTGATATGGCACGGCTTCGAGCATGTGTTGCAGGAACTCCCAGGCCGTCTTCCTGTCTGCTTTCTCGACGAGCTGGGTCACGGCAAACTTGCTCGTGCGGTCGATGCCAACGAACAGGAAGAGCTTTCCTTCGGCAGTCTGCACTTCGGCGATGTCGACGTGGAAGAAGCCGATCGGGTAGCGTTTGAACTTCGACCGCTTCGGCTTGTCGCCCTCGACGTCAGGCAGGCGCGAGATGCCATGCCGCTGTAGACACCGGTGCAGCGCTGAGCGCGTCAGGTGCGGGATGGACGGCTGAAGGGCATAGAGGCAGTCATCAAGCGGCAGCAGCGTGTGGCGTCGAAACGCGACGATGGCCGCCTCCTCAGCCTTGGTGAGGACCGTCGAACGAGGCTCCGTTGGCCCGGTTTTACGATCATCGACCGTCTGCCGTTTACGCCACTTCACAACCGTCTTGGGATTGATCCCGAGCTCCCGGCTCAACGTCGCGAGCGAAGCTTGCGATCGCTGTATTGCTGCTCCGACGGCGTGCCCTCGCCAGCGGGCTCGGACCGGTGGCGCCTCGCTGGCTCGATCGTGGCGCTTTCGTGACGAACTTGTCCCATAGGGCGTCCTTCCATTCCTTCGAAAGGATCATACCATCAAACCGTGGGATCAAACACCTAGCGCGACCAGAGGAAATCGCTGCCATCGGCCCACACCTTGTGCGTGATCGCCGCGAAGCGCCAGCTCTCGTTCCCGGTTTCGCGGATCTCGCAGTGGAGGGTCAGAGTGTCGAGGAGCGCATTCCTCATCTTGGCATCGCCGAGGCCGGTGAGCCATTCGCCGAAGGTCAGACGGGTCGTGACGATGACCGAGGTGCGCTCGTACAGGCGGCTAGTCAGATGGAAGAGGAACTGGCCGCCGGTCTGGGCAAAGGGCAAATAGCCGAGCTCGCGGATCAGGACGTCGAGACGTCCCGGAAGATCGGCAGTCGGCGCGGGGTTCGCCGTCGCGCTTGTTGAAGAGATCGACGACATTGAAAAAAGCGGCCACTGAACCGTGACGATCAGCGTGTAAATGACGGCCGCCCTGTAGCCGCCGCGTCTGGAACCGGCGAATAGCTAGGATTTCCGGTTATGGAGACATCTCCATAACCGGAAGTTTCCGCTCTTCGCTTAAAATGGCAAGTACGGCTCAAAGACCGACATCTTCATGATCGGTGAGGCATTCGGAGTGGTCGCGCAAGACCTCAAGAACGCGGCAGTCAGCAGTTCGCCCGCCAGTGCATTCGTGAACCATGCGTTTCAACTCAGTACGGAGTGCTTCTAGTCGGCTCAACCGTTGCTCGACTTGTTTAAGCTGTCGGCGTGCGATGGCATCAACGTCGGCGCAAGACGTTCCAGGATTGTCGCTCAGGTCCAGGAGTTCACGGATGGCATCAAGCGAGAACCCCAATTGCCGCGCATGACGAACAAAGGACAATCTGTCGAGCGCAGCATCGCCGTAACGGCGCTGACCGCCATCGGTTCTGTCGGGCTCAGGCATCAAGCCTATCTGCTCATAATAGCGAATCGTCTGGACCTTGGTCCCGGTTTTCCTCGCCATCGCGCCAATTGTCAGCATCTTACCCGACCTCGTATCTATAGAAAGTGTAGCTTCGCGCCGGAGTGATGACAAGTCTGGAACGCCCTTCACAGTTCAGTGAAGCTGAGCCTTTCGACGTCATCTTGGCTTGAAGCTATAGCTGCTAGAGGTCGTACACGAAGCCCGAGCAAACAATCGGAATCGGGCGACGCAGTGTGAATCTTTCCAGTTTCCAGAAAATACTGTGGGCCATGGCGGCCACGGCAGCACTTTTGTACATCAGTTTGCTACTGCGGCCTGACGCTGCCTCCGAAACCGAGCGGACCGAAAACGATAGCGCGTTTTTCGCGGAATTCGAGCTGACGGATCATCGTGGCATGGTCCAAACGCAGCGTGACTTTTCAGGCCGTTGGATGCTGATTTTCTTCGGGTTTACGAGTTGCCCGGATATCTGCCCGACGACACTCTCCGAAGTGGCCGTCCTTATGGAGGGACTGGGCGATGAGGCAGAAAAGGTTCAGCCCATCTTCATCACGATCGACGGGGAACGGGATCGTCCAGTAGTCCTGTCCGAATACGTTGCGCAGTTCGACGCGGGCATCGTCGGCCTCACCGGAACAGCGGCCCAGATGGCTGCCGTATCTGATAAATTTCCCATATTCTTCGAAAGGAACGACGATCCAACCGCTCCGGGGGGCTACACGATGAGCCATACCTCGAACTTGTTCCTATTTGACCCAAAGGCAGGTTACTCAACCTCGTGGCCTTACGGCACGTCCGCTGAAGAGATCCTTGCTGATCTGCAGGAAAGGATCTGACCGACATGAAGCGTATTGCCGGAGACATGGCCCTCGGGCTGGCATGGACTGTCGCCATGACGGCCTCACTGGCGGTCCTCTTCATCGGCGAAGTGCTCGGCCAAACGCCCTGTATGCTTTGCTGGTTCCAGCGCGCCTTCATGTTCCCGCTGGCGATCATCCTCGGCCTCGGATTGTGGTGGAATGACCGCAATGCCGGACGCTACGGGCTCGCGCTCGCCTTAGGCGGCGCGGCCGTCGCGGTCTGGCATTTGGGCCTCTATGCGGGCCTGGTCCCCGAGCAAATTCAGCCCTGCACCGCGACCGGCCCCTCCTGCACCGACGACAACCAGCTGGTCTTCGGAATTCCGATTCCGCTGATGGCGTTGGTCGCCTTCACCATGATTGGAGCACTCTCCGCCCTCTCCCTGAAGGAACCGCAAGAATGAACAGACGTGCCCTGATCCTCTCCGTGCTCACCTTTGGTCTAGCAGGGTTTGGCGCAGCATCCTGGTATGTGACCCGCCCTTCTCCGGCCCCCGTGGGAGAGGCCGTTCCGCCGGAACTGTCCGATGCGCTGATCCGGTCCTACTCGCCGATCCTCGGGTCGGAAACCGCACCTGTAACGATTGTCGAATTCTTCGACCCGGCCTGCGAGGCTTGTCGGGCCTTTTATCCGGTGGTCAAGAACATCATGTCCGAACACGGCAACGACGTGCGCGTGGTGATCCGTTACACGCCATTCCATGGTGAGGCGTCAGAAGAGGCCATCCGGGTGCTCGAGGCGGCTCGCATGCAAGACGTCTTCGAACCCGTGCTCGAAGCCGTCCTGCGCGAGCAGCCGCGTTGGGCCTCTCATGGGGCGCCTGAACCGGGTCTGATCCTGGATATTGCCGCCTCCGCCGGACTGGACGTCGAGGAGGCGCGTGAACAGTTGCTCTTTCCAGGGACGACGGCCGTTCTCAACCAGGATCGCGCGGATGTCGAAGCCATGGGCGTAGTCCAGACACCGACCTTTTTCGTGAACGGCCGCCCGTTAAACCCGTTCGGGGAGGACGAACTGCGACGCCTCGTGGCGGCCGAAGTGGCCGCGGCGCGGAGCTGAGCCATGCAAATTGGAAAGGCTGTTGTGAAGAAGAACCATCTCATCAAAGTACTTGTCTCGCTGCTGACATTCGTGGGCGCTCCAACATCAACTCTGGCAGGTTCGGAGGATTTGGTCGTCGAGGGCGCATGGGCCCGGGCATCTATCGGTACAAGCCGCCCCGGCGCCGCCTACATGACCATTCGCAATACCGGTGACACGCCCGTGACTATCGTCGGCCTGGCGACACCAATCGCGCTGATGTCCGAGATACACGAAACCCGAACCAATGCCGAAGGCGTGAGCTCCATGTCCTCAGCCGGGGAGATTACGATCGAGCCGGGCCAGAACGTGGCACTGGAGCCGGGCGGTCTGCATGCAATGCTGATGCGCCTGCAGGCGCCGATGCAGGAAGGAGAGAGCTTTCCGCTAACGCTGAAGTTCGACAATGGAAGGACGGTCGAAATCGTGGTCCCCATCCGAGGAATAGCGGCGCGCGGTCCGAGCGAGTGATGCGGCGACGGACAATCCTTGGATACGCCGTAGCCGGTGCCGGGGCGCTTGCTTCCGTGCTCTTAATCGGTTGGTGGCAGGTAGACGGCCCAGGTGCGCCGGAATCGACTGGCCTGCTTACCCTTGACCTATCCGTCATGGATTTCAGCTTGACCGACCACGAGGGCAACGAGGTCGGGCCAGAGTCTCTGATCGGGCGCCCGTCCATGGTGTTCTTCGGCTTCACCTACTGTCCGGACGTATGCCCGACCACACTGTCGGACATCTCTGGCTGGTTGGACGAGCTGGGCGACGACGCCACGGAGATGAATGTGGTCTTTATCACCGTCGATCCTGCGCGAGACACCGTCGAAACGATGGAAGAGTATGTCAGCTATTTCCATTCAGCTATCCGTGGATGGACCGGGGCCCAAGATCAGATCGCACAAGCCGTGCGCGGTTTCCGTGCAAGCTACGAGCGCGTACCGACCGAAAGCGGCGATTACACGATGAACCATACCGCGAGTGTCTTCCTGTTCGATCGTTCGGGCCGGTTCGTCTCCATGATTGACTATCACGAACCGAGAGAATTCGCCGTGCCTAAAATCCGGCGTGCACTTGAAGAAGAATCTTAGGGGGCCACCATGAAGTTTGGAATATTCGCGGCAAGTTTCACAGGCTTAGCGGCATTGTCCGCTGGGGGACTTGCATTATCCTGGGAATGGTCGAGCGATCCGGTTCCTCCGGAGCTCGCCGCAGCTAGCGCGTGGTCTCCGCCGGCGTTGCAAGCTCCCAGGGTTTTGGAAACCGCCTTTCCGGCACAGGGACACCCAGGTATCGAAAGAGTTCCCGAATTCAAATCCTTGCCGCTCCTGCAGGAGATCGCGGCCAGCGACAATGCATTGCCGGAGATTGAACCCGTTCTGACGAGATGGTCGCGCGAAATCGCGCCTGGCGAAACCCTCGATGCAGTCCTGGCGGAGGCCGGCCTCGCGGCAAACACCCGGGCAGAAGTCGCCCTGGCAATAGGTGCTGAATATGACCTACGGCGCCTTCGGCCCGGACATTCCATCACCCTCATCTCGACCGCAGATGGTGCTGCGCGCTCGGTATCGCTTAACGTCGGAGACGGTGTTCGGATTGAGGCCACCTTCGGTGAAGAGCTGTCTACATCAGTCGTTTCACCTGAACCCGAAATCGTAACCCTCGCGGGTGAGGTGGTGATCGGCAGTTCACTCTTCGCCGCCCTCGAAGAGGCCGACATGCCCGCCCGGTTTGCCGTGGACCTTGCGCAAATGCTCGGCGGAACTGTGGATTTCCGTCGTGACATGTCGGGCGGCGAAAAACTGCAACTTCTTTGGAGAGAGGCCCGGCTTGCAAACGAAAGAATCGGGCAGCCTGACCTGGCATTCGCTGCTCTGGAGATCGGCGGAACCCTCTACGAAATCGTCTGGCCGGATAACGGAAGCGGTCAGGCGACGATCTATGTGGACGGTGAGGTCTTGCGGGTCTTTGCACAACCGGTCGAAGGTGCGCGCCTCAGTTCTGTTTTTGGACGTCGCACACACCCGGTCTATGGCAATGTTCGAATGCACACTGGAGTCGACTTCGCAGCAGCGGGTGGAACTCCGGTCCATGCGACAGCCCCCGGTCAAGTCAGCTTCATCGGCTGGCGGAATGGGTACGGCCGCGTCGTCGAACTCACTCACGGCTCGGACACCATGACGAGATACGCGCATCTCAGCTCGACCCCCGACAAGCTCGCTCAAGGCCAGCGCGTGGCGGCGGGGGACATGATTGGGCGCGTCGGCGCCACCGGTACGGCAACCGGGCCCAATCTTCACTACGAAGTTCTCGTCGAAGGTCGCCCAACCGATCCTCTCTCCGACGACCGCCTCGCCAATGCAATAGAGCGCCAGACGAATGATGATACCTCCGCGTTGTCACGCCTTGCTGGGGCACGCGCCCTTCTGGCCACCAGTCTGGACCGCGAGATCGCCCGGCAAGCAACTGAAAGCCTGTGACCGATGAATAGTCTGAAACATATACTTGTTTTCGCAATCTCACTGCTTCCGGCTGCCCAGGCGTTCGCAGAAGTTACAGCTATCGAGGTTCGCAAGACGAACGGCTGTGGCTGCTGCCTGTCGTGGATGAACCATCTCGAGGAAAACGGTTCTGCGCCCTCCGGCGAAGACATGTTCGGCGGGCTGCTGGTTCGTTTCAAGCTGGAGAGAGGTGTGCCCCAACGCATGGTCTCCTGCCATACCGGTTTGGTGGAAGGCTATGTGATCGAAGGGCATGTACCGGCTTCCGACATCCGCCGTCTTCTGGAAGAACGTCCTGACGCAATCGGCCTTGCGGTGCCCGGAATGCCTTACGGTTCGCCCGGCATGGGTCCCGAAGAAGACCGGGAAGCCTACGATGTCTTTCTAATCCGGCAGGACGGGTCGACCGAGATCTATTCGAGTTACCCGGAAGGGTGAACCAGCTCAGACATGGACACCCTGCCCCCGATACTGCTCGGTCTGATTGGAAGTCTCGCCGCCGGCACGCTGACGGCGGTCGGCGCGGTGCCCGTTTTGTTCGGTGACGTCCCATCTCGGGAAACTCGAGACACTTTGCTCTGCGTTGCAGTGGTACTGATGCTCGCGGGAATGCTAGTGTCCATGATTTTTATAGGCTTGGATGGTGCTAAAGGACTGTTCGAGTATGGGGCAGCTCCCGCAGCGATAGTCTGCTTCTCCGTTTTTCTTGGGTTGAGCGAAGTAGCCCAGATAAACCGAAGAATACCTTGCGAACGATTGCACCCGCGCTCTGAGCCACCCAACCCTGAGACACTCCGTCGTGCGTGGTTCTTTGTCCTCGCCGTCACCGTGCATAATGTCCCCGAGGGGTTTGCGTCGAGCATCGCGCTCACTGCTGATGGGATATCAGGTGGATTGCCACTTTCCATTGGAATCGCAGTACAAAATTCGGCTGAAGGGCTGGCAGTGGCAGCCGTCCTCTTAGGAGAGGGGTACATTAAAAATCGCGCGTGGTTCATTTCGGCCTTGACCGGTCTAATAGAGCCGGTTGGAGGCTTACTCAGTGCTGCCATGGTTAATTCCTCACTGTACCGCGCTCCTTGGGGTACGGCACTGGCGGTGGGTTCGCTAATTTACGTAGCCAGCCATGAGATTGTCCCCAAAAGACATCGATCAGAACATCCGAACAGAGTCGCGCTAGGTTTAGCATTTGGCTTGGTCCTAATGCTCTTTTTTGGCATCAGACAAAGGTAAGATTATGCTTCCTGAGATGAAAACATCAGCAACCGGAGCGTTTGCAATATTCATCGCTTTCGCCGCAGATCAGGCCACGAAAGCCATTGTGGTTGCGAACGCGGAAACCCTGCTTAACGGCTTCCCAATCATCCCTGGCTTCAACCTCACCTACCATCGCAATGATGGGATGACCTTCGGCCTTCTCAGTGGAACACCTTGGTGGGCGCTAGCGGGGTTGGCAATTGCCGTCTGTGCCTGGCTGTCGGTATTGATGTATCAAGCCGCCAACAAAGTCGAGGCTGCCGCATATGGTGCGATTATTGGAGGAGCCTTCGGCAACATAACGGATCGCTTGCGCTTCCAGGGCGTCACGGACTTTCTTGACTTCTACGTAGGCACCGCTCATTGGCCAACCTTCAACATGGCCGATGTGTTTGTGGTATGTGGCGTCGGGATGCTTCTCATTGTGCCCAAATTTTGGCAATCGCACCGGACCGACCCATGAATTACCTTTCGCTTCTATCCAGAGGCTGGAAGACTTGCTTGCCGGCGCGCACTGCTATTTCTATCGCAGCCGGAGCGATGACGGTTCTGACGCTTCCTCCCTTCTCGATCATCGCGCTCTTACCCGTATCGTATTCGGCGCTTATCCTTCTGCTCCGCCCCGTCTCCGTCGGGAGTGCCGCGCTCGTTGGTTGGAGTTTCGGTCTGGGTCAGTTCGGCTTTGGCCTCTCGTGGGTTGCCGAAAGTTTTTATGTGGACCCGGATAAATTCGGTGCGTTGGCCATCCCGGCAGTTGCGGTACTGGCCGCCGGTTTATCCATCTTTCCAGCCCTGGCCGCGGCGCTATTTTCCGGCGCAACGTCAAGCCGTGCGGTCACAAGCGTGACGACCTGCCTGCTGTTCGCGACCTGCTGGACAGCAGCAGAGTGGCTGCGCGGGCACGTCCTCACGGGATTTCCCTGGAACCTCACTGCCTACGCTCTTGTCGACTACCCGGCGCTGAGGCAGCCATCTGCATGGATCGGCAGCTACGGCCTGGGCTTTCTTCTAGTCCTGGCCGGAACACTGCCGGCGGCGGCAATTGAGTCGGCAGGGCCACGGCGCTGGCTACCCGCTTGCCTTTTCGCGGCCGTGATCGCGACGACATGGATCCTAGGCCAAAGCCGGCTCCGAGTAGAGCCAAGACCGGCGCCCGGAATCAATCTGCGCATCGTTCAAGGCAACGTGCCGCAAAAAGAGAAATGGGCGCCCGAACAGCGAGACGAGACCTTCACACGTTATCTGGACCTCTCGAGCGGTCCCGGCGAGGTGGATGTGCTCCTGTGGCCGGAAACCGCCTTTCCGGGCTTTCTCGATGAGGATCTGCGAGCGCGATCTCGCATTGCCGCCATCTTGCAGGATGGTGCACTGCTTCTGACCGGCGTCCCGGACCGCACGCGAAAGAACCAAGAAACGCTCTATTTCAACACCGTCCAAGCTTACAATCAAACCGGAGACATTCTGACCGGCTATGCAAAACACCATCTCGTTCCATTCGGCGAGTATGTCCCCTTCCGCGGCTGGCTTAAGCTCGACCGGATCACCCAAGGCCTGGGAGACTTTACGCCCGGTGCAGGACCGCGAACGCTGACCCTGCCCGGCGCTCCCCCGCTGGCTGTGGCCATCTGCTACGAGATCATCTTTCCGGGCGACGTCATCGACGATCAGCATCGGCCCGACTGGATATTCAACGCAACAAACGATGCCTGGTTCGGCACCAGTATAGGACCCGAGCAGCACCTTGCTGCGGTCCGCATGCGTGCCGTCGAAGAAGGACTTCCGATTGTGAGGGCCGCGAACACCGGCATCTCAGCGGTAATCGACGCGAAGGGCGAGCTCATTGTGAAGCTTGGCATCGAAGAGACCGGTGTCATCGATGCCGAACTTCCCGGCGCCCTCAACCCCACGCCATATGCACGGTTCGGCGACTGGACGTTCCTGGCGTTAATCGCCGTTACTTGGATCGTGTTTCTTGGCTCAAGGCTGTCAGGCATGCATCGGGCAAGAAATAAAAAAGCATCAGCGGAGGCAAAGTCATGTTGACGATCGCGGGTATCCTCGCAGGAGCAATTTGGGGTGGGTATCTGGCGCGTCGCCGTAAAGGAAACCGGCTGGATATCATGCAATATGCGGTCAGCTCGGGTATCGCTTTTGGCCTCCTGACCTTCTTCGTATCATTGGTCTTCCTGCGTTTGGCGTCTTAGAAAACCTTTGAGGTGCCATAAAATTGCGACGTCTTTTCAGAACTTTGCTGTATACTTTCGGGACTCTCGCCACTTTGGCTCTGGCTGTATCGGCGTTCATTTACGTATTGCTGACCGCATCTGTTCCGGACTACGACGAAGACTTCACAGTCGCTGGCATAGAACAGACAGTCGATGTTCTGAGAGACTCCTCTGCAGTCCCACATATTATAGGAAGTTCGGCTGCCGACATATACTTCGCGATTGGGTTTGCCCACGCGCAGGACAGGCTGAGCCAATTATTAAGCGCACGACAGAAAGCGAACGCAGGACGACTTGCGAACCTGACGATCCCCCTCCCAAATTCTGTCGAAGACGACCTTGCAGCCTATTCAGCCGGCGTCAACGCATGGCTGGACATTGTCTCTAAGGGTTGGCGAGGTCGTGGCGCCCCGGAATTATTGATCTCCGGCCAAACTGAAATTACGCCTTGGAGGCCCGCGGATAGCCTCAATATCGCGAAGTATTTCCTGGCCAGCCTCCGTCTGACGCCCCATGAGTTAGCCAATTCTGGCCTCGTTGAAGACACGCCCTCAGAAAATCCACCATTTCTCCAAGATATGATCACGTATAACCCTAGAGTGAGCCTTGATGCGTGGGCGGTGGAAAGTGCCCAAAGCGTGACTGGAGTTCCTATTCTTGCCGCGGATAGTATTGGTCCTCTATCCTTACCTTCAGAATGGTACTTGGCTGATCTTCAGTTACCGACAGGGGCCGTCATGGGGAGTACCCTGCCGGGAATACCGTTCGTATTTGTGGGGCGCAATGACCGTATCGCATGGGCATTCCGTTCAAGTGACTTTCCTCATGACGAAGAACTGGAACCACTTCAGGTTGCGAGCGCGGGCAGCTTCATAACCATATTAGAAAAACTTTCCCGATCAACCGACGCAGGCGACGCGGTTGAAGAGGCATCGGACATTTTGCCTGCAGGATTGGAAATATTGGTTATTGATCGGAACACCTCAGCTTCAAGTCCACAAGACGATCGCTCTCGAAAACCATCGCTTCGAACCTTGCGCCTGTCCACACTTCAGGACCGGCAGACAGTTTTCTCCATGGAGGGTGTGAAAGCAGTCCAGCGCGATACCGTGAGCGAAGCTTCGCGGGTCTTGCTCCCACTGATGGCCCGCGAGCTCTGGTTTCAAAACTCCGTTCTTTCCAGCGAAGATCGGAACCTCGTCCAACTTCGGAGCCAGGTTCTTGATCTTCTCGCTGCATGGAACGGAAATATGGATCGCTATTCGCCTGAGCCTCTGGCTTTCTGGGCTTGGTCACTCGCTCTGCAACGACGCATCCTCAAAGACGAGTTCCCCATACAAGAGCAGCTGTGGAAACTTCCAAATCCTGAATTCCTTATCTCGGCTCTTAGCGCACGAGGCGAGAGTGCCGACTGGTGCGATATCCGGACATCATCACGGGTCGAAACCTGCCAAGATCAGATTGAAGCAGCACTGGACGATGCGGTTGACTGGTTAAACCAGCGCCATGGCTCCGACCCCTCCAGCTGGATGTGGGGAAGTGAGCATTACGTGGAAATGAACTCGTCGACGATATCATCAGAAGGTCTGCTGAAGGAATTCCTGTCTCTTCGGAAAGAAATCTCCGGGGATCCATATACGCAGTTCTCCACATCCTTCGATCCTACGAATGATCGCTCATTTGTCAGCAGTACTGGCAGCAACTTTCAGGCGATCATGAGTATGTCGGAAGACATGGCCTCCTACTTCCTGCTGCCTGCCGGACAGTCGGGGCATCCAATGTCACCATTCTTCGACAACTTTTTTCAAATCTGGAGCCAGAATGAGTATCTGACGATGACCTCAGACCTGGCGGCGGCGAGAAGTGGCTCCGTTGGATTGTCGCGTCTATCGCCCGACCGGTAAGACCTGACGTTTAACTGCCACACGTTGCCGACTCTAGCATTGGAGGTCTCCGT